>JAFMIA010000013.1 GCA_017854255.1 Pseudomonadales bacterium
GCATTTTATTCAAAATATTGCTTTTAAATATCGAATTGAATATTTAAAACCGCCTGCCCTCGGCGTCACCGCTACAAGACAAAAAGCGCCAACCAAGTCAATTGGTTCGACGCAGCCGCTGATGCACTTTGTATCTTAAGGCGATTAGGCCGTGAGTTGCGCGCTGCACCCCCAATCGCCCGGCAGTCGCCCCAAGCCCTCTACCGCCTTTTATCAGCCTGCCTTCGACCAATATTTTTGATCATCAATCCGCCTGTCGCCTCAAAAACGCAGGGATGTCCAAATACTCAAGGTCTTGCTGCTGACCCGTCGAAGCTGCACCACCCTCCTGGATTGCTTTATTTCGGATCACGGTCGGTCTATCCAATTGCTGGTAATCCGGCACGCCATCGCCCGCAAGTCGTCTGCGCAGCGCCGCAGGTAACTCAGGGTTTTTATTGAGCTTATCAAGGCCTAAGCCAGTTGCGACCACGGTAACCCGCATCTCTTCACCCATTTCTGGGTCAATCACCGTACCAATCACAACGGTTGCATTGTCCGACGCAAAGTTTTCAATCGTTGCACCGACCTGCGAAAATTCGGTTAGCGTGATGTCTACACCGGCTGCAATATTGACCAAAATGCCGCGAGCGCCAGAGAAGTCGATATCATCCAAGAGCGGACTCCTAACCGCGGCTTCCGCGGCTTCCAAGGCTCGATTGCCACCGACTGCTGCACCACTGCCCATCATCGCCATGCCCATCTCCGACATCACGGTTCGAACATCCGCAAAATCGACGTTGATCATGCCGGGTCGGATGATTAGGTCGGCAATGCCTTGCACCGCACCCAATAGCACGTCATCTACCGCGCCAAAGGCCTCCAAGAGCGGCGTATCCTGCCCCATGATCGACAGCAGTTTTTCATTCGGAACCGTGATTAGCGAATCAACATATTCTGACAGCTCGGCAATCCCGGCTTCAGCAATCTGCATGCGCTTGCGCCCTTCAAACGGAAAAGGCTTGGTGACCACGGCGACGGTCAAGATACCAAGCTCTCGCGCAATCTGCGCGACGATCGGCGCGGCACCTGTACCGGTACCACCGCCCATCCCGGCGGTAATGAACACCATGTCGGCGCCTTCGAGCACATCTTGAATCCGCTCTTTATCCTCTAAGGCCGCGCTCTTACCCATGCTTGGATTCGCTCCGGCCCCAAGGCCTTTGGTAATGTCCGAGCCGAGCTGCAATAACGTTCGTGCAGTTAACCGCTGCAACGCTTGCGCATCCGTATTGGCGCAGACAAATTCGACCCCCTCAATGTGATGGTCTACCATGTGCTGCACAGCGTTGCCGCCACCACCACCGACGCCAATGACTTTTATAACTGCATGTTGGGGTTGGTTATCAACTAGTTCGAACATAGAAACATCTCCAGAATTATGAATATTTGAAGCGATTAGGATTCATTTCCTAACAGCCATTGTTTAACTTTTGACCACATCGAATCACCCGCAGCTTCTGCCGCGGCGGGCCGTCCCGCGCGATCGCCTTGGGCTGCGCCATACTGAAGCAGGCCAACGGCGGTTGCATAAATTGGGTTTCTGACGATATCAGCCAGCCCAGACACATTTTTCGGCTTCCCAATACTGACTGGCATATGGAAAATCTCTTCCGCCAGCTCGACCACACCTTCCATTTTCGAGGCGCCACCGGTCAGCACGATGCCAGCAGGGATGAGGTCTTCAAAACCGCTTCGGCGTAGCTCAGCCTGAATCAACGTGAACAGCTCCTCGTACCTTGGCTCGACGACCTCAGCAAGCGCCTGTCGTGACAAGCTTCGATCTTCCCGCTCCCCAACACTGGGCACTTTGATCGTTTCGTTTTCACCCGCAAGTGAGCCTAAGGCGCAGGCATACTTAATTTTAATTTCTTCGGCATTTTGAGTCGGGGTTCGTAAGGCCATGGCAATATCATTGGTGACCTGATCCCCCGCGATTGGGATTACGGCGGTATGCTTAATCGCGCCTTCGGTATAGATGGCGATGTCGGAAGTGCCACCGCCAATGTCCACCATACAGACGCCAAGATCTTTTTCATCTTCAGTTAACACCGAATAGCTTGATGCCAGCTGCTCTAAGATAATGTCATCAACCCCAAGGCCACACTGCTTAATACATTTTTCAATGTTTTGCGCCGCGTTAACGGCGCAGGTCACCAAATGCACCTTTGCCTCCAACCGAACGCCTGACATCCCCAGCGGCTCCTTGACCCCTTCTTGGGTATCAATGATGAATTCTTGAGGCAAAATATGGAGGATTTTCTGATCAGCAGGAATCGCAACCGCTTGCGCTGCATCGATCACCCGATCAATGTCAGGCTGGAACACCTCTCGGTCTCGGATCGCAACGATGCCATGCGACCCCATGCTGCGGATATGACTGCCGGCAATGCCGGCGTACACAGACTGGATCTGACATCCTGCCATCAATTCTGCTTCTTCGATCGCGCGCTGGATCGACTGCACGGTCGATTCAATATTAACCACCACGCCTTTTTTTAGGCCCTTGGAGCCATGACTGCCCAGACCAATAATCTCTAACCGACCCTCAGGATTAATCTCTCCGACAATGGCAACCACTTTCGATGTTCCTATGTCGAGGCCCACAATAATGCGATTTTTGTTGGCATTACTCATAGCTTGTTACCTTCTATTGAATTTTGGTGCGTCGTTAGGAGAACCTCTGTCGTTGGAATCGGGCCATTAATCGCCACGCCATCGGTGTAACGTGCATCGATTCGCGTGTTGGTCGGATCAACCCCCATCCGCTCAAGCCGACTGATCACAACAACCGATCGTTGCAACCGCTCACTGACATCATTGCTGCCCAGCAAAACCTGCCAACCCGCTCGGAGCTCGAACGCCACGGCGCCTCGCGCTCTCACCTCGACCATTTCAATCAAAAAATCAGGTAGTGCACGCCGTATTTCGAGATAGCGCCGCATGACCTCATCGACCTGATCCTCTGGCCCGTAAAGATGCGGCAAATCAATGCCCGCATGAAACCTCGACTGGAAGGCAATGCCCTCTTTATTGATAAAAGCGCTTTCATTCCAATAAGCAATGGCGCGCTCAGGATGAACGCGAATGGTCAACTCATCCGGCCAATTAAATTGCACTTCGGCGGCAGCGACCCAGGACAGCCCCTCAACTTGGGCTCTCACTTCATCAATATCATTTAGGGCATCCTCCATCGCTAACACAACCCGTCTAATTTGATCGCGCTCGCCCTCGCCAACGTCACCTAAGATCATCATGTACCGAAGATCACTTGCCCTATTGGGATCATTTGCAGCCTGCACTGACGGCATCATCAGCAGCAGTAGCAGAGCACAAAGGACATGGTGGGATACGCCAAACAGCACCCTAGGACAATTCATGCCGCCACCTCACAGCGATACTGGCTCGCCAAATCAAACGAAAGCTTTGCAGTCTCACCCGCGCCTTGCGTCAGCACGACATCTGCTTCTCGGATGCACTGATTTAAAACCTCGGTCGCCATCGACAGCTCGGCCAACCAATGCAGCTCTGAAAGCCCTCGAGCCTTGAGCTTTCGATGAAGGTCAGCGCCGGTTGCACCTGGAATAACGGCCTCGCCTGCTGCATAAACTTCGGAAATCAGTAGCACATCAACCAATGCCAGCACCTCAATAAATTGATCAAATAGCTCGGCGGTGCGAGAGTAACGATGGGGCTGATACACCATGACCAGTCGGCGTCCAGGCCACCCCTTGCGGACTGCCTCAATGGTCGCTCGTACCTCATTCGGATGATGACCATAATCATCGATCAACAAAAATTGGCGCTGGGTCATCGCGCACTGACCGTGCACCTCGAACCGTCGTCCAACGCCAGAAAATTGTTTGAGGCCCTGACAAATGGCCTCGTCGGCGAGGCCTTCATCCGTTGCAACCGCAACCGCTGCCACCGCGTTCAAAACATTGTGCCGGCCAGGCATTCCAAACTCGATCGACAAGGTCGGATGCGGCTCTGGCCGAATCACGTCAAACCGGCTGTACTGTTCTTTTTGAACCCAGTTCACCACCTGATAGTCGACCTCATCCGAAAAGCCATAGGTCGCGACCGGCCGCATCATACTGGGCAACATCGAGGCAACCATTGCGTCGTCTTCGCAGGCCACGACCAAACCATAAAAAGGCAAGTTATGAATAAACGCGAGAAAGGCCTCTTTGAGCTTGGCAAAGCTACCGTCATAATTCGCCAAATGGTCCCGATCAACATTGGTCAAAACCACCACCATGGGTTGAAGATGAAGAAAGGAAGCATCGCTTTCATCGGCTTCAGCAATCATGTAGTGACTTGAACCCAGCTGCGCGTTACTGGCTGTACGATTCAGCAGACCCCCTATAATAAAAGTGGGATCAAGCCCTGCTTCGGCAAAAATCGAGGCAATCAGGCTCGTCGTGGTGGTTTTGCCGTGGGTTCCTGCAACCGCAATACCGTGTCGGTAGCGCATCAGTTCAGCCAACATTTCGGCACGTCGTATAACGGGCGTTCGCAACCGCCGGGCTTCATTCAGCTCTGGATTGTCTGGATCAATGGCGCTTGAAATCACAACCACATCGGCGCCTTGAACATGCTGACAAGCATGGCCATTAAAGAGCTGAGCGCCCTGTTTTTGGAGTCGCTCGGTGACATCGGTCGCGTAAAGGTCTGAGCCTGAAACAACATAGCCTTGATTCAACAGTACTTCAGCAATACCGCACATACCGGCGCCACCAATCCCTACAAAATGCACGTGCTTAATGCGGCGCATGGCGCGTCCGGATGATTTCAAAACATTACTTTGCATTGCGCGCCACCTTGGTCTTCTTTGGCACCGCAGGCGCAAGCCGACATTCCCAATCAAGACGCAGCAATAACCCGAGCATCACCAATGACACCAGCAAACTATTACCGCCAAAACTCATAAACGGCAGCGTCAATCCCTTCGTTGGCAGCAGTCCCAGGTTCACGCCCAAATTAATCAGCGCCTGAACACCAATCAGCATTGAGATGCCGGTTGCGAGATTACCGTGGAACGCGAATCCGGCCTGATAACAACGTTTTCCAATCAACAGCCCTTGGATCACCAAAACGCTAAAGCCAATCAGCACCAACAGTGCGCCGGCAATACCGAGTTCCTCGACCACAATCGAAAACAAAAAGTCGGTGTGCGCCTCGGGCAAGAAAAAGAGCTTCTGAACGCTATTGCCTAATCCAAGTCCAAACCATTCCCCTCGCCCAATTGCAATCAGCGCCTGGGTCAGCTGGTAGCCGCCGTCAAACTGATGCGCCCAAGGGTCTGTAAAAGAAATTAATCTGGCCAGACGATACGGCTGAAGCACAATCAAAACGACCACCAACAACCCACCAGTGAACAGGGTCGGCAAGAAGTAGCGCATCGGCACGCCAGCGAAAAACAACATTGCCAGAACCGCGGACATCATCACGACACAGGCGCCAAAGTCCGGCTGAAGCAACAACATGCCAACTAACAGACCGGTCAATCCCAGGGGAAGCAAATAAGCAGACAGGCGCTCTTGGTATCGCGCCGTGGGGCTTGCGAGATAAGACGCGAGGAAGACCACCGCGAATAATTTGACGAACTCAGAGCCCTGCAGCGTAAAAAATCCTAGCGGGATCCAGCGCGTTGCACCATTCACCTCACGTCCGATACCGGGCATCATTACCAGGATCAATAACATAACGGACACCGCGTAGAGCACCCAACCGAGCCGCTGCCAAACGCGAATCGGGACAATCAGCGCGCCCAGCAAGCCAGCCAGACCCAGACCCAGAAAGACGACATGCTTACCAGCAAGATACAGTGGATGACCATAGTTTCTTGCCGCGACTTCAGAAGATGCTGACGTCACCATAATCAAACCCAGCATCAATAAAAGACCGGCAGATAACACAACGGTCAAATCCACTGGGCTGCCCTCACTGGCAACCAAAGTATTGAGACGAATGGCGCTCATGCGGCACGCGCCATAATCAATTCCTCAAATCGGTCACCCCGAGCTTCATAACTCGAAAACTGATCCAGACTGGCGCAAGCAGGCGACAATAATATGACATCGCCCGCGTCAGCCAGCTGGACCGCTCGGCGAACCATACAATCGAATTCGGAAAAAACCTCAGGGACTATGAATGGCGCCAAGCTATCGGCCAACATCGCGCCCGCGTCGCCATAGACCAAAACCTGTTTAAGGCTGTGAAGCTGCGTTACTTGACGAGCAAGTTCTGAAAAATCTGCTGCCTTAGCTTGCCCGCCGAGTAATAAAATTATGGGCCCCGCGGATTCAAAATCTCTTAACGCCGATTGCGTCGCACCCACGTTTGTTGCTTTTGAATCGTTAACCCACGTTCTACCATCATGCAGCTCAATGCGTTGGCAGCGATGTCTAAGACCAGAAAATTGGCATACATCGGTTAGCATCTGATCCAAGTCGAGCCCAAGACAGTCCCCGATCGCAAGGGCAGCCAAGGTATTCATCCAATGGCTTTTCCCGTTCAGCTTCAAAGCGCTAACCGCGAGCAATACCGCTTGCCCGCGCGCGAGAAAGGTTTGCCCCCCGCGCTCAATCAATCCAAATTCAGCGTCATCTTGCGGAGGCCGATCCGAGAAGACTTGCAGTTTCCGAACCCCTTTTGAGACGGCAGAGGGCGTAGCATTCTGCGCGGCATTGTGCGCGACATCGCGATGGACAACACCTTGCTCAGCAGACGAAAAGATATGCGATTTAGCGGCATAGTAGTCATCGACTGTTTCATAACGATCTAAATGATCCGGACTCAGATTGAGTAGAGCCGCAACCTTTAAAGGCAGCTGTGTAGACAATTCAAGCTGGTAACTCGACAGTTCTAGGACATAACAACTCGCCGCGTCATCCAGCAAATCCAGACTCGGCGCACCAATATTACCGCCAACCCGAACGGATGGAAGCTGCCGGCTTGCAAGGAACCCCACCAAGGTCGTGACGGTCGTTTTACCATTGGAACCCGTCACGCCAATTATTGGCGCTTTGGCCTGCTGCGAGAACAGGTTGATATCATTGGTTAAGATCACGCCTTGTCGTTGAGCCTCAGCAATAGCCGGCAAAGCCAAAGGGACCCCGGGGCTGATATACCAGTGCGCACCCGATTGCGGCACAAGCTGCGCAATCGACTGCACAGTCTTGTCGTACCCTATTTTATGGAGCGTCTGACCCGCCTGATCGGAGGCTCGGTCGTCAGCCACCAAAAAATCTATTCCCTGTTGCGTTAAGAATCTGGCGACCGACAATCCGGTTTGCCCGAGACCAATCACAACTGGGACTAAATGCGGCATCATGCCCGTCTGCCCCGCTGCATCAATTCCGCCGTAACAATCGCCTCATCATTGAACGGATAACGCACGCCTTGGATCTCTTGATACCGCTCATGCCCTTTGCCGAGAATGACAACCACATCCCCCGGTTCTTGCAGGGTTAAGGCGCGCTGGATGGCCGCCTTACGATCAATCAGACAATTAGCCGGGTCTAACGGAACGGCGAGATCTCGGCACATCTCATCAATAATCGAGGCAGGGCTCTCCGATCGCGGATTATCACTGGTAAAGAGACAGAGATCGCTGTGCTGGACTGCCGCGACCCCCATTAAAGGTCGCTTACCTGGATCGCGATCGCCACCACAGCCCAACACACAAATTAGCCGCCCCTGACAATGTAGCCTAAGCGACAGCAGCACCTGGGTCACAGCATCGGGTGTGTGCGCAAAATCAATGAGTACTGGCGGATCCGCATGAGCCACCCGCTGAAGACGACCCGGTGGCGGCTGACAATTGCTGAGCGCGGCACCGATATCATCGAGTTCAACGCCGTACCAATAAAGCAGGCCCGCCACCGCCAGCAAGTTGCTGACGTTATGCTGCCCGAGCAACGCACTCCGAACGGTTGTGCTTCCGGCTGGAGTACACAATTCAAATTGAACCCCGGCTTCGTGAAATTGCAGCGCTTCGGCGCGGATCAAGGCGCCCTGTGCGTTCATTTGACTAAAGCCCAACACTTCTGGCACCTGAGCTGCTTGCGCTAACGCGGCGAGCCAAGGATCATCTAAGTTCAAGAGCGCGCACTGCAACCCTTCCCATTGAAGTAATTTGGCCTTGGCTTCACGGTAACTTGCCATATCACCGTGGTAGTCGAGATGATCACGTGTGACATTGGTAAACACGGCGGCCTGAATCGTTGTGCCCATCAGACGGCCTTGCACGAGGCCATGGGATGACGCTTCAATGAACACCATTTCGGCACCCGCATCCAGCATGGATTTAAGCGATGATTGAATGACCCCCGCATCCGGCGTTGTGAGCCCAGAGTCCTGAAGGCTCGACAAAAACCCTTGCCCAAGCGTTCCAATAATACCCGCCGAGCGCTTTAAATAATTTAGGGCACTTGCTGCCATAAACGTCACGGAGGTTTTGCCATTGGTTCCGGTCACAGCGACCGTCATCAAATGTTTCGAAGGCTCCCCATGAAAACGGCTCGCCATTTTACCGATCTCATCCGCCAAGTTCGGCACTTCAATCACGGGGACCCCTATACCGTCTTGGGACGTTGGCGCATCACACAGTACGGCGCAGGCCCCAGCAGCCACAGCACTTTTGATAAAGCAGCGACCATCATGCGCACTACCCTGCAGCGCAATGAAGACTTGTCCGGGCTCGACGCGCCGGCTATCTAACGCAAACCCGGCCACTGCAATATCCGGCAGGTCCATCTTTGGCAACAGTGCGCGCAATGAGACGGTCATTACACAGCCTCCCGAGTATCAGTAGGCGGCACGCTCAGCAATCGCAATACATTCGACATCACCCTGGAGAAAATGGGCGCCGCAATACTGCCGCCGCCAACCTGCTCGGTTTTCGGCTCGTTGATCAAGACCACGCCCACAAACCTTGGTGAATATTGCGGCGCGAACCCAGCGAAAAACGCAATATGCCGCGTATCGTCGTAACCGTTTTCACCAATTTTTCGCGCTGTTCCGGTCTTACCGCCAACATCATAGGATTCAATCGCAGCTTTTTGACCGGTGCCTTCAGTGATCACGCGTCCAAGCATGCTTTGGAGCTGCAGAGCAATCCGCGCATTCATCACCCGCTCACCTTCCGAGACCTGATCCGCAATCAGCGTGACCTCACGCTTGATACCGCCGGATGCGATAGTGCTGTAGGCCGATGCAAGCTGAAGCGGGGTCACAGTCAAGCCATAACCGTAAGCAAAGGTCACGCGCTCAATGTCTTTCCATCGACGACGGTTGGGTAGAAATCCGCTGCTTTCTCCCGGGAAGCCCACACCCGTAACTTCACCAAAACCCAGGGTTTGAAACTGCTTCCAAATGTCGTATTCGTTTAGACTGAGCGCGAGCCGGCTAATCCCAACTTGACTGGAGTAGGCCAAGATGCCGCCCAAATCCAAAACGCCTCGATTTCGAGGGTCTTTAATGACGGCATCATCAACCTTCAAAAATCCGGGACTGGTGTCAATGGTGTAACCCATATCCAGCCCCGACTCTAACGCAACCGCTACCGTAAAAGGCTTCACCGTCGAGCCCGGCTCAAAGACATCCGTTACCGCTCGATTTCGCACTGACGAGAGATCTAACTGGATTCGATTATTGGGGTTGTAAGACGGCTGATTCGCCATCGCCAGCACTTCACCGGTTTGGACGTCCAAGAGCACGAAAGAACCGGATAGTGCCTGGTATTGAGAAATCGCTGATTTGAGCTCCCGATAAGCCAAGAACTGTAAGCGCTGATCGATCGAGAGTCTTAGATTTCGGCCCGGGACCGCCTCAGCGACCGGCATGATATCCCGAACGATTTCACCATAGAGATTCTTAAGCACCTTCTTTTTGCCCGGCTTGCCACGCAACCAATCATCAAACGACAACTCAATGCCTTCTTGGCCGACATCATCGATGTTGGTAAAGCCAACAACATGCGCCGCGATTTCACCGCCGGGATAGAATCGGTGGTACTCCTTCTCACCATAAACCCCAGGCAATCCAAGACTCAGGATGGCATCGGCGTCGGAGGGCTTAGCGCGGCGTCGAAGGTAGACAAAATTGCGGCTTTCAGCGCGGCGCATTTTGAGTGTAAATTCCTCGACCGAGACCCCAAGCCCCGTCGATAGCTCGACGAGGCTTTGCTGATCCTCCGGGAGTTCAGATGGATTAGCCCAAAGCGAGACAACCGGCGAACTCACCGCTAACGGGTTATCCCGGCGGTCCAAAATCATGCCGCGATGGGCATTGATCCGCTCCATTCGAATGGTTCGGGCATCACCCTGATCTTGAAGAAAGTCTTTTTCAGACATTTCGATATAGATCAGTCGTCCAGCACCGCCCACCATTAATAACAAAAACAAAAAGGCGGCCAGATGGATCCTGAAGGCAGGGGTCATTCCTGATCTCCATCAACGCTGGCGGTTTGCAAAAGCCTGGGCGATCGACGCATCAAAACCAAATTAGCTTGACGCGGCGTTTGCATTTGCAATTCCTCCCGCGCCAGCTGGTCAACGCGGTTGTAACCGGCCCAGGCGCTTTGCTCAAGCAATAAGCGCTCATACTCGCTATCGAGATTATCACTGGCATGCTCTTCAACTTGAATTCGGCTGTAGAGCGCTCGCGTTTCATGAGACACCAAGATGACGCCCACGCTCGACGCCAAAATAAAGACCATGAGCAATATGACCCGTCTTGGCCAACCACCACCTAGCCAACGCAAGCATTGCAGCACTAACGGTTGACCGCTCACGCAATTTTCTCCATCGCACGCATGACCGCGCTACGGGCTCGCGGGTTCAGTGCCAGCTCAGGGTTCTCTGCACGCCACTTCCCAAGCGAGCGCACCGGCCGCTGAATCTGATGATCAAAAATCGGAAATTTAGACGGGTAGGGATCGTTTTTTTCTTGCTGTTTGATGAACCGTTTAGCACGACGATCTTCCAAAGAATGAAAACTAATGACCACCAACCGCCCGCCAATTTCGAGTAAGTCAGGCGTTGCCGCCAGGCATTCATCAAGGTCTTTGAGCTCTTGATTCACTTGAATCCGAACCGCCTGAAAGACTCGTGTTGCCGGATGTTTATTGGGGTCATGGCTCGGTGAAACTTTGGCAACCAACTGCGCCAAATCTTGGGTCGTTTGCAGCGGTGTGACCGCCCTTGCAGCAACGATGCCGCGCGCAATCCGTCGCGCATGCCGCTCCTCGCCATATTCCTTCAGCACCACGCTGATTTCAGATTCAGAGGCCCGGTTAAGCCACTCAGCCGCGGTTTCACCGGCCGAGTTATCCATTCGCATATCTAAGGGGCCGGGCTTGCCAAAACTAAACCCGCGTTCAGCAACATCCAATTGATTGGAAGACACACCAAGATCCAACAAGATCCCATCGACTTTCTCAACCGATGATGCTGCCACGTGATCTTTGATTTGCGCAAAGGATCCTTGAACAATCGACACTCGAGCATCATGCCCCATGCTAGCTTGGGCCACCGCGATCGCCTCTGGATCTTTATCAATTACCATTAATCGCCCTTGGTCTGAGAGCTTGCTCAAGATTGCTGCCGAATGCCCGCCTCGGCCAAAAGTACAATCGATATAAAAGCCATCTAATCGATGCACCAAGACATCGACTGCCTGTTCGAGCATTACGGGAATGTGCGTCATGACGCCTCGATCTAGAGTGAAAGTGATTGCAATTCATCCGGCATACCGCCTTCTGACTGCACTTCAAGCCATTGATCTCGTCGAGCGCTCCACGTGAGCTCATCCCACAATTCCAATTTATTACCTTGACCTAACAAAACCGTGTGCTTGTCCAGACCGGCATATTCTCTGAGCGGCGGCGTAATTAAAATACGGCCATTTTTGTCCATGGGAATGTCGGTGGCATGCCCGATCAACAGACGCTGCACCCGTCGCGCTGCGGTATTAAAACTCGGCAGCGATTCGACCTTTCTTTGGATATCTTCCCAGGCCGGCTGTGGGTAAATGAGCAGGCAGCGCTCCTCAGTATCAATGGTGACCACCACAGCACCCCGACAAGATTCCATAATCTCATCGCGATAGCGCGTCGGTACCGTCAGGCGACCCTTCGCATCCATGTTGACCTGGTTAACCCCTCTGAACACTGCCGTAATCCCTTCGATTAAAATTGCCCACTAAACTCCACAAATACCCACATTTGTGCACTTCGAACAATAAAAAGACCCGGCAATGATGTCAAGCAGGTAAAATCGAAATTTCTCTAGGTTTCACAAGGGTTTAGGAAAGGTTCGGAATCTGGAAATGCGTTTGCAGATAGTTCATGATCTTGAACAGGCAGATGAAGGCGTAACTTAATGTAGATTATTAAGTTAGAAGGTTTTTATATCTTTTTGGAATAACGAGCTTAAAATAAATGGGAGTTAGCAATAAGCCGGGTTCTGTCGAGGATAATCATTCATCTGTGATGTCTGTCGCCAAACACCTATAGCAACCTACCCGAACTCACCTGCGGGCCGCAGTCATCGAGTTCCTATTTGGTCTTGCTCCGAGTGGGGTTTACCTTGCCACAACTGTTACCAGCTGCGCGGTGCGCTCTTACCGCACCATTTCACCCTTACCAAGAAAACTTGGCGGTTTTCTTTCTGTTGCACTTGCCGTGGGCTCACGCCCCCCAGGCGTTACCTGGCACTCTGCCCTATGGAGCCCGGACTTTCCTCTGCCAAAGCAGCGATTACCTAGCTAACTCCCACGCGGAGCTTACCGTCATCACCCGATGATCACAACTAGCGGGGCTCGGCCTTGAGCGCCAGCGCGCGCTTGTAAACGAGATTTCGTTTTAATCCAAGCATTTGGCCTGCCAACTCAGCCGCCTTTGAAATCGGCAGCTCAGCAATAAGCAGCCGCAAGCAGTCATCCAATTCAATCTGCGCAACCGATTGCACAATCGTTGCACCACTGATCAAGACCACAAACTCGCCTCGGGTCGGAATTTCACCTCGGGTTATCTGATCAAGGATCTCTCCCACCAATCCTTGGGCTACTTGCTCATAGAGCTTGGTCAGCTCCCTGCAAATCACGAGCTCACGATCATCGCCTAGAACTTCTAGAACCGATTCAAGCAACGAAGTTATCCGGTGAGGCGCTTCATATAAGATCAGCGTGCCAGGATACTGATGCACTTCAGCAAGCCGTGTGGCGCGCCCTTTCGCTGGCAGAAACCCTAAAAACTGAAACTGATCGGTTGGTAGACCAGAAACCGAAAGCGCCGCGGTGAGCGCGGAGGCACCAGGCACCGCTTCAACGACAAGTCCCGCAGCCCGCGCCGCGCGAACCAAACGAAACCCAGGATCTGAAATCAACGGCGTACCGGCATCCGAAACCAGCGCAACCGATTCCCCGGCTTTAATTCGGTCCACTAACAAATCTGTCTGACGACGTTCATTGTGATCATGAAACGCAATCAGCTTCTGCTTGATTTCAAAATGATCCAATAGGCGACGAGTATGTCGAGTATCTTCCGCGGCGACCAAGTCGACCGATGCGAGAATCTCGAGCGCCCGGAGCGAGATATCCTTCAGGTTGCCGATCGGCGTCGCCACTATATACAATTTACTCACAGGTCGTGTCACTCAATCCTAAGTTTCCTTAGGTTAATGGATTACAGAGCGGGCAACCATCCAAACAAGACAAAGCAACGTCTTAGGCCGAAGATGCTCAGCAGGATCTAAAAGCCAACAGACGATCGAGAAAAAACCATCAGACCAGGATTTTCAACCGATCTATGAACGCCAGATCATCCTTAAAACCAATATGGCATAATGATCACCTCAGACAGCCATTCGATGAAACCATGCATTCAAACCATCCACTCAAACCATGAGCCGTTTTAACTTAAACCTATCGCATCGAATCCAACGCGGCGCTTGGCTCGCAATCATTGCGCTCGTCCTCAACGGTTGCGCGAGCGACCCAAGTCGCACGCCTGGGCAACCTCGCGCGACAGCCCAAAACCCAATCAATCCCAGCGATATTACAATCACCTCGGTCACGGAGGGCCTGCGTTTAGCCAGTCTCAGCCGAGAACCCCTCGCCAGCACGTTTAGAGCAAAAGCCGCCAAACTGGCCTTAGCACAAGGGCAGTTTGAGGATGCAAACCGCATTCTGGCATTGATTCAAGCTTCCAATATTGCCCCGAGCGCTAGAGTCGATTACGTGCTGACAAAAGCTCAGCTATTCCTGATCGATGGTGATGCAAGCCAAGCACTCGCGCTGCTGAACCAAAACAACCTCACCGAATTTGGACTGAGCATCCAAGACCAGATTGACCTGGGCATCACAAAGGCCAATGCCTATGAACAAACTGGCCGAATGCTCGCGGCCGCTCGAACCCGAACCTTAATCACACCCATCCTTACGGATGCCGCGGCAACAGACAATCATGAACAACTTTTTAACGGCCTCATGACCTTACCGACAGCGCTTTTGAAGCGATATGCGACTGACGCAGCGACAAACGATTTAAGGGGATGGTTGTCTTTAGCCGCTATGACGAAACAACTTCAAAACCGCCCAAGCCAACAGCTCAGGGCGCTCACAAACTGGAAAAAACTTTGGGCGGGGCATCCAGCCGCGCAACAGCTTCCCAAACGACTTGCCTTTCTTGACAGTGTCGTCGCAGGCCAACCTAAAAAGGTCGCCATTTTGCTGCCCCAAACCGGTCCGCTGGCCACCGCCGGCCAAGCTATTTTGAAGGGCATATTATCAGCGCACTTCGACCAGGGCCGTGAATCCGAGCTCATTATCTACGACACCCATCAATCGGATTCAGCATTAGACCTGGTGGAACGTGCCGCTCAAGCGGGCGCAGAATTTGTTATCGGCCCCCTCGATAAAAATCGCGTCACCGAACTGGCTCAAGCGCGCCTAAAAGTTCCGGTTCTTGCACTCAACAGGGTCCCCGCCTTGCGGTCAGGCACTAATCAAAACGGCAATCTGTTTTTCTTTTCCTTGGCACCAGAAGATGAGGCCAAGCAACTTGCAGAACATGGCAAGCAGCTCGGCTATAAAAATATTTTACTCATTGCCCCAATCGATGAATGGGGAGACCGTACTACCGCTGCCTTTCGGGAAGCGGTTGGCACGGATGCTGATATCAGAGTCACGGAAAAACGATTTTCCGAAGACGAAAGCTATGCCGCGTTTGTTCGCAGAATTCTTGAGGTCGATGAGAGTCAAGCTAGAGCAAATGATTTAAAACGCATTACAGGCTTATCGTTTGAATTTAATGCGCGTCGCCGCCAGGATATCGATATGATTGCGTTGCTTGCCAGTGCGGAGAATTCAAAACAGATTAATCCGGCCTTGGCTTTTTATTACGCGGACGACCTGCCGGTTTTCGCGACCTCGCTCGTAAATCAGAACAATCAAACAAAAATCAATAACCTCGATCTGAACGGGATTCGATTTTGTGACATGCCCTGGAAATTAATCCCCGACGCCCCCCTTGAAACGACAATACAAACAGCCTGGCCTGAAGCCAAAGGCCCACTCGGCGGGTTGTTCGCCCTGGGACTTGACGCCTTCAATATCATGCCAAGGCTGCGAGTCCTGCGAGAAATGCCTGAAACGCCGTTTTACGGATTGACCGGCGCCCTGACCATGGATCAACAAACCGTGACGCGGCGTCTGATGTGGGGCCTCTTTGAACGCGGTGAGGTGACCGCACTACCCGCAGTAAACGAATCTATTTGAAACCGAACCATCGGGGCAAAATCTCAGAGGATCGAGCAAGTCGCTGGTTACAACAACGCGGCTATAGCCTTATAGCGAGCAATTATCATTGTCGCTTTGGTGAGATCGACCTCATCGCAACCAAAGCTTTCCTGTTGGTGTTTTGTGAGGTTAAACAAAGGCGTTCAAACCGGTTCGGCACGCCGGCGGCTCAAGTCGACCGGCGAAAAAAAAGCAGAATTATAAAAACCGCCCAACACTTTTTAATGCACAACCCCAAGTTCGCGCCCTATCACATCCGGTTTGACCTCATAAGCTTCGGTCTTGAAAGTCGTTGGATCGAAGGGGCATTTTTTGAAGAAGACTTGATTCCTGAATAGGTACTGGCAAGATAGCGGCCTGGCACAAGGAAAACATCATGACCAAGGTTTCTCAAATTAGCGCTGTAGTAATGATCACGCTACTGCTGAGCGCTTGCAGCACCCTTTCTCCGAAAGACGACAATCTTGGCAAGCGCACCTTCGGCACAAAGCTTGATGACCGACGGTCTGCAAAACTCATCATGCAGAACATGAAAGCCGCGATTCCTGACGTTAAGACCATGAACGTCGCGGTGACCGTCTTTAATGGCGTTGCCTTACTGACGGGACAAACCAACACTGAAACCGCAAAAGCGCACGCCGGCAGAATCGCCGAACAAATCAGGCATGTCGCTAAAGTGCACAATGAACTTGAAGTCGCTGGTCCAACCGCCGGACTTGTTAGGACCAATGACGCGCTACTAAAAACCAAACTCAAAGTAAAAATGAGCACCAGCGGCGCAGTTGATGCAGGCCGAACCAAAGTGGTTGTTGAAAATGGCGCGGTTTACTTGATGGGGCTACTCACCCGAGATGAAGCCAAAGCCGCGGTCGAATTAACCCGAGAGGTCTTCGGCGTCCAAAAAATTGTTCAAGCCTTTGAATACCTCAACTAAGCCTGCTCAAATTATTCAACGATCGTTAAATTTGGCCGGCCCCGAGGCTTTTCGACTGCGCCAGCGTCCTGATGCGCATCTTTAAGCTGATCTGTCTCGGCGCTAGTCTCGCTCGAGACGTCACTGAACGCGACTTGAGAGGGATCAGCAACTCTGGGCTGATTCTCAGGGAACCACAATCCGTCTGACGCCTCCCGACTCACAAGTCCGAGTATCGCGCCGACAGGGACCCAAATCGAATGCGGCTGGCCTTGGAACCGACTATTGAACCCAAGTCCATCGGGTTCGATCGCAAAATTACGAATCGCATGACCACTCAGGTTTAACGTAATAGTGCCATCATCCTGAACGAAGGCCTTCGGCACTTGAACCCCATCGCGTTTAGCATTCACCACTAAATAGGGCGTCAGGTCCTCCTCGACCATCCAGTCCAGAAGTCCTTTGATCAAAAATGGGATTTTAGAACGAGACAAAGCAAATGCCGGAAGTCCATTCCCGCAGCCGAATCAATCCCGCATATCCATTTCAGCTTCAGACAAACTCGCTTGAAAAGACTCTCGCCGGAACATTCGGGTCATATAATCACTTAAAGGCTTCGCCGTTTTGGGCGGCAATTGAATGCCGAGCACGGGCAAACGCCACAAAATTGGCACAAAGCAACAATCAACCAAGGTGAATTCATCGCTCATGAAAAACTCTTTTTCAGAAAATATTGGCGCGATCGTAATCAGGCCTTCCCTTAGCTCTTTTCGAGCACGGTCAATGACCGTATCTTTTGAACGCCCCGCAACGATGGTGTCGACTAAACCGCACCAATCCCGCTGGATCCGATAGACAAACAGTCGACTTTGCGCTCGAGCGACTGGATAAACGGGCAATAACGGCGGATGCGGAAACCGCTCATCCAAGTACTCCATCATGACCATTGATTCGTAAAGCACTAGCTCACGATCCACTAATGTCGGGAGCGAATTGTAGGGGTTAAGGTCCGCTAAATCTTCTGGTAGGTGTCCCTTCTCAACATTGATAATATCAACCGCGACGCCCTTTTCCGCCAAAACCATTCGAACCCTCTGACTATAGTGGTCAGCACCATCTGAGTAAAAAACCATTGAAGAATGTTTCGAAATTACGCTCATCCCCTTTTCCCCTCTTACGCCTGAGCGATTAGTGAAACTCTTTTTTGTAGTCTCTTGCGAGTAAATAGGCTGGCACAAAGAAAAAGGCCAGAAAAATCAAAACAAATACACCCGTTCGCTCCCGCTCCAATCGAGTCGGATCGCCAACATAGTACAGAAAATTCGTCAGGTCATAGACAACCCGCTCATACTCTTCTGCAGACAACCGCCCGGTTGATTCAACCAACGTCAACGGGCTATATCCTCTTGCGACCAAGTCCATCCCGCAAACTTCTTCCGTCACATAATCCTGAGACAACGCATCCATCATCTCACCGCCGTTGGCTGCGAGCTTAGGGATCTGTTTGCACACTTTCTTTTGAACGCCTTGAAGCTCAACAAGCGCATGGGGCATGCCGACATTTTCATAGACCAAATTATTGGCGCCCAGCGGACGACTCGGGTCTTCGTAAAACGTTAAAAGGTAGGTATAAAGATATTCAGGACCACCCTTTAACTGGGTGTATAGGGTTAAGTCCGGTGGCACAGCCCCAAACCAAGTTTTAGCGTTATCTTGCGAAATCGAATTTTCGATCAAGCTCCCAATTTTAGTATTGGGGTCAAATACCAGATGTTGCAGCATTAATGACTCTGGCACACCAAGGTCATCGGCGGTTCGCTTATACCGTTGATACTTCAGCGAATGGCAACCCAGACAATAGTTCATGTAGGTCTGCGCCCCCCGCTGCAGTGACCCCTGATCCGAAAGGTTCGGCGTCATCTCATAAAGCGGAAATCCTGACTCGGCGGCGATTGTCGTCAAAGGCCAAAACAGCATAAAGCCAATCAGTCTAACGAGGCGCATCACATTGTCACCCTTTCTGGAACTGATTTTGTTTTCTCAACCGCCGTATACCAAGGCATCAGCAGAAAATACGCAAAATAAATCCCGGTACAAACCTGCGCCATGACGGTTCGCCCCGGTGTCGGATGCACCGTACCAAGGTAGCCAAGGATAAAAAACGAGATCACAAACAGACCAAGCATGATTTTACTGCCCAAGCCCTTATAGCGCATTGATTTGACTGGCGACTTATCAAGCCATGGCAGAACAAAGGGTAGAACAATCGCACCCGCCATAACGATCAGCCCCCACAATTTCGCGTCCAAACCAAACAGCGGGAAAGTCGCCGCCCGTAGCATTGAGTAAAACGGTGTGTAGTACCACACCGGCGCAATCAGCTCAGGCGTTTTCAGCGGATCCGCTGGCTCGTAATTTGGATGTTCGATCAGGTATCCACCACCGTCGGGATAAAAGAACAAGACAGCACAGAACAAAAACAGAAAGACAATAATCGCGGGCAGCTTACCGAGGGTAAAGTATGGGTGGAACGGAATGCCATCCAACGGCTTGCCCGTGTCGTCTGTCGTTTTCTTAATATCCACGCCATCAGGATTGTTTGAACCGACTTCGTGTAGCGCCAGCACATGAAGCACAACAAGCACCAACAAGAATAAAGGTACTAAAACAACATGCAACGCAAAGAAGCGATTCAGGGTAACCCCTGACATGTTGAAATCGCCTCGAACCCAGATTGCCAAATCATCCCCAATAACCGGTATGGCACTGGCTAAAGAAACAATCACCTGCGCGCCCCAAAAAGACATATTGCCCCAAGGTAGCAAATAGCCAAAAAACCCTTCCGCCATTAGGGCCACATAAACCAACATCCCGAGGATCCAGATCAGCTCTCGTGGTTTTTGATAAGAACCATAGAGCAGTCCGCGAAACATATGCAGGTACACGACCACGAAAAAGGCAGAGGCTCCGGTTGAATGCATATATCGCAGCAACCAGCCATATTCAACATCTCGCATAATGTATTCGACTGAGGCAAAAGCATCATCACCGGTTGGCACATAGCTCATGGTCAACCAAATGCCAGTAAGTAACTGGTTCGCCAATACAACGAAGGAAAAAATTCCGAAGTAATACCATATGTTGAGATTTTTTGGCGCATAGTACTTAGACAAATGCTTTTCGTAGGCCTCGGTAACCGGTAACCGATCATCAATCCAGGCCATAACATTCTTTAATGACTGTTCAATTGCTGACATTAGGCGACTCCCTCATCTTCCCCAATCACCACCACATCATCTGTCTCATAAAAGTGGGGGGGGACCTCTAGATTCGATGGTGCCGGCACACCTTGATACACTCTTCCCGCTAAATCGAATTTCGAACCGTGGCAAGGACAATAAAAACCGCCCACCCATTCGGGATCAAATGATTGCGGCGTGATAGCCGGCCGGTACTTTGGTGAGCAACTCAAGTGCGTGCACAGTCCGACTAATATGGCGACGTCGGGACGAATCGATCGCGTCTCATTTTTGGCGTAGCTGGGCTGTTGCTCCCGATCCGATTGTGGGTCTGCTAATCGCTCGCTTTTCTCGTTTAAACGCGCCAGCATGGCGTCGCTTCGGCGAATAACGAAGATGGGCTTGTCTCGCCAAGCGGGAATCGGACCTAGAATCTCACCCGGTTCTAACCGGCTGATGTCTACTTTTATCGGCGCGCCGGCTGCCAAGGCTTTGGCGCTTGGGTTCCAAGACCCCAAGAAGGGAACAGCCAAACCCGCAACTCCGCCAGCACCGACTACTGCAGTCGCACCGAGAAGAAAATTCCGTCGCCCAGAATTGACGCTACTTTCACTCACAACATGTCTCCACTATTCACGCCTCAGACCCTTTCAAAGGATGACTGAGACTGACCGTTCTCAACCCGATTCTCACTACGATACGAGCGCCGCGATTCTAACATACTCAGTGGTATTTGGGCTGGTTCGTCATTGTATTTTTTCAACTGAAAAAAAAACGGAGCCGCAGCTCCGTTTTCCAAACCTGATCTGGGCTTATCGCTTTGAAAACTGCGGCTTCTTCCGTGCCTTTCGAAGACCCACCTTCTTACGTTCAACACTTCGCGCATCTCGCGTCACATAACCGGCTTGTCGCAGCGCTGGCCGCAGGGTTTCATCATATTCCATCAAAGCCCGTGTGATCCCATGTCGAATGGCACCGGCTTGACCAAAGCCGCCACCGCCTTTGACCGTGACCCGCACTGAAAACCGTTCCGCGAGTTCAACCAACTCTAAAGGCTGACGAACAACCATACGCGCCGTCTCACGACCAAAATACTCGTCCAATGGCTGGTCATTCACCTGAATACTGCCATCGCCAAGGCTCATAAATACGCGTGCTTTAGCGGTCTTGCGGCGACCTGTTCCGTAGTATTGATTCATATCAAACCTTTCTTATATCGTATCTTAGATGTCGAGCACTTCAGGCTGTTGCGCCTCGTGTGGGTGAGCACTACCGGCATATACTTTCAACTTACTCAGCATCGCACGACTTAATTTATTCTTCGGCATCATCCCTTTCACCGCTGACTGAATAATGCGCTCAGGCGCCTTATCAATCAATTTATCAAAGGTAATGGACTTAATCCCACCGGGAAACCCAGTGTGATGATAATAGGTCTTATCCGTTTCTTTGCGGCCCGTCACGCGAATTTTTTCAGCATTCACGATGATGATGTAGTCACCGGTATCGACGTGGGGGGTAAAACAAACCTTGTGCTTACCGCGCAGTCGGTTTGCCACTTCTGTACTCAACCGCCCCAAAGTTTTGTCTGCAGCATCAACCACATACCACTTTCGGGTTACCTCTTCTTTTTTTGCACTGACCGTCTTCATTCTGGCGCCCTAATTCACTGGGGGATTGCTGTTATTTGTACCCTAACCCCTCCCCGAATCGTTTTGGGTCAGGACTTAAAATTTAAGAGGCCGAATCTTACCCAAGCCCGGATCTAGAAGCAACACCTTCCTGTGCTAACACACTGTGTGATTAAACGCCTTTAGAAAGAACCGCCGCTGCTCAGAACAGATGCTGCAAGCCTAAATAAGCATCACTTTGCATTTCTAACAGCCGACTTTGAGTCCGCTCGAACTCAAATTGCAACCGCTGGCCTTGATAAAGACTTTGTATTGACGCGCTTGCGGACAAAATCAGTTTGACTTTGCGATCGTAGAACTCATCCACGAGACTAATAAACCGTCGGGCCTGGTCCTCATCGCTGGCGCTAAAACAAGGCACACCACTAATCAAAACCGAACTAAATTGCTCTGCAACTTCAATATAATCATTTTGACTCCTAGGGCCATCGCAGATGGCACTAAAATCGAACCAGATAACATCCCCTAAGAGCGCTCGGGCGGGAATTTCGCGTCCAGAGATCTCAATGACGGCGGGGATCGGATTCTGAGAATCATCACCCAGGGTCAGCCTACTGAACATTGCAATCAAGGCCTGATGGCTCGCATCGGTAAGACCCTCGTAATATAAAGGCGCCTGGGTGAGTGAGCGCATACGGTAGTCTAGCCCTGCATCGACGTTCAGCACCCGCGTATTGGCTTCAAGCGCTGCGATCGCCGGTAAAAACTTCCTTCGCTGCAGGCCGTCTTTGTATAGACCAGAAGGCGGAACATTGGAGGTTGCAACCAAGGTGACGCCCCGTTGAAACAGACCTTCAAGGATGCCAGACAAAATCATCGCATCGGTTATATCGGAGACAAAAAATTCGTCAAAACAAAGTACTCGCGTCTCACTTGCGATCTCACTGGCAACCCCGTCCAAGGGGTTAGCCTGGCCTTGCAAACGCCCCAAAGACGCGTGCACTTGCCTCATAAACCGGTAGAAATGAACCCGCTTTTTCTTAGGCTCAGCAAGTGCCTCGAAAAATAAGTCCATCAAAAACGTCTTACCGCGACCGACGCCGCCCCAGAAATAGAGCCCTCGAACACAAGGCTGCTTTTTCGGGCGCCAAAACAACATTGGATTCGCTCTAGAGGGCCCTGCGGCCTCAAGGGCCACTGCTAAATCCGCCAGGGCGGCGATTGCCTTGCGCTGCGCCGGGTCTGACTCATATTGCTTTGCGAGGAGCACAGCCTCATAGACTTTTATAATATCCGTCGTCATTCGCCTGTTTCAAAACGCTTGGCCGCCGACAAGGCATGAGCATAAAGGCCTTCTTCTTCCGCCAGGACAGCGGCGGATTTTGCGATCTCGCGGCCACCGTCGGCTGAGCAATGAATCAAAGATTGTTTCAACTGAAAATCGTAGACCCCCAAGGCAGAAGCAAAACGGGCCGTACCGCTGGTAGGCAGAACATGACTTGGCCCAGCCGTATAATCACCGAGCACTTCAGGACTGTATTGACCCAGAAATATCGCGCCGGCAGACCGAATATCCGGCAAAAGACCTTCAGGATTATTGATCGCAAGCTCAAGATGTTCGGGCGCAACGCGGTTAATGACCGAGATGAGATCCTCAGCGGTTTCCGCATGAATCAGCAATCCACGATGGCGCAAAGAATCCTCGATGATTGCGCGTCTGGGCTGCGCGGCAACCATGTCCGCCAAACCCGCCTGGACCGCATCCAAGAAGGACGCACTCTGAGAAACCACAATCGATTGCGCTTGCTCGTCATGCTCAGCCTGAGCGAGTAGATCGGCTATAACCCAATCCACCCGGGCACTGTCATCCGCGACCACCAGCACTTCAGACGGGCCGGCCAACATATCAATCCCGACATCTCCATAAACCTGCTTTTTAGCCGCTGTGACAAAAACATTGCCCGGACCACAAATTTTATCGACCGATAGAACGGATTGGGTGCCATAGGCCATCGCCGCAATGGCTTGCGCGCCGCCCATAATCCAGACCTCATCAACCCCAGCATAATGCGCGGCGGCCAATAGGACCGGACTCATCGCGCCGCCCTTGGCCGGCGCCATCAAGACAACGGACGCAACCCCTGCAACTTTGGCGGGGATGGCGGTCATCAGTACTGTGGAGGGATAACAGGCTTTGCCCCCCGGCGCATAAACCCCAACTCGCGCCATAGGTTGCACGCGCTGACCCAGAACATTGCCGAGCGCATCCTCAAATTCCCAACTTTGTCCGAGCGCCTCAAGCTGCCTTTGGTGGTAATCACCGACCCGCTCTGCGGCCAGACGCAGCGCATCATCAACGGGTCGGCTAATCAATTCGCAAGCCGCCGCCATTTCTGATGGACTGACGCGCAGGGATTCAATCGATGGCGGCTTAAAGTCATCAAATTGCTCGGCATAATGCAGCAGCGCTTGATCACCGGTTTCACGAACCGCGCGAATAATCTCAGAGACGGTTTGATGCACCTCAGGCGCAATCAGCCCAGCGTGATCAATGCTTGCGCTCAATTCCAGCGAGAACTGTGCAGAGCGGGTGCTCAGCCTTCGCATCACGTCGTGATCTCCGCTAACCGCTCAATCAGCGGCTGGATTAAAGCCTGCTTTGTCTTGTAGGCCACTTTATTAACAATCAACCTTGAAGAGATATTGCAGATCAACTCTTTCGGCTCTAAACCATTCGCCACCAACGTATTACCGGTCTCGACAATGTCAACGATCCGGTGTGCTAATTGCATTACCGGCGCCAATTCCAAAGCACCTGTCAGCTTAATAATGTCGATCTGTATGCCTTTATCCGCATAATGCCGTTTTGCGGTTTCAACAAACTTGGTGGCAACCCGCAGCCGCCTTGGTAGACGACCCTCGTTGACCAAGCCAGCCACCATCATCTGGCATTGGGACATCTTCAAATCAAGCGGCTCGTAAAAGCCGTCGCCTTGAAATTCTAGCAACACATCTTTACCCGCGATCCCAAGATCTGCGATGCCATGCTCAACATACGTTGCCACGTCATGGCCGCGTAAAACCATCAAACGAACGTCAGCATGATTGGTTTCAAAGACCAACTTCCTAGACGTTGTCATATCATCTGTCGGCTGAATACCCAATTGCGCAAGCAACGATAGGAGCTCTGATAAAGGCCGTCCTTTGCTCAAAGCAATGACTAAAGACCTGGATGCACTCAACGGCATTTAACTTGCCTCCCGCCGGATATCAACGCCTAAGCGTTGCAGCCGTTCTTCGATCTGCTGATAACCTCGATCAATATGGTAGACCCGATCAACGGTCGTCTCACCCCGCGCCGCAATGCCGGCAATAACCAGGCTCGCCGAAGCCCGAAGATCGGTTGCCATAACCGGCGCGCCAACCAATTCGGCGACGCCCTGAACCAACGCGACAGAATTATTATTCTGCAATTGAATATCTGCCCCCATCCTTGCCAGCTCCGGAACGTGCATAAAACGATTCTCGAAAATAGTCTCTTGAATTGAGCACGACCCTTGCGACAAACAATTCAAAGTCATCATCTGGGCCTGCAAATCGGTCGGAAATGCTGGATAAGGCCCGGTCACGACATTCACTGACTTCGGACGGCGGCCCTTCATGTCGAGCGCAATACGCCCGTCTTCAACCTCAATTTCCGCACCGGCTTCCCGGAGCTTGGACAATAACGCCGCATTATGCTGAGGCAGCGCATTGGAGATTCCAACACTGCCACCGCTGGCTGCGGCAGCGATCAAGTAAGTCCCCACTTCGATTCGATCCGAAATGGCCTCGAAACGCCCGCCATGTAACCGTTCGACGCCGTGAATTTCAATTCGGCTGGTCCCAGCACCCCGGACATCCGCGCCTAGGACATTTAAAAAATCCGCGAGGTTTTCGATCTCAGGCTCTTTAGCGCAATTTTCTAAGATCGTGACGCCCTCGGCCAAAACCGCCGCTGTCATCAAATGCTCAGTACCGCCAACGGTTGAAAAATCGAAATCAATTCGGGCGCCTTTCAACCGACCCGAAACCGTGCCTCGCACGTAACCTTCTTTCATTTCGATGTCAGCACCCAATGCGCGCAAGCCTTTAAGATGTTGATCAACAGGCCGCGTCCCGATCGCGCAACCGCCCGGCAAGGACACTTCGGCTTCACCATAACGGGCTATGAGCGGCCCCAGCACGTTAAAGGAGGCGCGCATGGTCTTGACGAGTTCGTAGGGCGCCTTCAGGGAGTTGATCGAGTTCGCGTGAATATCCACTTGCATTCGCTCATTGATCACCACCACAACGCCCATGTGGCCCAACAGCTCGATCATCGTGGAAACATCCCGCAGGTGCGGAACATTGAGCAAGGTTACCGGCTCATCGGCCAATAACGCGGCTGCAATCAGATTAATGACTGAATTTTTCGCACTCGAGGCAGAAATCTCGCCGTGTAGAACCGATCCACCTTGGATTCGAAGGAGTGCCACGGCTAAATGCTTTCTTCAGGGGCTAAAGCCTTGATGGACACCGCATGGAGCGTGCCATCTGCAATGAAATCGTTCAAAAACGCATAGACCTTCTGTTGTCGTTTAACGCGGTTTAATCCAACAAAACAGGCGGCGATCACTCGCACTGTCAAACGATTACCGTCTTGTTGAAGCTCGACGGTCTCGGCGTCAAGTACGCTGCGCATTTCTGCCTCTAACTGTGCGAGATCCATAACATTGCCTTTAAAAAAATGGGCATCATATCATGCCAATCAAAGCAGTCGCATCCGGCTCCGAATTTGGGTCAAGCGCCGCGCAACAGGCCGCCGTAACCGCGTTTTTTACAGCCATGCGCCAAAACGGGTGGGCGTCCCATCGAACATCAACGTTAAATCGATTAACCTGAGCGAAACGTTTCTCATAAGCGCGTCCGATCTCCAATGATTGAATCCTTAAGACAAAACAGAACGCTTCGGTCACGCACCTTGATGGGACTGCTTGCCGTTTTCATCGCGTCGGTTTTGCTCAATCGCACAGTCGATCTTGACCATCAAATCGAGACGGCACCAGCGCTGCTCAATGAGCCGGACCTTTTCATGACCCAGGCGTCGATCAGCCAAATCAACGAAGAAGGCCATTTAACCTCTAAAATTAGTGCAGACCGCTTCACCCATTACCCCTTGACCGATGTCACAACCTTGGAACTACCCCGCGTCGCCCTTTATACCCCCAACCTAACGGGCCCTTGGACCATCTCATCGACCAAAGGCAGACTCTTGGGGGTTTCTGTTTACCGAAAACAATCTGTTGAGCTTTGGTCCACAGTTCGGGCTGAAAAAAGCAACCCGGATGGGAGCACAACAACCTTTATCACAGACGCGCTGAATGTCTATCCAAGCGAGAATGTGGCTGAAAGCGATTCGCCTGTCACTATTTTTACAGGTGACACCCAAACCCAAGCCGCAAAACTGCGTGCAAATTTCGATCAAGATACGTTTCTTTTTAACTCAAATGCGTCGCAACGGGTTGTCACAACCATACGGCTTAAACCTTGAGGTAGCCCAGCATTGCCGCTGATTGAATGTCGCGTGCTACACTTTGCTCGAGCCTCTTCATCATAGCGTCTGATTATGCCACTACGCCTCTGCCTTATCGTTTTACTGACTTTATTTGCGCATCAAGTGGCCGCACAGGAAGACTTATTGCTTCCCATTACCATACAAGCTGATCGGGCAACCGTCAGCGAATCCCTTGGTCGATCTGAGTATCAGGGTAACGTCATCATTGCACAGGGCCTGCTCCGAATCACAGCAGACCAGGTCAATTTGACCAGCCGTGATAAGCGCCTTGCGTTAATTGAAGCGGTCTCTAAACCCGGCGATAAATCAAAGGCGCGTTTCGAGCAAGCGGCAACCGAGACACGTCCAAAAATTGTTGCCACTGCAACCAGCATTACCTACCAGATTTTGACTGAGACACTACTTCTTACGGGTTCGGCGCAATTAACCCAAGGCGCAGACACCTATCAGGGCGAGACCCTCAGTTACAATCTGGCAGAAGGGCTCTTTAAGGTTGAGAGTGACGGCACCGAGAACAATCGAATCAATCTCATTATCAACCCCAGACCTAAGCAGTAATCCAAATTGGCATCACAACTTTCAGTTCAACATCTCAGAAAACAATTCGGTAATCGGCCCGTCGTCGCGGACGTCTCCTTTCATGTAGACGCAGGAGAGGTAGTCGGCCTGCTCGGACCCAATGGCGCGGGCAAGACCACCTGCTTTTATATGATCGCAGGCCTCGTGCAGCCGGATCTTGGCGAGATCAATCTTGCAGGAAAAAGCATTACGGCCCTGCCCATGCATCAGCGCGCCGCTCTAGGCCTTGGGTATCTACCACAAGAGGCAAGCATCTTTCGGAAACTGTCTGTTGCGGACAATTTACTCGCGATCTTTGAATCAGTCACTGACCTGACGCATCCCGAGCGACTTGAACGAACCAACGCCTTGTTAACCGAATTCAATTTAAACCATGTTCGCAACAGCCTAGGCCTCGCCCTCAGCGGCGGCGAAAGGCGTCGAGCGGAAATTGCGCGCGCCTTGGCCACTGATCCGAAGTTTTTGCTTTTAGACGAGCCCTTCGCTGGCGTCGACCCCATCTCAGTCGGCGATATCAAGGCCATTATCAACTACTTGGCGCAGCGCGGAATCGGCATTCTCATTACCGATCATAACGTGCGGGAAACCCTCGATATCTGCCAGCGAGCCTATATTGTCAACGAGGGACAGCTCATCGCTCAGGGCAGCAGCGCAGAGATATTGGATAACGAATTGGTGAAATCAGTTTATCTAGGCGAGAACTTTAGACTGTAAGGCCGCTGCATGCCGGCTTTTACAAAAAGGCCACGCTCCAGAACTGCTTGGTTTTAACATCGCGGCAATCCAGATCGAAGCAACCCCTAAAGCAACCCCTAAGGACCGATATGACGCAAGCTCAGCGCCGTCATATGCGCGCTTGATGATCTTGAACAAACGAGCCGAACCTGACTCTTGAACACTGACGACGTGTCTTGTGACCCACACCCTCATAATAAGCTTTGTGGCCGCCTGGTTTCATCCTTTACACGTAAAGACTTAAAGAAACGGACCCATACCGAGTCTCAACATTAAAAGCGCTCGACAGCAACAGGACACATTTTCCGTAACAAGCAAGTTTTATTCCATAACCATCAGCAGTATCATTGCGCCATGAGCATGAGACCCTCACTAACGCTTAAGATTGGCCAGCAACTGCGGATGACGCCGCAACTGCAGCAGGCCATTAAGCTATTGCAGCTATCAACCCTGGACCTGCAACAAGAGATCCAGGAGGCATTGGACTCAAACCTAATGCTCGAAGAATTTGATGATACGGCAGAAACTGCGGCAGCCTCCGATGCCGATACCCTCGATGAAACAACGCGCCTTGATAATCCATCAGAGGCGGATAATTCTGATGCCACAGACCCAGGGCAAGGCCCGGATGAGGACTTCGAAGGCCCCTCTTCTGATGAATTCGAAACCCTTGTAGCAGATCCACACGATCAGGAACTGGACGGTGACCGGGTCAGCGATACCTCAGAATTACTCCAGACCGACGCCCTCGGTGACGATTTACCCGTCGACAGTATCTGGGAGGATGTCTACGACAGCTTACCAACCGGCTTGGGCGCCGGCGCCTCATTCGATGAAGACGGTGAATCTTTTGATGCTCGAAACAGTCCTCAGGGAACCGCTCAGAGCCATCTCCTTGAACAAATAAACCTTTTGAACTTCACCGAAACCGACGAAGTGATCGCGCTGCACATCATCGACGGCTTGGATCACGAGGGTATGCTCCGACTAGAACTTGAAGAGATTCAAGAAGCGATGCCAATTGATTGGGATGTCGAGATCGAAGAAATCGAGGCGGTCTTACATCTCATACAACATCTTGACCCCCTTGGCATAGCGGCCAGAGACTTGGGCGAGTGTCTCTTGATCCAACTGCAGTCGTTGCCAAACGACCTAGAGGCCAAACCGCTGGCGATAACCCTCATAACGGACCACCTTGCAAGCCTTGGTAATCGTGACTTCGCATTTCTGATCAAACACCTGCACGTATCAGAGGCGCAACTCCAGAGCGCCATCGAACTCATTCAAACCCTTAATCCCAAGCCTGGCGCTGGCCTCAATGAGGTGGCGCCTCAATATGTCGTTCCGGACGTTGTTGTAACCAAAAAGAACAACCGATGGACGGTTGAGTTAAACCCGGCCATCAACGCAAAAATTCGCGTCAATCCAGAGTATTCCGCACTCATCAAGCGCAACGACAGCAGCCCTGATCAGGCCTACTTAAGAGATCAGATGCAAGAAGCGCGCTGGTTTATAAAAAGCCTGCAACAAAGAAATGACACACTGCTGCGCGTATCAACGAAAATAATGGAAGTGCAGGCGGGATTCTTAGATCACGGGGACAGCGCGATGAAACCCCTTGTGCTGCATGACATTGCAGAAGACGTCGGTTTGCACGAGTCCACCATTTCGAGAGTCACAACTCAAAAATATATCGATACACCCCTCGGCGTTTACGAGCTGAAATACTTCTTTTCATCACATGTCAGCACCCATTCTGGCGGCGAAGTCTCCTCAACCGCGATTCGAGCCAAAATCAAATTATTGATTAGCCAGGAAAATACCCGTAAACCGCTATCCGATAGCAAGCTTGCCAATCTATTAGCTGAAGACAATATCAACGTTGCGCGACGAACCGTTGCAAAATACCGCGAAGCCTTAATGATCCCGCCCTCGAACGAGCGTAAACAGCTCAGCTAACATCTCCACTGTTTGTTCATCAAACCTCAACTTAACCGAACCAATCCGCTCTGTTAGGGTCTTAGTTAAGGCGTTATTCCAAAACGTTGAATCAACTGGGCTTTGAAGGAGTATACGAATGCAAATTAGCGTCAGCGGACACCACGTACAAATCACAGAAGCGATTGAGCACTACATCCGTAAGAAATTGAGTCGATTAGAGAAACACTACCAGCCCATTATTAATAGCCAGGTGATCCTAACCGTTGATAAGAAGGTCCAAAAGGCCGAGACGCGCATTCACATTTCTGGCGCAGAAGTCTTTGCAGAGGCCGAATCCGACAATCTCTACACTTCAATTGATAAAATGGTCAAAAAACTCGATCGAAAAATGATCGAAACGAAACGAAAGCTGATCACCAAACGTCATCAAACAACAACGGTACTCGCGGAATAAGACACACAAATACTGAAACAATCAGCGGCGATTGCTATACTTGCGCCACCAGCCATCGCCTGCGTCTACCGCCATGAAAATTGCCTCTGTTCTGTCGCCACAGCGTACACAGTGTCGCCTTCAAGCAAGCAGTAAAAAACGCGCCATCGAACTGGCAGCGGCGTTCATTGCAGAGACTAATGAGCGAATCGATGAACAAGAACTGTATCGATTATTAATCGCAAGAGAAAAGGTCAGCCCAACAGGACTCGGCGAAGGCATCGCGATCCCCCATTGCCGCATGGCCAATTGCACGGGCATCATGGGCACCCTCATCACGCTTGAGCAGCCTGTTGAGTTTGAATCAATGGATGATCAACCCGTCTCGACCCTCTTTATTCTGATCGTCCCTGAAAAGGAAATGGATGCCCATCTTGAAGTTTTAGCGATGCTGGTTGAGAAATTCCAGCAATCCGCGTTTAGACAAAAACTGCTCGCTGCCCGTGACGCCAATGAACTGTATCTTGCGGCAGTAACAGATTCGACCTGAGACCAAGGCCCAAGCCTTCCCCCCTCCTACCATTGCGCGATAGAGGTTGTTCTTATGAATCAAACAGTAGCCCAATTAGTGGTCATCAGCGGTCGTTCAGGGTCGGGGAAGAGTACTGCGCTGCATGTTTTAGAAGATCTGGGTTATTACTGCATCGACAACTTACCCGCCTCGCTCATCCCGAATCTCGTTGATCGCTCAAAGCAGCAAAAACTTTCCGCTAAAATTGCCGTCAGCATTGATGCCAGAAACTCTGCCGCCGATCTCGAGGACTTTCCGCTCGCGATCACCCAAATTCAAGATTTCGATGTTCGCGTCATCTTCTTGGATGCCGCCAGCCCAACCCTGATTAAACGCTTTAGTGAAACGCGCCGAAAGCATCCCCTGAGCACCCAAGAGATGGGGTTAAAAGAGGCCTTGAATGTTGAAAGCCAGCTCCTGGACGGTTTGGCAATGATGGCCTCTTTAAAAATTGACACCACACATATGACCTTGCACCAGTTGCGCGACGAAGTCCGGGATCGCGTTGCTAATACGACGCAGTCCACCACCATTATGTTCCAGTCCTTCGCCTTCAAACACGGCGTTCCGGTTGATGCCGATTTTGTTTTTGATGCGCGCTTTCTACCGAACCCGCATTGGGTACCCCATCTTCGACCCTTCACAGGGTTAGACAGCGAGGTTGCAGCCTTTTTATCAGCAGAAAAGGAGGTTAATGGATTCGAACAAGACCTCATCAATTTTCTGGAAACCTGGTTGCCGAAAATAATAAAGAGCAACCGGGCCTACATCACCGTTTGCGTGGGCTGTACCGGCGGACAACATCGCTCGGTCTACTTGGTAGAGCGTCTAGCGGCGCGATTCGAAGCACAAAACCACACCATTCAAACGCGTCATAAGGAATTACTTCAAACGATACAGCCAAAAGCTGATTTGCAGCCATGAAGATGGAAACCGCGCGGGTCACCAATCCCCAAGGCCTTCATGCCCGGTCCGCGGCGACCATCGTCAAACTGGCGACCCTTTTTGAAAGCAGTATTGAGTTAAAGAATGGCGCCAAGGTGGCAAATGCTAAAAATATCATGGCGTTATTACTACTTGAGGCAAGCAAAGGCACCCAACTCACTGTTTGCACCGATGGGATCGATGAAGCCCAAGCCCTGGCCCAGATGATCAGACTGATTGAGGACAATTTCGGCGAAACCAGCACACCGTCCCCATGAACAATGATCAAAACCATATCGCGGAACTGATCAATCAGCCATTAACGCCAGAAAACTTGGTGCTCATTAAAAGTTCGCTGAGCGAGCTCGCCCCGGTTGATATCGGCAATTTGTTAACCAGCACACCTGCCAAAGAACGTCAGCAGTTGTGGGACCTGTTCGATGAAGACCTCCAAGGCGAGGTTGTCGCTTATGTTGACCCGGATCTGGTGGCAGACTTATTTTCTGACCGATCAGCCGAAGAGATCGCTCAGGTCATCGAGAAGGTCGCTGACAGCGACGATCTGGCTGACATCATCCAGTTAATGCCGGACGAGTTAGGCGAAGAAATTCTCATCGTCCTCGACAGCCAAGACCGAGAACGGGTTAAAACGCTTTTACGCTATCCACGGGATACTGCCGGTGGATTAATGGATACAGACATTATCTCCGTGCGGTCAGAAGTCAGCATCGACGTGGTGTTACGCTATCTCAGACGGCACCAAAAACTGCCCGATGCCACCGACCAAATTTTTGTGGTCGACAAGCAAGGTTTCTTCACCGGCTGTTTGCCATTGGCTACGATTCTCATAACCGACCCCCGCAAGCTTGTTTCAGAATGCCTTGAGCAAGGCATTGAAGGCGTCCTTGCGGATCTACCGACGCACGAAGTGGCCCAACTCTTTGAGCGCTATGATCTGATTTCTATGCCGGTACTCGATCACACTGGACTATTGTTAGGCCGAATCACCATTGATGATATTGTCGACGTGATTATTGATGAGGCTGATCACTCAATCTTGGGTATGGCCGGTCTGAATCAAATTGATGACACCCTGGCGCCCATTTTAAAAACCGCTCGAAACCGCGCGCTATGGCTTGGGGCTAATCTGATGACGGCGCTAATTGCCTCATTCGTCATCAATTTGTTCGAAGATACCATCGAGAAAGTCGTGGCATTGGCCATTTTGATGCCCATTGTTGCCAGTATGGGCGGGGTGACGGGCAGTCAATCTCTGACCTTGGTTATTAGAAGCATGGCGCAAGGCACCTTACTTGAAAGCAATATGGGCTGGCTCATTCGGCGAGAGCTTGCTGTCTCGGTGCTGAATGGGATTGTTTGGGCCAGCTTGATTGCCGTCGGCACCGCAATACTTTTCAACGACACAACGCTCGGGATGATCATCGCAATTGCCCTCGTCATTAATATGGCGGTCGCTGCAGTTTCCGGCGCCATGCTGCCAAAAATACTCAAATCACTCAACATTGACCCCGCCATTGCGGGCACGGTGGTCCTAACAACCATCACCGATGTCGTCGGATTTTTAACCTTCCTGGGTATGGCAACCTACTTCTATGCTTAAAGGAGCAGTCACATGACGGATATCGAACCATTCAGCAAGTCACAAAAAAAGCAAAATGCAAAAGACATTACTGATCTTGGAAACCAACTGGCACAGCTCTCCGAGGCGCAGCTCAGCGCCCTACCCTATCCTGAGATAGAAGCCGCGATCAAAGAATACAAACGCATCACCAAAGGTAACGCCAGAAAGCGCCAAATGCTGTACATCGGGAAATTAATCCGCCAAGTCGATCTCGCGCCGATCGAAGACCTCATTGATCGTTACGATAGCAGCAGCGATACACACCGATTGTTGGTTCATCAGTTCGAATCTTGGCGGCTTAGATTACTGGCGTCCGATCCCCTCGTAATCACTGAACTGGGGGAGCGTTATCCCGCGCTCGACCGGCAGGCGCTTCGAACCATCGTTCGTGATGCGCAAGCAGAACAAGCAGCAGTGGCCGAGGGCACTTCGACAAAAGCCTATCGCAAGCTCTTTCAACACCTTAAACGCTTGCACGATCAACAATTATTGGCCGACGCCACGATGGGAGCGCCGAGCGTACGCGGCGAAGATCTTGAAGATCCAGCGTTGTAACAAAAACCCCTGGCCCTGCTTCTCGGCAAGCCAATACCTCACCCCAAGGGCTGACAACCATACTATGGCCGAAGGTTTCGCGGCCACTATCATGACCCCCTGATTGACAAGCAGCGACCAAGAAACAGGCATTTTCGATGGCTCTTGCTCGAACCAAAACCTCAAAATGCGCAGCACCCGTCACCGCGGTAAAGGCTGAAGGCACAGCAATAATTTCGGCGCCAAGGGCGGTTAAGCGCGTAAAAAATTCGGGAAATCGCAAGTCATAGCAAACCGATAAGCCAACCGTGCCAAAAGCCGTTGCCACAACCCTCGGTGCATCCCCGGGCTCAAACGTATCCGATTCTCGATAGCGCCCAATCTGATCCTGGACATCGACATCGAAGAGATGCTGTTTATCATATCGGGCGATTTCCGCGCCGCAGGGATCAAAAACCAACGAGGCCGCGCGAACTTTTTGCCCAGGAACCATTTGGCCGTCTGCTCGCTTAGCCAACGGGACCGTGCCCGCAAAGATATAAGCGCCCGTCTCAATCGCCTTGTTTGCGATAAAATTTCTAATGAACCCCGGGCCTTCTGCTTCAGCGAGTCCAATCTGATGGGCTGAAGGAGCCGCCAGCGCGGCAAAATTTTCAGGTAAAAAAATCGCGTCGACCGCGCCCGGCTTAAGTTCCGCTAAAACGGATGATAGCTGCGCCAGGCTCAGCGAAACATCTTGGCTGCTGCAGAGTTGCACCACCGCAATGGCAACAGTCTCATTCACGGGCGGCATCCGCGTCAGGCTCTGGGGACTCGGTGACTGCCGCTGGATCAGCCGATTTCCTCAAAGACGAGTCAAACATAGACAGGAACTGAACGTTGGGTTCACTGAACGTACCAGACACTTCGTACTTCAAGCTCGTGAGCTCATCAATTTGCTTCTTAAACACTTTCTGAGCCAGAAAAACCCCGGCACCCACCAGCGGCCCTGTCGCGACAGCACTGTAGGCGGCATACCAAGGCAAATTTTTATTCAGCGGCAGCGTCACGATCAAATCATTATCTAAGGTCTCTGTCAGTAAATTGACCTCACCCGCCAAGGTCAGTTGACTTCCCGCGCCGGCGACCACGATCGGCGAATCGATCGACACCAAGCCATTTTTCAGAAAGAAAGACCCTGTCATGCTGTTAAATGCATGTCCTTCGCTCAACATCCTAGACAAGTCGAAGCTGAATCGCTGAGCAATCTCTGCAAAATCAAATATACCCAGCAATTTTAGCGCGCCGGAACTGGCTTCTGCTTGCACGATTCGGCCCTGCCCACCGGTGAGGTTAATCGACCCCCGAATCCGGTCCAAATCAATATTTAGGGGTGATCCTGGCCACTCTAAAGTCGTTTGAAATCCAAAATCTTCACCCTCTAGACCCGAGGCATAACCCCATGCTGCAAGACACGCGCGCATATCTTCAACCGTCACCAATCCTTCAAATCTAGAATAGGGCGCCTCGCTTGCGGGGTACCAGTGCAGCCCTTCTTTTACATCAATCAACATGCCTTTGCTTTGCGCCGTTAGATTCGACAACAGCACGCTCTCATCGTTCGGCTGCAGGCGAAACTGCCAGCGGCCGTAATCTTCACCGTCCCAGTAAACAGAACGAATCAAAACATCGGCTGGCAACAAATCCTCACTCGTTAAACCCAAAAGCGGGTCTCCTAGCGCGCCGTCCGATATCAAATTAAGGCTATCTAAGACAATTTCTAATGGCACATCTGGATCATCATTTAGCCGAACCATCCCATCGACTTCCGAATTTAAGAGCGTCATACGCCAACTGCCTGCATCGGGATACAGCCCTAAAGCGACGTCTTCTAGCGCGTATCCAAAAAGGTCAAATTGGGCGGCCTGGACCTGGACAGAGTCGAGCCGCGCACGAAAGGCTTCCGAAACATCACCCTTTGAGAGCGCATCAAGTCTGAGTAAAAATTCATCCCATTCTTCGAGACTGGCATACGGTAACGCGCCAGTAATTCGAATTGAGTCGAAGGCCGCCGCTTTCGGCTCATAACGCCCAATCTCAATAATGCCGCCCTGAACCTCATCGCCAGCCAGTCTCAGAATACCACCGGCACTCTGGTCAAGCTCAAACGCCAGTTCCGACCCGGTCGCGTCGAAACTCTGGGTAACCCGCAGGGGTCGGCGTGTATCTGCAACGATCTTCCCAGTTGGCGGCGGCATATCGATCGTGACGCCCCGAAGATCGCTCGCAAACTCAAAAACGGGTTGGTCTTCCCGGCCGCCATAAGGCACCGACAGACTACCTTGATAAACGGTCGAGCCTTCCGTTAAGCGAAGCAAGGTCAGGTCCAACCAATCCGTGACCGGCGCCATATCAACGTCGCCCTCAAGGGCAATCAAGGTCACGCCCCCGTTGCCAAAAAGTTCTGAGCGGATTCGCGCGTTGGTAGAGCCGCCCAGGACATCAAACTGAATTTGTTTGGCTGACAGCCCAGTTTTGGTTTCGTAATCAAACTGCCCGCGGAAATCCGTAAGGTTCAGCCCAATATCGTTGAGCGCAATCTCCGCTTGGTCAACCCAAAGACCTGCACTCACATCAGGTGCCCTGATTGTCCCATCTAGTGGCACCGTCACTTTAGCGCTGCCTAATGCTCGCCCCTTACCCGTCCACGAATCGGCAACCCCTTTGACCTGGCCCTGCAGCGGCGTCTCTTGAAAGAATCGAATTAAATCAGCAACAGGGCCCTGCACTTGCCCCTGAACCACAACTTCTGTGAGCAACCCTGCATCGGTAAAAGGCATGCTTAAGCTGACGCCACTTGCCGCCGTTGCATAGAGCTGGGTCACCAATTGCTCGCCAAAGATTCCTTTATTCGAGACATCGATTCGCCCTACCGTTGCAGAGGCAACCGGCCAATCCGGATCGTATTGAATGACACCATTCTCAAGCGCAATTTGAACACCATATTGCTTTTCCGCTTTTGGACTGATTCGATCGAGAGAGCCATGAACAAAAAGTCCGGTGGTCGATGAACGACCCGCTAGCAGATTTTGCTTCAGCCATCGCGTCGAAGTTTCAGGAACGGTGTTGGGCATAAACGGCAAAGCGGCACTCAAATCGAAGTCTTTCGCGCTGAGGATTAGCCCCCAGGTTCGCAACCGTCGGTCCTGGGTCAAATTCATATGGAGCTTGCCTTCAGCCGTAAGACCCTCGGCACGCGCGACCAACTTCCCAGAGGTCAATGCGAAACCATCCTCAGCTTGACGGTAAGCTAGACGGCCCTGAATCGCCTCAACAGACCAAGGCTCGTCGTATAGGCTTCCAAAGTGTACCCGTGCATTGTCCGCATCAAGGTCGAGGTAACCCGCACCGAACCCAAACCGGGCAAAGCCGCTCAGGCCCGAAAGTCCAGGAACGGCGCCTGCGAGGGACAGCTCTAAATTGGCGACATCAGCCAGCACCGAAAAGCGCTCCCGAACCCGCATTGGCTCGAGCTGCCACTGCACATGTTCCAGTCGCAGCCTTGGGGAAACCTGTTCAAGCTGCAACCGCTGGTCCGCGGACAAGCCAAACACGTCCTCGCTCACGGCGAGGGCCTTTACGGCGGCAGCGTTCACCTCAAAATGATCAAGATAGCCCGCAAGGGTGTACTCATCTTGATCCGCACTTTTTTCGCCAGCAAGTCCAATGGGTCCAATTTCGATGGCTTGCCCACTGACCTTGAGTTGCGCATCCGGCAGTAGCACACTGAAAGAGCCCTCGGTTTGGGAAAAATCGCCCTCGATGCTGGATCGCAGCGCCACATCAGGCTGACCCTGCCCGGCTTCTTCCGACAAATAAGAAGCCCAATCACTCGAGCCGACAATCTGACCAGCGCCGCCGCTCGCCGTAACCCAAAGCTCCGCGCTGAGCTCGTGCTGCCCCATTGGAATGGGGCCATCGTCTGCTTCAATTTCGGCCGGATTTAAGGTTAAAAATGCGTCAAAATCCGATCGCAGCACCGATCCGGAAACCCCCTTAAACCTTGCAATAATGGTCGCCACTTCCTGAAACCGCACAGCGCTCGCCGTATCGGAAACAACCCTAAAACTGCCCGACAGCACTCGGTGCGATTCAGTTGTCGCCAACCGCAGCCCCTGACCATCCGACTCAATTTCTATTGCAAAGGGATAAGGTCCTTCAACTGAGATTTTGGAGGACTCAATCACCAACCGACCAGATTGTTCGAACAGTTTTAGATAATCCACCTCAGGCGAGCGCGTTCTGGCCGGCAACCCTGAAACCCGCCAGTTGCCAAGCTCATCTGGCGCAATCACAGCTTGCAGGCCGATCACCTCCAGTTCGCGCAGCACCGGGGCTTTGCCCATGATGCTCTTTAAACCATCTAACCGAATCGAAAACCGATCGACCCTCAAATGATCCGAGGATTCGGGCCCAAGACTTAAGCCTTGCAGCCTTAAGACTGGATCAAAGTAGACCCAATCTGCCGCCAACGATTCAAACCGAACCGGAGCACCTAATTCATTGGATAAGCGCCCCTCAATCTCTTGGTGGTAAAACGCAAGGGCGCCCACCAAGATCCTCAGCAAGGTCAAAACAACCGCCGCTGCAATGACAAAACCAATGACAGCGACGCGCATCCACAAAAACCACCGTATGCTACGCAACATCACTGCCTCCAACGGATAACGCCACCCGTTGGCCATTCACCTTGATTCGTAATCCGGTGCCTTGATCCGCTTGAAGTTGTAAGGTCACACAGACGCCGGGTTGCCCGCTAACCTGTAAAAACATCGGGTCATCCAGTAACGCTCGTAACGTTGCCGCGTTCGCCGAAACCTCGATCATGAAGGCATGACCCGAATCCAGTTCTTGCTGGAACCCCACAAGCCAATCTTGGAACTGGCTCGCCGGACTCATCCCAAACAATCGCTGAGCCCAGGCCTTTGGGTCTTCACCAAGGGTATTCTTTAGATCAATGGATCGCTTTAAGCTGGGGCCCAGCTTCGTTCTCGAAAGCGCAATTAAACCCAACTGAGACATCTCAGAAACCGCACACCGCAGGCCATGATTGGCCAAGGCTTGCACCAATTGTTCGCGCACTAACTGTTGGTCTTCACGTCGAACCAAATCAATAAAATCAATCACAACAATTCCCGCAAGCTGTCTTAGACGAAGCTCATCTGGGATCGCTAAAGCCGCTTCGAGATTGGTTTGAACATGACTGTGCTCGACGGTTTCGCTGCCGACAAAGGAGCCCGTATTGACATCGATTGCAACTAGGGCCTCGGTTTCATCAATGACCAAATAGCCACCTGAAGGGAGTGCAACCCGCCGATCGAGCAGTCTTTCAACCTTTGCTTGCAGGTCCTGTTGATGCACCCGTGCGGCATCCGCCTGCACCCGGACCAGTGTGGGCATTTCACCTTGGGCCGATTTCAGGTAATCCTGGATATCGTTGAAATCAGCTTCGTTATCCACGGTAACAGCCGTCAGGTTAGGGTTCTGCCACGCCGTAAGCCAGCGCAGCGGCGCCCGCGGGCTTGCCTCAACACAGCGAATTGTCTGCGCGCGCTTTGATCCGGCCGCAAGCGATGCCCCCTGATCAAACAGGCCATGGACCCCCTGGGTCAATTCAGCATCCGTCGCACGACCCGCAAGCGTTCGAAAAACCAAAGCCCCAGCATGGCCCTTTAGGAGCGCAAGACCCATCACACGTAACCGCTCTCGAGTCGCCAAATCTTTGATTTTTTGAGAAACCGATACCCCTTGCCCTGATGGGACGTAGACCATTAAAGGTGATGTGAGCGACACCCTTTGAGTGAGTTTCGGCCCCTTATTACCCTCCTGTGCCCGAACCACTTGAACCAAAATCGGGCTTCCGACCTGCAGGGCGCGCCCCACGTTTCGGTCACCGGCGCCCCGGGCGGCGTCGAGCGCAAACAATTCCGAATAACGCGTCTCATCGATGGGCAAAAACCCAGCGCGGCCCAGCGCTAATGCCACAAAGGCGCAGCGCAAGCTCGGCAGTACGCGTTCGACTTTACCCATCAAGATATCACCCACTTGATAAGAAGCTGGGTCCGATTCTACTAAAAGCTCGAGCAAATTTGGGCCAGCAAACGCGGCGCCCCAGCACCGACCGCGGACCCTCGATATCCGAATATCAGTAATCACAGCGAAACCACAAGCGAGACCCACAAGCGACTGTCGGACGGCTTCTAAAATGAGCGTTGGGTTTGCTTTGGTTCAAATGATTCGTACACCCATGGTTTCTAACATTTGCGCGGTTTCAAACAACGGCAGTCCCATGACATTGCTATAGCTGCCCTCAAGATGCTCGATAAAGACCGCACCTAACCCCTGAACACCATAGCTACCAGCCTTATCCCTGGGCTCACCAGAGGCCCAATAACGTTCTGCAAAGGCCCGATCAAATGCTTTAAACCGGACAGTAGACACAACCGTTTGCGTGATCAGGCCGCCGGGCCCAGCAAGCGCGACGCCGGTCATCACCTGATGGGATCGACCTGATAACCGCATTAGCATCTCTAAACCCTGCGCCTTATCAACCGGTTTGCCTAAAATCGATTGATCGATCAAAACAATGGTATCGGCTGCGATGACAAGCTGGCCTGGGGCGTCTTGCGCCCTCGCCTTTTCAATGGCTAACCGCTGAACATAATCAGCCGGTGGCTCGTCACCCAACAGACGCTCATCGATGTCCGACGGCCTCACTGCAAATTGGAGTCCAATTTGCTGCAGGAGTTCCACTCGCCTTGGCGAGGCCGATGCTAAAATACACTGTTGCATGAACTGATTTACTCCGTCGTCCCAAATGAGACGCCTGCTAAAGGGTCGATTCTATCCAAAGCACCAAATTTATAAGTAACGGCGGCGACAAAATCGCAACACTAGAAATACCCACGGCCAGAAGAGCGCACTGGTGATCGGCTTCATAAACTGCAGTAGATTAGACGATCGATCCAGCATCAGCGTCATCATCAGTAGTTGAATGCCGCTCACAATCATCAACGCCATCGCAATCAGGATCGATTGTTGCCAGATCTCCAGCATACGCACCTGCTGGTAGCTGCTTTTTGCTAAAGCCGCAAGAATCACAAAACTAAGGCCATGAAACCCAAATGGCGTGCCCACAACCAAGTCTGTTATCAAACTCAGGAAAAACGCGGCTGGAACCCCAACCTTTTCAGGCACGGCGAGAATCCAATAGATTAAGACAAGCGCAATCCAGTCCGGCCTTAAGTAGTTCAGCTCAAACGGCGCCGATGCGGGCAACGGCACCAAGACGAGCGCCATTGCCAACAACAGACTCACGAAAATAATCCAGCGCCCTTTCACGAACGGATCAGCCATCAGCGGGTCCTATGGTTTCCAAGGCGACGTCGGGGGTAAGATCTTCCGCTGAGTCAAAAACCAATAAGACGTGATCTAAGGTTTGTAGTTGGGATGACGGTTTGGCCAACACTTCAGCAAACGCGGCGCCCGGGGCTCGTTCATAGCGCGCGACCTCTGCAACCGGATAACCGCTCGGAAAGCGTTGGCCGAGTCCGGACGTTACGAGCAGATCCCCGACCTTTAAATCCAATGATTCCGATACATGGCGCATCGAAAGCAAATTGCGGTTACCCGTACCCTCGACAATAAGCTGCGACGCCGTTCTGACACTCAGTACCGGCACCGCATGGCTCTGATCGGTCACAAGTAGGACCTTACTGAGATTCGTTGTACTTTCTGCCACCTGACCAACAAGGCCGGTCGCATCAATGACGGCCTGGCCGACAAAAACGCCATCATTGAGTCCTTTATCAACCATGGCATAGTGCTGATCAGGATCAGGGCTAATGCCCACCACTTCGGCAATCAAGACCAAATCGCTCACCTTAGCGGACGAACCCAGCAAAGCCCGCAGCCGGTTATTCTCCGACAACAAGGCTTCGAATTTTAACTGTCGTGCTTGCAGCGTTTCACTCAACCGCCTTTGCTCGAAAAGCTCAAGGCGCTGTTGATCTCGAAGCTCAAAAAAGGACAATCCCTGCTCTGCAATCCGCCTAGGCAAAACGGCCAGCCAGATGATCGGCTCAACCAAGGAGCCGGCTGCTTGCCGAACAGGTTTTAAGGCTGTGCTTTTACCATCAATCACAAAGAGAATAAGGCTGACCAAACACAGAACGAAGGCTTGATTACGTGGATTCGAGCGTTCCAAAAACAGCTGTTTCATAAAACCTCAGCGGATGCTGTGAACGCGCGCGATCAAAGCCTAGGCCTTGCTGGCCTAGATTGATAGGAGATCACTAACCCCAAGATTATCCATGATCTCAAGCGCTTTGCCGCCCCCTCGCGCCACACAAGTTAGCGGGTCTTCTGCCACGATTACAGGCAATCCGGTTTCATTGGCGAGCAACTGATCAAGTCCTCGTAGTAGAGAGCCACCCCCGGTTAGGACCAAACCGGATTCTGCTATATCAGACGCCAGTTCAGGCGGCGTCTGCTCAAGTGCCGCTTTGACGGCCTGAACAATAATGTGCAGGGGCTCTTGCAGCGCCTCAAGAATTTCGTTGCTATTGAGCGTGAAACTTCTTGGGATGCCTTCCGCCAGATTCCGGCCACGGACATCGATTTCCCGGACAATGTCACTCGGAAATGCGGTGCCAATTTCCTCCTTGATACGCTCCGCCGTTGCATCGCCAATCAAACTGCCCTGGGTACGCCGAACGTAGGCTGTGATGGCGTCATCAAAGCGGTCGCCCCCAACCCGTACAGACTGGGAATACACAACACCATTGAGCGAGATGACGGCAATCTCAGTGGTGCCACCACCGATATCCACAACCATCGTGCCCACAGCCTCGTGCACGGGCAGTCCGGCACCAATGGCCGCAGCCATCGGCTCTTCAATTAATCGGACATCCCGAGCGCCGGCACTAATAACCGACTCGCGAATCGCGCGCCGTTCAACTTCGGTCGCCTGGCAAGGCACACACACTAAAACCCGAGGACTGGGTCGAATAAAACTGTTTTCATGGACCTTCTTGATAAAATGCTGAAGCATTTTTTCCGTTACCTGAAAGTCCGCAATCACACCATCCTTCAAAGGTCGGATCGCGGTGATATTACCCGGCGTTCGTCCGAGCATACGCTTGGCATCGATTCCAACGGCTGCGACGGACTTTTGGTTATTATGTTGGCGAATCGCAACGACGGATGGCTCGTTTAAGACAATGCCACGCTCACGAACGTAAATAAGCGTGTTCGCCGTCCCCAGATCGATGGACAGGTCGTTAGAAAATAGACCTCGAATTTTCTTGAACATTGCTTAGCCGCCCACTTTCTACGTCAAAATTAACTGCCAGAACAAACAGATACATCCCTTGCATCCATTGCCCGCAGGCACTGAGTCATTCCTAGGACAACATTTCATCGCGCACCACCCGTTCAACCGAATGCCCCAAACCGATTTCACTGCGTAATCAAAAGCCGCCTTGGCGAACCCGGTTTAGACCGTTTTATCACGACTTTAAAGCGCGGCGATGCGCTCGATACTTTACCACTGCAGAATCCTAAGAGACAAGATTAAATATAACTAACACACTGTTCTTCAACAATTTTTTACATCTTTCTTTCATTATTCCTCGATCCAATTCGAGGATCGCCTGCTGCGCGAATTGCACTCTGCTTGGTAACCATTTAGCATTTGCGCCTATTCTGATAGAAAGCCTATTGTGAACGACCTTGTGAATGAAACAACGCTTGTCGAGCTATCGACCCTTGCTGCCCTGCCTTTTGAGCCAGATAAATCAAAGGCAACCTTGGACGCACTGAATGAGGTCCTTGCCCTGGTTGGACAAATGCAATCTCTCGATGTTTCAAACGTCCGGCCCCTTGCCCACCCGCTTGAACGCCACCAAACATTAAGAGCCGACTCGGTAACAGAAACCATCGACCCAAGTGCCTTGAGTCAAAACGCGCCACTCTATGAGGCAGGCCTTTATTTTGTCCCGAAGGTGATCGAGTGAACTTAAACTTCGCAACCCTTGCCGATTTACAAAAGGCCCTTCGCGACCGGGATATTTCAGCAACCGAGTTGACCCAACACTATCTCACTCGGATTGAAGCCCTAGACCCAGCGCTGAACAGTTTTATCTCCATTCAGGCAGAGGCCGCCCTTGATGCCGCTCGCCGCGCCGATGAGTGCCTGGCCAGAGGCAACGCGCGTCCCCTCACTGGCATTGCGATCGCGCAAAAAGACATTTTTTGCTTACAGGGCCAAAGGACTACCGCCGGCTCGAAGATGCTGAGCGATTTCATCGCGCCCTATACCGCAACTTGCTCAGAAAAACTGGCAGACGCCGGCGCGATCACCCTCGGAAAGACCAATATGGACGAGTTTGCGATGGGCTCGTCTAACGAAAACAGCTATTTTGGCGCCGTCCACAACCCTTGGGACCCTCAGTTGATCCCCGGCGGATCATCGGGCGGATCAGCGGCCGCCGTTGCAGCAGGGCTTTGCGCGGCCAGTACAGGCACCGATACGGGTGGCTCAATTCGTCAGCCAGCGGCAATGTGCGGTCTCACAGGGCTCAAGCCAACCTACGGCCGGATCTCTCGATGGGGCATGATTGCCTTTGCCTCCAGTCTCGATCAAGCCGGTCCGATGACGCGCACCGCGCAGGATGCCGCGATTCTACTGGAACACATGGCGGGTCATGATCCGCGGGATTCGACCTCGCTCAATGAGCCCGTCCCAAGGTTCTCAGAAGGCCTGAGCAACAACATCAAGGGCTTAAGGATTGGCGTCTGCCGGGAATTCTTTACAGACGGCCTGGACCCTTTAGTTGAAAGCAGTATCCGGCAGGCCCTTGCAGTCTATGAATCCCTGGGCGCAACCCTCGTCGATGTCTCCCTGCCCCATACACCTTATAGTGTTAGTGCTTACTACGTGATTGCACCGGCTGAATGCTCGGCGAACCTCGCTCGGTTTGACGGCATTCGTTACGGCCATCGCTGCCTTGATCCCGAGAACCTTCAGGATTTGTATCAGCGCTCGCGCGGTGAGGGATTTGGCGAGGAAGTTAAAAAACGCATCCTGGTCGGCACTTTTGCGCTCAGCGCCGGCTACTTTGATGCCTTTTATCATCGCGCTCAAAAAATCCGTCGACTTATCAAAGAAGACTTTGTCAAAGCCTTTGAACACGTCGATGTGATCGCCGGCCCAACAGCGCCAACTCCCGCTTTCCCACTCGGCGAAAAAGCAGGCAATCCGGTTGAGATGTACCTGCAAGACATTTTTACCATTTCGGCGAGCTTGGCGGGCGTCCCCGCAATGAGTATCCCGGCGGGACTCGCCAATGGGTTGCCGGTTGGCTTGCAACTTATTGGTAATTATCTGCAGGAAGGACCCCTTTTACAGGCGGCGCATCAATTTCAACAAGCCACACACTGGCATACGTTAACGCCACCGGAGGCTCTGTGACGATTCCTGCAGGTTGGCAGATCGATATTGGACTTGAGATTCATGCCCAACTCAACACCCAATCAAAAATTTTCTCCGGCGCGAGTACGCTATTTGGCCAATCCCCCAACAGCCAAGCCTGCGCAATCGATCTTGGCATGCCGGGTGTTCTGCCGAGCGTCAATGCCGAAGTCTTCAAAAAAGCCGTTCAATTTGGGCTCAGTATTGGCGCCATGATTAATCAAGAATCACGATTTGATCGAAAAAATTATTTTTATCCCGATTTACCCAAGGGCTATCAAATCACCCAGATGGACCACCCGATCGTCTTGGGCGGTGAAATCACGATCCAAACATCAAATGGCACAGAAAAAATCATTCGCGTCACTCGCGCCCACCTTGAAGAGGATGCCGGCAAGTCTATTCATGATTTCAAACCAGGCTACACCGGCATTGATCTGAACCGTGCCGGCACGCCTTTGCTCGAAATTGTCTCCGAGCCTGACATCAAAAATGCAGAGGAAGCGGTCGCGTACGCGAAAGCCATCCACCAACTGCTGACCTACCTTGAAGTTTGTGATGGTAATATGGCCGAAGGTTCACTCCGCTTCGACGCAAACATTTCAGTTCGCCGCCAAGATGCCGAAGCCCTCGGAACCCGTTCTGAGATTAAAAACCTCAACTCCTTCCGGTTTTTAGAACAAGCCATTCATTTCGAAACCGAACGCCAAATCAGCGTTCTCGAAGCGGGCGGCACCCTCATTCAAGATACTCGATTATTCGATCCCGACCGGCATGAAACCCGATCGATGCGCAGCAAGGAAACCGCGACAGACTATCGCTACTTCCCCGAACCCGACTTGCTACCGGTGATGTTAACCGCTGAATTCATCGAAGAAATTCAAGCTCAGTTGCCTGAGCTACCCGGTAAGAGAGCCCAGCGCTATCAAACTGCCCATGAACTCAGCGCGTCAGATGCCGCATTATTGTCGCAAGATCGAAGGCTCGGTGATTACTTTGATGAGGTCTTAACCTTCAGCGGCAATGCCAAATCCGCAGCGAATTGGGTCCGGGGCGATCTTTTATCAAAGCTCAACGAGCATGAACTCGGCATTACAGTCTGCCCTATCAGCCCTAAACATCTTGGCGAGATGATCCAACTCATCGATCAAGGCGTCATCTCGGGCAAGATTGCAAAAGCAGTTTTTGCCGCGCTGTGGTCGAAGCAAACCGAATCGGCCGGCGATTACGTCCAGAAAAATCAGCTTGAGCAAGTGTCGGATGCGAGTGCCATTGAACCCTTAATTGATGCTCTGATCGCCGAGAATCCGAAGCAAGCCGCAGACCTTCGAGCTGGTAAAGATAAGCTGCTGGGGTTTTTCGTTGGCAAAGTAATGCAGGCAACGAAGGGCAAAGCCAACCCCAAACAGGTCAATGATCTTATCCGACAAAAGCTATCAGAGCCTTAACGGGCTCGTCTTATCGCGCACGCTTAAGCCCAAGCACATTGACCCAATTGGGCGATTCGTCGCAGCGGCTTGGGTCAAGTTGATGTGCTATCACGATGCGCTATCACAACGCACCATCACGGCGGACTATGACGACGGACTTTGAAAGCCCTGAACAAACCGTCGAATGCGCTCTGCATTCACGCCCAAGTCACTTTGCCCCACTCTGGATACCGACCGCAGATCAATCAGCGTTTGACCGCTTTCAGACCGAATCCGAACAATCAGGTCATCTTTAAACTGGAACCATTGCGTTGTATCAGTCGCCTCGACCACGCCGAGAGCCGGGTCCACATTAATAATCTCTAAACCCATCTGCCGAAGCACGGCTTCGGATTGCGCTAAGCTTTCGGCAACGGTTAGCGGGGTCAGCAGGGTTTCAAGATCCGGATAAAATTCGTCCTGCAGTGCTTCCATATCTTCCGCGGACCGCTCTGCGTCGCCGTAGACCAAGTCATTAAGGGCATGAACCCGGCGTTTTTTGATTTCAAAAAACACGGGCGGGTCCATCGGATTCGTTGTGATATCGTGAATAGGCGGCACGCTATTGGCTTTTTGCAACTGCGGCAGAACAAAACCAACCGGCACCAAGGCCAGCACCGTCGCCACGATCAGCGCGCCTTTATCGAGCGGCTGTTTTCGGACCAAGCCCGCAATCACCAAGCCAATAATGGCGAGTAAACACAAAGCGCCCCCAGCAAAAGCAATGGCAAAGCCGCCTAAGGCGGTCATCAAATCGAACAGACCGGATCGATAGCCAAACGGGCTGCCGACCAAAATTAAAATCTGGCAAATCACAAACACTAAAATGACTTTTGTACTCGTCTTCATCAATAGATCCCTTTCCCTAAAACTGGCGCCCTAACCCTTACGGACTAAAGCTGCTGACTTAAACTATCGTCTCAAAGCGGCCTTGCTAAGAGGGTCTCACAAACCGGGTTAGCTGTCTCAGCGCCCCCGCTTTTTGCGAGTTCCATTCCACGCGGCAAGGTTATCGCCCCCTACCCGGCCACTTTAACATGCCACGGTTCAAACCGAACCCCGGCTTGGTTTTGATCTGGATAGCGCAAAGTAACATAGGGCAGCCTCTGCATTTTGCGATAGACCTCAGAACGCGCGAAGGCCCGCGAGAAATTTTCGCCCGCCAATTGGGAGGACCCGACGTCAAAATCACCCGAGAAATGAAAGGAGTAGCCTGGCGGCGCTAAACTCCGCGAGGCCATCGAAACATTGCCATCACACGCGATAAGCTTCGTCAGAAACAATGCACTCTGCTTGGGGATCCCGCGTACGCCAGAGGTTAAGATTAGATCCGCCCCAATATCCGCGCGCATACGGTCAAATAACGGCTTCGCCCGGCGCTTGTACAAATACTGACCCGACTGCGCGTCGTAGTGCAATAACCTGGGGCGCAAGTCAACCAACAAGTCTTTAACGACCCGCTGCCCCATGAACCCATAGCTCGCGGCGTCTTGATAAAACAACCATTGCAAGAGCCCCATTTCTTCAACAGTAAACCGTTCAATCCCAGTCGTTGCGGCGGCAGATTTAAGCAACTGATTAAACCCTAAAATATTGAAATAGCCATGCCCGAAATGACGCTGAACCCGGTTCAGCCTGGCAAGGGTGGTCGGCATGACTGCGCGCTGGTCCGGGCTGAGATAAACGTCATCAGCCGAAACGCGATCTGGAGACTGCATTTTCCGGGCATTGAGCAGCATCTGATCGACTTGCTGCTGAGAAAACCCAAAGGATCTTAAGAACTCCGCCTGATCCGGAAAAAGGGGCGCTTGCGCGCCGAGGTCAAGCCGATCCGCTGGATTGTGCTCACCCTGCGCCCTTGGCATGGTGCTGCGAAGCTGACGCAGCTCGGCACTATTTTGAAACACGAACAGACCATATAACCCTGAAGCAACCGCGCCGGTGCCCAGTAAAAGTTTCAGGATACGCCGCTTGTTGAGGTCCACCATATCAATTGGACTTAGGGTTAAATTGAATTCACAGCCAGCATGAGCCTTTCGCGCTAGGAGGACAGAACCGCTGTTCCCCGGGCATAAATCTCCAGCGGTTTTTGCAGTGCCCGAAGATCACTCAAGGGCGATTCTGGCAAAATCATTAGGTCAGCCGACAGACCATCCTTCACCCGACCCGTCACGCTTTCAAGGCCCAAGGCCAGCGCGCAATCACTGGTCGCACTTCGTAAGGTCTCAACGATCGAGAATGCCGCCACCGCTTGGTAGACCGCCAGCGCTTTAGGCAAATCCTCATGAAAAACGTTTGGGATGCCCGCATCGGTGGACGCGATAAACTGGCAGCCACTCGCCTTCATTGTTTGGTATCGCGTGTTCATTGCCGCCATATAATTCTCATTGGTCAGATGGCGACCCCAACCCGCGTTCACCGTCGGAGAGATCCAAATACCCGCCCTAGCAATGTCCTTGGCCAAATCGAGGTCAAAGTGCTTACCCCAACCGTTGGGCCCAACCCAAGAACAATGCTCGATGGTCGTGACGCCCGCATGTGCGGCATGCCGGATGCCATCGGTTCCATGACAATGCGCTGCAACCGAGTACCCCAACCGATTGGCCTCGTTCACGATGGATTGCATCACAGCACCATCAAATTGCGCGTCCATCGGTTTGCTACCCGGCGTAATGTTGCCGCCGGTTGCCATGACTTTAATTAAATCAACACCCGCTTCGGCTTGCCGCGCAATCACCGCCATTGCAGCCGCTGTATCCTCAGCTTCTCCGCCCCAAAAATGGCAATGCCCGCCCGGGGACGTTATGGGTTGACCCGCGCAGATCAATCGTGGACCAGGTATCTCGCCCGCGAGGATCGCATCCCGAATCTTCAGCTCGAGCCATTGACCGCCCCCTAGGTCTCTCGCGGCGGTAATCCCAGCTTCAACCATTTTTTTCGCGCGCAGGGCCATCGCCTTTAGTTGAATCGCTTCGGGAACTTTGCCGTGCGCAAAAGGATCGGGTTCCTCAGGATCCAGACACAGGTGGATATGGGCATCAATCAGGCCGGGGATCACATAAGCGCCAGCGAGATCCTTTGACGGCTCGTCATTGATGCGATCGTCTGAGGTTGTGCACTGCAAGGTGCCATCGGGCAAGATCCGCACAGCATCATAGTCGCTCGAATAGTCTGACCCACAACCATCCCACAGTGTGACATTTCGTAATAACATTCGGCTGGGACCTATTTTTGTTTCACCATATCATAGCAGAGTCAGAGCAGCCGCTTGGTGCCTGAACCCCTGAAAACCGCGCTTCGCCAATGATCAAATTCATGCCCACGCGTCAGCGGTTCAGCCGAAGCACTTCCAGCAACCCAGTTAGAATGAGGTCGGTAACAACGTGGTCAAAAATTTGTTCGCTGTCGAACAGATGTACAAAACCACCGGTGCCGACCACCAGCGGCGCCTCATCCGAAAACTCCTGTGCTGTGATTCGACTCACCAGTTCCTTAATCATGCCGACGTTCGACCAAAACAAGCCCGTCTGAATACTCTCAATGGTTGTCGTGCCAATGGCGTTCTTAACGGGCTTAATTTCAACTGAGGGCAACTGAGCCGTCCTCATCTCAAGCGCTTCCATCGACAACCGCACACCCGGCAAGATATTCCCGCCAAGGAAGGTTCGATCCGACCGAATTGCGCAAACGGTTGTTGCTGTACCAAAGTCTGCAACAATCAGGTGGCGATCGGGAAACAATTTTATGGCCCCAATCGCATCTGCAATCCGATCCGCACCCACCTCTTTCGGATCCCGATACGCGATCTTCAGCCCGGTTTTGACCCCAGGCCGCAACACAAGCGGTTCAATTTCAAAATATTTTTGCGCGCAGGCGCGGAGAGAATACAAAAGATCCGGGACCACGCAACAAATGACGATTTCACGAATGGTTGATGGGTCAACACCATTTTCTCGCAACACACTTCGGAAAAACACGCCCAGCTCGTCCGAACTGCTTTGCAGTTGGGACGTCCTTCTAAATTGGGTAATGAGCTTACCCTCATCAAAAACACCGCCGTAGACCTGCGTGTTACCCACATCAAGACATAAGATCATGATTTGATCCTCACATTATCAATTAATCGAATTTCATCTGGTGCGGCGCCAACCCGAACGGCGCCAAAACGCCGGCCCTTTGCGCTCGTTACATAATCCACTGAGAATCCAGCTAAACCCAACGCCGCGTGCGCGGCGTCATCGGATTCTGAATCCAGCAAACACGGATACAGTTTTGCAGCCAACCTGCGCTGGGTCTTGGTCAATCGCCGATTGCGCGAACTCATCGCAAGACCGTCGGCCTCTCGTACCGTTGGCACAGATTCAATCCGAGTTTTTAAAAACAGCGCCAACGCCATACCTTGAATCAACTCGAACTGTTGATAGTCTTTTTCCCCAAAATAGGCGGCATCGGCTTGTACTAGATTGAGCAGTTTTAGCACAACGGTTAGCACACCTCGAAAGTGCCCAGGGCGGGCGGCGCCACAACGATCCTGACTCAATAGCAATTCATCCACGGCGTAATGATCGCCCTCGGGATACAAAGCCGTGACCGGCGGGAGAAACAGGGCCGAGACACCAAGGGTTTCCAGCAATCGCTGATCTTCTGCCTCCATCCGCGGGTAGCATTCAAGGTCTTTCGCCTCATTAAACTGCATCGGATTCACGAAAATTGACACCACGACGTGTTGGTGCCGGGTCTTTGCGGCCTCAATCAGGGCGCAGTGGCCGGCATGCAGCGCGCCCATTGTGGGGACAAAGCCAACAGAGTTGGCAAGCGTTTTTCGGTAAGCTTGCAAATCCTCGGTTGTGCGGATGATTTTCATGCGTAGCTTTCACATCGTGCTGGGAAAGCGCCCTGGATAACATCTTCATGAAAATGATTTAGCGCGCCAAGCATATCCCCTGCCAGATCTGCGTACTGTCGCAAGAACTTAGGATGAAATCCCCGGTTGGCCCCTAACAAGTCTTGGAGGACCAATACTTGTCCATCGACCTGAACTCCGGCGCCGATGCCAATCACTGGGCAGTCGAGGGACTGGGCAATGAGACTTGCGACCTTCGCCGGCACACATTCCAAAACCAAAGCAGCAATACCAGCCCGTTCAAGCTGCTCGGCTTCCTGGCATAAGACCTTCGCGGTGGCTTCCGTTTTTGCTTGTACCCGGTGCCCGCCCAACTGCAAAACGGCCTGGGGGGTCAACCCCAAATGACCCACAACCGGCAACCCCGCTTCAACCAGATGGGCAATCAATGTTCGTTGGTGTTTCGCACCTTCTATTTTTACCGCATGGGCGCCCGCTTGAATCAGCGCCGTCGCGGCGGCAACGCCAGATGACAAATCACTGCTGGCCGTCATAAACGGCATATCCGCAATAATGATCTTATCGCCGGCACCTCGAGCAACCGCTGCAACATGAGGCAGCATCAGATCAAGCGTTGCGTGCACTGTCGACGGGAATCCATGCATCACAACGGCTAAAGAGTCACCCACCAAAATGCTGTCAACGGCAGATTCTGCAACCAGCTGGGCTGACCAAAAATCATAACAAGTGACCATCGATATTTTCTGTTGAGCCGCTTTCATTGCTTGAAAGCGAGTGATCGATTGCATAGCTATTCTCCAATCAAAGGTAGAATGCGCCAATCGACAGGCAGGGGCTCTTTCAAGCCAAACAGGTACCTGTCCAATTGGGATCAAGTCCTTAAAATTCGTTAATCGTTTCGCACGACGCTGCATGCGTCTGCGCGCTCATTGAATACCCATCTTTTGAGATTGAGTTTCAACGCCGACTGTAGAGATTTATTGAAACGCCGTCAAACCCGTCGCCAACAAATTGGAAAGGCTGTAGAATCTTGTCTCGCGGGCCTATAGCTCAGTTGGTTAGAGCACTGGACTCATAATCCATTGGTCGAAGGTTCGAGTCCTTCTGGGCCCACCAAATTCAACAGTTAAAACCGTATACTGCTGTGAAAAATCTCGAATTTTTTTAACCCTGGTCAACTGGGGTAGACAAAATTAAAGACATTTAAGCACCCGCCTTACACCTATCTTAAAACAGACATTTATTACGTTTCTTAGCCGTTCCACAAGATTTAGCTGATTTCTATGCCCGGCTTTGAATTGTTACATCACTCTATAAGAAATCGATTAGTCCTGCGAAAACAGTCTCGCGATCTCTAACCGGCAGACTTTGGGCGTATTCACTTGGATTGTGCCGTTATCGTCTGGATGTCTCAAAATTTCAATCATTTTTTTGCTGGGCGAACCGCTCGGTGCCCAACGGCCAATACCAGGCGCTGCAGATCATGGCGTCGGTGCTTGTTAGGCGTCAAAAGCCGTTAGGCAAAATTTAGAACGTCAATCCTAAAAGCCTCAAAACAAGCAACGCTTTTGTTTCTCAACAAACCAAGCCAAAGATTCATTAAATCCGGCGACCAAAGTCTTCTGCCATCTTCAGCGACCGGCTAACACTCTTTGCAGCTTAAACGCTCTCCCACCGAGCGCCTCGGCAAACAAATAGAAGACTGCCGTTAAGCGTCACTTCTTGGCGTCATGAACTCATTGACCGAAAGCGCTAGATCGTACCGATCCTTAGCGACCTGTAAGATCTTCTTAGCAAACTGCGGGTGGTCTCTTAGGATACGTTTGAAGTCGTTTTGATTCAAAACGAAAAGATCACATAGCGTTTTAGCCCTGACGTCGGCCGTTCGCGCCGTCGTCAGCAACAAAGCAACTTCTCCGAAGAATTGGCCATCCTGAAGCTGGTTGACGATCTCCCCTTTGAGGTCGAGCACATCAACTTCACCGCGACAGATAAAATACATTTCCGTGCTCACCTCACCTTGTCGGATGATGGTCTCACCCGGCGCCACCGTCATTGGACGCAAGGCCAGTATGACTGCGCTGAGCAACAAGGGATCTGCACCTTCGAACAAAGGAGACTCTTCCAAAACATCCGGGGTAACAACCTCAAACCATCGTCGCCCATCCTTCTCTAACAACTCGTAGGCCGATTTTGGTCCCCAGGAATTTCGTGTGTAATTTGGAAACTCTGGCGCGGACGCCACTTCCCAGTGATCTAGCAGTGGCTGGGCAATTCGCCAAGCCGCCTCGACCAAATCACCTCGGGAAAATAAGGTGGCATCACCACGAGAGCACGCATACAACATCACTTCATAACCGGTATAACGCGAGGATTTGAAGGCTTCACCATAATTAAAGCTCATATCAACACCCTGCAATTGCATCGTAGGACCCGGTGTCTTCGCCTGAAACAACAAGTCGATCCCCTGAAAGGGCTGAATATGAAACACCAATCGATTCGATGTCAGATTTTGCACACCAGTGCCCTTAAACAATGTCTCCGGTGGCTTCTTAAATTCTATGACGATTTCCGTACTACGTTTCCAGAGCGCCTTTCCCGATCGTAAATAAATCGGTACTCCTTGCCATCGCAAGTTATCAATATGTAGTTTTGCAGCAGCAAAGGTCTCCGTCTTTGATTGTGGGTCCACATCGGCCTCTTCCCGATACCCGGACTGAACGACGCCCCCGTGCGCATCATAAGCCGGGCCGTATTGGCCTCTAACGACATTTTCTGGAACCTCATCGTCCGTATAAATACGGACTGATTCCAACAGCTTGGCTTTCTCATTGCGAATAGAGTCCGCCTCAAAGGATCCGGGCGGCTCCATACAGATGTACGACAACATCTGGAACATATGATTTTGCATCATGTCCCTCAGCACACCAGACTGATCGTAGTACCCTCCTCGACCTTGAACGTCCACAGCTTCACAAACATTAAACTGTATGTTGTCTATGTGGTGCTTATTCCATAAAGGTTCAAACATGCCATTTGAAAATCGAAAGGCGAGTAAGTTTTGGACCGTTTCTTTTCCCAAGTAATGGTCAACACGATAAATTTGTTCTTCTTTCCAATACTGTAATATTTCTTGGTTAAGCGCTAATGCCGACTGTAAATTCGTTCCAAAGGGTTTCTCAACGATAATACGCTTCCAACCACTGCCTTCTTGAAATCCTGCTTTATAAAGATTCTCGCATAAGGCGCCAAAAAACCGGGGCGCCATGGCAAAGTAGAACAAAATATTGCCGCCAGCCTGATATTTTTTGTCGAGCGCCTGAACCGTTTTCTTTAGACCCTTAAAACTCTCAATATCTATATTCGCGCTTTCAAAAAAGAAGCGCGAAAGCAAGTCATCGCTCACCACCTCATCAAACTCGTGACGTGTATGAAATGCGCGTAAGCCAGTCGTTTCACTCGCCATCGATGACCGAAATGCTTCGTTGCTAAGCTTGCTCCGACCTGTCCCAAGGACCGCAAAATTTGGCGAAAGCAGATCATCACACGCCAGATTATAAAGGGATGGCACTAAAAGACGCTTTGTCAGATCCCCTGATGCGCCAAAGATGACCATGACACACGGTTCACTGAGCGGGTTAACAAACTCGGAGACCGAACTCGAGGCTTCACTTTTCCCCGGGATTACCATTTGGCATGCCTCCTAAAACTAGCAACGATTCGAAACCAACGAGCCTTTAGGAACCTTAGGAAGCCCGCCTGTACGACCTTTGACAAAAGACACCTCCTACAATGCGCTAATGGATTGACTACTCTGCTCCGCCTCAAGCTCAATCAGAGCCTCGCTGAACGCTTGATGAGAGAATTTTGAGGGCTCCGCAATTTGATCGCTTAAAAACCGGTTGACCACCTCAGAGTCAACACCCAATGCTAATAGTGCGAAGTAAACTTGCTCAGCACCGGCATAATCTTGAACGAGGCTATCCGAAGTAAAAATTTTAGCCCGCATTTGCCTGATGGCTTCAGCTTCCACGGACGACTCATTCACGTGGGATTTTAATTGCATGAGTCCTGTTCGTAGCTTTCCAGCCGTCTCTCGAAAAGACGCTCGACTCAAGGCAATCGCTTTATTCATTTGACTAAGCAAGTCGGCTATTTGAGGACGATTGTCTAAACCGAGGCTCAGCTCGATAAGCGAGGCAAACCTTATATTGTAATCAGAAAGCACTATCTGGCCGATTTTTCGACCCTTATCGCGGCCCTGAACAGAGTCAAATACCGCACCAGCATCAGCAAAATCCTGATGACACGCGCGGCAGTCAAACAAAGAAAGCTCTGGCATTAGGGCCGCACCCACTTCTCGATGCAACACTAAGTCCAAGTATCGTTCAGCCGCCGTAATTTGACCCAATGCCCAAACTTGAGCGGTCATAACATCGAGTTCTTGCCCTTGCTCAGACTGATCGACTTCATAGTGGGCTTGAAGATCTTCGAAAATTGATAATTCGAACGCAAGCCTTGGGTGTCCTGCACTCATCATTTCATGAGTTACAAACTGATTCCCATTATTCGAGCCCAAATGACAATCCAAGCAGACTTGCGCCCTTAAATTAACATTGGATAGATCCACGTACCCCATATCGGCGTGACGACTGCCATCCCAAGACGCGCCATAATGCAATTTCAGCCAACGCTCTGAGCCCCCATGGCAACTTTCGCAACTAACGCCATCCGTTATTTGGTAGTACAACCCTTGCTCACTTTCTGGGACTAAGTCCGTATGACACCCCAAGCACTCCGCGCGTTTCGAGGCATCTTCCCAACCCATATTGCGCGTAATCGCTTTCCCTAACGCCCCATTTAAAACTTGGTAAGCCCTATGATGCGCACCCAGATAACTATGAGACGACTGCCATATCGCAATTTCGTTCTGATAAACCACATCGCCTGTCGAATGCTGTCGACCATGACACATTGATCCGCCACAACTGTTTACGCCTAGATGCTGATCCTGCTGACTGATTTTTTGATCCGCTTGCAAATTTGCAGACATTGAAAAGCTAGCGATACACAGCAGACCTAACAGAAATCGTTTCATTTTTCGCTTCCTCCTCGGTTAGGGTCGAGAACGAGTCGCGCAGCGAACGCATCAAGCCCCGAACTCAGTTTCGGAAAAACTGGCGGGGTTGCATGATACTCGTGACACATCAGGCAATCAGATTCAATCCGGTGACTGACGCCCGGGTCAGCATGACAAGTCGAACACACCTCAATCTTCGGCATCAAGACGTCCTCTGCCTCGGTGGACCCTTCAGCATCATGACAACTGTCGCACTGAAGCGGTTCTAGCTTATGGACGCTGTGATCGAAGGTTGCATGAACCGCAAAATCCTCAATCGTTACAACGTCGAGCCTCGTACCATCATCATTCAGAGCAGATTCATGACACTCCAGACACAAGCCGGTTTCTCCCAGCAGGATTTCTGTTACTTTCGCGTCGAGATTTTCAACACCCCTGTTTCCGTCAGCCCGGTTAGGCCTAACCGGCCCAGGGTCATTCAGTGACGCTAACGAAAGCTCTCTCGTCAAGACATATCGAGCTTCGGCCAAGGAAGCATGTTCCAGTTGGAAAACCTGACCAAGGTCATCCTCGCCCCAAGCAAGATCATGGCAGCCACCACAACCCGTTTCCATTTCGACCGGTTTGAAATTTGTCTTTGAGACGTCTAACGCATGACAACTGGCACAAGTAAGCGTCTGCTCTTCAGCCATCTCCCATACAAGTCCTGATTCGGCCAGGTGTTGCTCATGAGAAAAACTGATGCCGCTTTGATCCCTTTTAGAAGGGCTCAGTACAGAGCGCACTAAGGTGATTTCATCGCCAGTTCTATCAACCGATAGGTATTTAAAGTCACCGTGCGTAGAAAAGGCGCCGACATCATCGAAGCCGACCGCGCCCATGTGCCCGGCCAATCGCTTATCCAACCCTTCGTGACAGGTCTGACACAGCCCATCTGGCATCGACAACACACCCTCATCGCCATTGTGGTCCTTGTGACAACTGGCACAACCGCCTTCTTCAATCCCAAACTCGGCTTTCGCCAATCCTTCAAGCGCCGCTAGCCCCTCAGGCATTGGCTTGGAATGGGAAAGCAACAGCGCTGAGGCGTGATCTGGTAAATCCTCGTGACAACTTAAGCAGGTTTCACTGGTGACAGACTCGAATGGCTCGACATGACACTGATCGCATGATTCTGCAAAATTATGGTGCGCCGACGATATTTTGCCAGAGGCCCAGAGCACCTCCGGCGCCTGATCTGAAACATCCCCTGATAAGGTGGTGGTTGATGCGACCTCAGATGAAAACGGGTACCACGCAAATAGTGCGAACAAAGCAAAAACGCCTGCCCAGGACAGAAAACGAGCATTT
>JAFMIA010000055.1 GCA_017854255.1 Pseudomonadales bacterium
ATAGCCCGGGGTGCATGTGTCTGGGGAGCCGCCCAGCACAAACCCCCCACCCTTGGTCTCTAGCTGATCGGCTATCCAGCGCTCCTCAGCATCAAGCGAGACGTTGGCTGACTGGATGCCGCGGCGGCTCAATTCGCTGATCGTGTAGGCCACGTGCCCAGCCTGAACGTCAATGCCGTGGGCATAGTTCGCGCCCAGCTGGAACACAAAACCGCCCCCGCACATAAATAGGTTCGGAAAACCGCTGACCATCAGGCCATGCATGCTGCGCATGCCCGCTTGCCAATGCTCGTAGATCGACTTCCCGGCAACGCCGAAAATCGGAATGCCGAGGCGGCGCTCATAACTCGAGGTAATCTCGAAACCGGAGGCATAAATAATGCAATCAACGGGGTATTCCTGACCGTTGGCGATGATGCCGGTTTCGGTGATGGCCTCAACGCCTTGGCTCGCGCTAACGTCGACTAATTCAACGTTTGGCCGATTGAACGTGTCGAGATAAAAGTCATTAAAGGTCGGTCGCTTACAGAACTGGTTGTAATAAGCCTTGAGCTTCTCGGCAACCTCAGGATCTTTAACGGTATCGTCGACCAGGCCTCGGATGGTCTCCATCGTTTTGAAATCGGCGATCTGCGCCAGACCCGATATCCTTTCTTCGCTCTGGGCAACTAAATCTTTCAGGTTACGGGTAAGCCGCGTCCAACCATCATCGACGAAAGCAGGATCGATCGGTCCGCCTAAAAAGGCCTCACCGAATTTCTTTTGCCGATCTCGCTGCCAACCCGGTTTGAGGCTCGCCGCCCAAGCTGGATCAGTCTCGGCGTTGTTGCGGACATCAACGGACGAGGGCGTGCGCTGAAACACATAGAGTTGCTTTGCGCTTTCACCCAATGCGGGCACGCACTGCACGGCCGTTGCCCCCGTGCCAATAATGGCCACGGTTTTGTCGGCAAGTCCTGCTAAATTGCCGGTTGGGCCGCCACCGGTGTAGTTGTAATCCCAACGACAGGTATGAAATGAATGGCCTTTAAACTGCTCAACGCCTGGGATCCCCGGCAGGCGCGGCCGATTGGCCGGCCCGGTGCCAAGGCAGATATGCCGAGCGCGCATGGCATCCCCTCGATTGGTTTTCACGAGCCACAGGGACTCGTCTTCGAGCCAGCGCAACTCGGTCACCCAGGTTTGAAACACCGCGTCTTTATACAGATCGAAATGCTTGCCAATTCTTTGGGCATGCTCGTAAATCTCTGAGGCATAAGAATATCGGAGTTTTGGTACGTAGCCGGTTTCCTCCAGAAGCGGCAGGTAACTGTAGGATTCGATGTCGCATTGTGCCCCGGGATAGCGGTTCCAATACCAAGTGCCGCCAAAGTCGCTCCCACTCTCAACGATACGGACGTCGCTAATACCGGCCTGACTTAACCGTGCTGCGGTTAGCATACCGACCCAGCCACCGCCGATCACGATGACTTCGCGTTGGTCTTTTAAGGGCGCCCGTTCGAGTGTTTCGCTGTAAGGGTCTTCTTCTAAATATTTATTGGCGAAGGGCGAATCGTGGGAAAGCTGTACAAACTGCGTTTCGGCATCGGGCCGGATGCGTTTTTCGCGTTCTTCGGCGTAGCGTTGAGCAAGGGCATCCGGGTCAAACCCGAGCGCCTCGCTGGAGAGCAGTTCGTTTGTTTTAGTCATCAAAAAATCTTCCCAGTGATTACCCTGACAACCATACCGCATCGCCAGTAATACTGACCAGTGCTTGGGGCACGGCGCTTGCTGGGCGCGTCGCACCATCATTCCATGCGCGTCTGGACGTCGGCGCCGGCTGCAGGGCAAGCGTTAGGTAAGAGCAGTCGCCAAGATGAGGTCTCGTTGGCGGTCCGCGCCCAGCTGGAAGGTATGTTCTCCAACTTCGACAAAGCCTTGCTGACGATAGAATGCAAGCGCCCTAAAATTTTTCTCCCAAACCCCCAACCACAAGACATCGGTCAAGGTTTTTTTCGCTTCTTCAAAGACCGATTGCATCAGCGCCTGCGCGGCACCCGTGCCATGAAGCGGTTGATCGAGATAAAAACGGAGAATTTCGCTTGGCCACTTGGCTTGAATATCGCAGCTTGGGGCTTTGTCCCAGCAAAGTTGCGCAAACCCGCCCAGACGGCCATCGCGCTCAAGCAATAGGATGGTTTGGGTTTGATCGAGAATTTCTAAGGACTGTTGCGCTCGGCCGAAATACTGCGTGCAGTGCGCGTTCATATCCGCTGCAGAATTAACCGACGTGTAGGCATCTCTGAAGGTCTTTTCAGCGATTTTGGCCAGATCATCCGCATCGTCGATCGTCGCGACGCGAACACGCGTTATCGCTTTAGACGCCTTGGATCGGTCGAAGTTCATAGTAGGTCGCACACTCTACTGCTATTGCTACGGAATCAATGGATATTCTAAAGCTGAGCCAACTTGGGTGCCGCACCGATGTCTTGTAAAGACATCGGCTTCTAACCCCGGCTTTCGGGTTAGTTCCGGTCTACCATATCCTTGGCCAGATGCCGCCAAGTTAATAAAAAGAACAGTGCGCTTGCAGCATATAAGAGCGACATGATGACCATCGCTGACTGCAGACTCTGAGCGTAAACCGCCCCGCAGACATTCTGTAGATTTTCGCTCAACCCGCCGATTGCACGCGGATGGCACTGGTTTCGAGCCAATTCTTCTGCTGCAACACCGAGTTCAGCCGCGCCGCTGACAAAGAAAACGTCGGAGATAAACCCAATGAACAGCGGGCCAAAACCGTAGCCAATTAAATTCGCAATAAACAACAGTACCGCCGTTGCCGTTGCCCGCACGCGCATACTGACGACCCCTTGGCCGATGGTGTACTGCGCGGCGATATAGCCGTACTTCACAAAGCCGCCGATCATCAAGCAAATCGCGGCAAGTAAAAGGCTTTGCGTGGTAAAGGCAACTAAATAGAACGGGATCGACAAGGCCAAGCCGAGGGCCGGCACCCAGGCGATCGCGCCCGGATATTTTTTATAGAGTCTGGTTGCAAGCCAGCCGGTCGCGAAGGTCCCGATGGCCGCTGACAACGACACGGGTGTGTTGATCCAAATAGCCGCTTCACCGGTCGTGATTTCATGGGTACGAACAAGGAAGATGGACTGAAACGAGGAGATGCCATAACCGCAGAAGGCGGCGACCGTTGCGCCACCGGTCATGAGCCAGAAGGCGGGCTTCGTCAAAAGTTCTTGTATCGCCTCGCGCAAGCTAACCCGGTCGGCTGATTGCGTGCCCTTGGGGTCTGTAAAGCCGCGGGGCGGCTCTTTCACGGTGAGTTTAAAAACGACCGCAATTAACACGCCGGGCAGGCCCACGACATAAAATGCGGTTCGCCAGTCGAATACGTCTGTAACCCAACCGCCTATCAGATTGGCAAACATCGTGCCGAGGGTCACGCCCATGGCGTAAACACCCAGCGCCTGGGACCGGTCACGCGGCGCATAATAATCTGCGATCAGCGAGTTGGCCGGCGGTGTGCAACCCGCCTCGCCAATCCCAACACCGACGCGACACACCAACAAAACCCAGAAGGCGCCAATGGTGACCGAGCCAATGGTGATTTCGGTTGCGAGCCCGCAGAGCACCGTCATGAGCGACCAAAGTGCTACGCAGATGGTCATAATCCACACGCGGTGAGCCGCATCCGCATAGCGCGCCAGCGGAAGACCCACGATGGTGTAAAGCAGGGCAAAACCAAAGCCGGTCAGTAGTCCGAATTGGGTATCGGACAGACCGAGCTCCGGGACAAGTTCGGGGCCGACAACAGCAAGTAGGCCGCGGTCGACGAAATTCATAATATAAATCAGCGTGAGGGCCGAGAGTACATAGGTTCGGTAACCTTTAGTACCGTAGCCTGTATTTTGGTCGGGTGTTTCACCTGCCTCTGGTGCGGTTGCTGCTGTCATAAAGGGATCTCTTCAAAAGGGTTCAACAATAATCGATGGCGTCTACTGTAAATGTTTCAGTGCGCGTTGTCTGGCAAATCGTTGGTCAGAATGCGCGGCGCTTCGCCCTCAGCCAGAAAGGATGTAATAAATAAGGTTTTAGATCGCGGCGAGTCTAGCCAACTCTGTTGCTCAGACGCGTTGTTGGCCGCCTACAAAATGCCCAAGCAGGTCACCTACAACGCGCGGGGCGCCTCACAACGCGGCCTAAAATGCAATTTCCGGCAGCGCCATAATGCCAAGGATCATTGGCGTGGGCCATTTTTTGAGGGTGGTTGTCCTGGTTAGCAAAAGGGATGGATACCGTGGTATTTTGAGGCCCGTTGAGTGATCTTGAGCTGCAGATGCAGATGTTTAAAATTTTAATGTTGTTGGTCGTGGTGATGATGGGTCCCTGGACCGCCGCGATCGCGGCGGCGAGCCCACTGACCCGCGTGCTGTTCGTTGGCAACAGCTATCTGTACTACAACGACAGTCTGCACAACCATGTTGAGCGGATGGCCCAGGAGCGGTATCCGGATACGCCAGGCCGTTTATTTCAATTTAAGTCGGCAACCATTGGCGGGGCGCGACTGAAACATCACAACCTTGACTGGCTGCTGGCGCCCGGACAAATTGGGGTTGATCTCCCTTTTCAGGTTGTGATTATGCAAGGCGGCAGTTTTGAGCCGCTAACCGACCGGGCGCGCAAAGGGTTTATCGATACAACCGTTGCTTACGCTCAAAAAGTTCGGCAGATCGGCGCGGTGCCGATGCTGTACATGACGCATGCCTACGTGGCGCCGCATGACGCGGTTGATGAAAAAATGATCGGGGTCGTTAGCAAGACCTATATTGAGGCTGGGCAAGCCGCGCAGGCCCAGGTGATCCCGGTTGGCCTTGCTTATGAGCGGTCTTACAAAGAACGGCCTGACTTTTCTTTACACGCGGACTTTGACGGCACGCATCCGAACCTGAGAGGGACTTATCTTGGCGCCTGTGTGGTTTTTCTGTCTCTCTTTGATGACGATGAATCGAACCTCACCTACGACTATTATGGACGTCTCTCTCAAGATGAAGCTCTGTATCTTCAACGCGTCGCTAGACAAACCGTCGACGCTTTTGCCGATATGTCTGAATAGCCTTTGTCTGTTATCCTTTAACGCTTCTTAACACCAATGGATATGTTACGTGCTGAAAGTTGTTAAACAGTGGTACAACAGAAATCGAATTCAGCCGGTTAAGGCCGCGCTTGCGGTCTCACGGCTCATCAAAGATCCAGACGATACAGGACAGGTGTTTAAGGTATTGGAAGCACTGCGCGGCGATTCGTTGAGTCGAGCGGCGGCAAGGATGCACGCTGATGCGCAAGGTCTGAAGCTCCTGCGCGATCAGCCAAACATCGTTAGCGCGCTCAATGATCGAGAAACCCTCGCCAGCCTTCCTGAGGGCAGTATTGGCCGCGCTTATTATAACTTTGTGCATCTAGAAGGTCTCTCGGCGGATGGCTTGATTGCCTCCAGCGATGAAGCACCAAGCGTTGACGGTATGGGTCAGACCGAGCGCTGGCTGGGCGATCGCCTGAGAGATATCCACGATCTACAACATGTCATGACCGGATACGGTCGCGACCCGCTGGGTGAGCTTTGCTTGCTGTCGTTTATGACGACCCAAACGCCTTCGCGAGGCATCGACTTTATTGTGTTCGTTGGTCGCAAAAAGGCCCAAAAAGACAACCCGTCGCTTGATATCAATGGTGCGATTGATGAAGGGCGCGATATCGGAGCGCAGTCGCAATGGATGTTGCTGAGCCGATGGGAAGACCGTCTCCATGAGCCCTTGGCAGCGGTTCGCGAAGAGCTTGGCTTTCGGGCGCCGGTTAAGTACCGAGAAATACTTCGCACGGTTCAGGCGACCCGCGCGGCTGAAGAACCAATCGCTGCCTAGTGTCACTGGCTGACCAGCAAGGCGTAGCATGACGCTGCTGCCGCTGTCAATCCATCGTTTGTTTACGCTTTCACGTCAGTTGAGTCGGCGCTTTGTCGGCGGGTAAACCAGTCAGCGATCGAGCCTTGACGCCTAGGTTGGGCTCAGAATCCGCGTTTTGTTGATGTTACGCACTGTCGAACGAGCGGGTAATCGCCCCGAAAAGGGTGCGTGAATCAAGTCGACGCCGTGCTATCGAAATTCGGGTCGCAATCGGGAGACGCGCTCGACCGGCAGGATCGTTGATATCAATGCTGCGCAATATCCGTAAAGGCGATTGCCCACTAGGAAGCATTTGGCGCCTTGTAAGCGTCTCGTTTGAGGCTCAACGCTCAACCCGCAACCTCTGGGTCGTCGAGGGGCGAGTGGTTGGCGATAAAATCGATGAGCCTGGTCGCCATTTCCGCGCCTTGAGACTCCTGAATAAAGTGACCGGCCGCGATTCTGTCGTGGGGCAAGCCTTTTGCCCCTGGGATGTTCTCGATTAATGTGTTTTGGACTTTTTCAGAGCCGACTAGCAGATCAAATTGACCAAAAACGGTGAGGAAGGGCTTCGTGAAGCGTTGCAAGGCTTCCCAGGCCGCAAGGCTCGCTTTGACGTCTAGCATTGACGCCATGCTTGGCAGGGTTCGAATGCCCGTCATATAGATCGCTTCTGGAAAAGGCGCATCATAAGCTCTGGCCTCGTCCTGTGTGAGTTTGATGCCGCCAAAGTCTCGCATGATGTTGTCGCTTGCTCGCAGCTCCGGACCCGTCAAGGCGTAGATCATCCAACCGTTAAAAAAATCGGACATATCTTCTTTAACATAGCCATTCTCCTGACAGTGTTTCAGGAAATCATCGAACGTACGCATTGTCGCATTGGGGTCAACGGGATAATCATCTCGATTGAGGTTGAGTGGAATATTGAGAACGGGTTCTGGCATTAAATTGAGTGCCGAGTTCGAGATCATGACGCGTTTAAAATATTCCGGGTGATGGGCGACCGTGATTAGGCTCGTAAAGCCCCCCCAATCTTGCGCAAATAGGGTGATGTCATTGAGTTGTAGTGCCTGAATAAACGCCAACCACCAGTCTGCATGCGCATAAATAGTGTGCGTGTGGATATCCGTGGGTTTGTCAGAGCGCCCCATGCCGATCATGTCTGGCGCGATTGCTCGAAACCCTGCCGCTGTGATGATGGGAATCATCTTTCTGTAAAGATAAGACCAATCCGGTTGCCCGTGAAGCAGGAGGACAACGGCACCATCTTTGGGGCCTTCGTCGATGTAATGCATGCGCAGGCCGTCCACGTCGACATAGTTGGGTTGGTATGGGAAGTCGGGCAGATTCTGGAATTGCGCGTCCGGGGTGCGGACAAAGGCTCTGCCATCGATGGTGTGGCGTATTTCTGGGCTCATGATAGATCTCGACAATGCACGGGCTGGATAATGTCTGTCAGGCGCCCTGGTTTGTAATCGGTTGAATTCAGTGCTGGTCATTTAATGAACAGCGCCTTTATAATAATGGATCGCATTATTTTTGGCTATCTAAGATGCATCGAATCGACAAGACGCTGTGGGTTGGTCAAGATCAAAGCGGTTGGGGCGTTATTGCCTTGATCTTGAGAACATCAGCGCGACCGGTTGCTCAAGCCATGCCTGGATCACAACGCCCCAGGGCAAAATTTAGAACATGCAGTATGCAATCGCGTGCAGGTTTACTGGCGCTTTTTGACTCGGCGCCTCGGCAGGCAGCGCTATGATGACGCAGCGCGACAGGATGGGTCCTGTTTGGCACAACCATCAGAATTCAAAACCAACGCATTAAGGGACAAACGCGATGAATAAGTTCATAGGCCTGATTGGCGTGGTGATCGTGATCGCCGGGTTGGGTTGGCTCAACCGGGTTGACCTACTGCTCATGGTGGTGAAATTCCAGTCTGAACGTAATTTTGAAATTGGACCGACGCGGGATTTACCTTGGCAAAAAGGTCCGGATGCGCCTGTTGCTGATTTGGATCAGCGCCCGCCAAATATCGTATTCATCCTGGCCGATGACATGGGTTACAACGATATCTCGACATTTGGTGGCGGTATTGCAGACGGCACAGTCAAGACCCATGCGATCGATCAGCTCGCCGCCGAAGGGGCCGTGTTTGAGCAATCTTACGCCGGCAATGCGACCTGCGCGCCGTCTCGCGGGATGTTGATGACGGGTCGGTATCCGACCAGAACAGGATTTGAATTTACGCCAACGCCCTCCGGCATGGGACCTGTGGTGTCGATGATTGGCAACAGTTTGGATCACGGCCTGCCGCCTTATAAGTTCAATGATGAACTGGCAGAGACCGGATTGCCTTATGCGGCGCAGGGCCTGCAGCCTTCGGAGGTTACGGTCGCTGAGGTTCTGAAAGAAAAGGGCTATTACACAGCCCACATTGGTAAATGGCATCTCGGGCTCGGCAAGGGGCAGGCACCCAATGACCAGGGCTTTGATGACAGTCTAATCATGTCGAGCGCGCTGTATTTACCTGAAAACGATCCGAATGTTGCCAACGCCAAACTGGATTTTGATCCCATTGACCAATTTTTATGGTCGCGGTTGACCTATGCCAATTCCTTTAATAATGATGGCAACGAACGGTTCGAGCCAGATGGCTATCTGACCGATTATTGGACGGACGAAGCGGTTAAGGTGATACAGAACAATAAGAACCGGCCTTTCTTTTTGTATTTAGCACACTGGGGTATTCACACCCCGCTTCAAGCAACGCGAGAAGATTACGACGCGGTGGGTGATATTAAGCCGCATCGTTTACGGGTCTATGCCGCCATGATGCGGGCGCTTGATCGCAGCGTAGGACGGATCAATGAAACGCTAAAAGAAGAAGGTCTCGCCGAAAACACCATTATTGTGTTCTCTAGCGACAATGGTGGCGCCGGATACGTTGGCCTGCCAGGCGTTAACAAACCCTTCAGAGGCTGGAAGCTAACCAACTTTGAAGGTGGGCTGCGGGTGCCGCTGTTTGTAAAGTGGCCTAAACACGTGGCGGCTGGCGCTCGGGTTAAGACGCCGGTTGCCCATATTGATTTGATGCCGACCTTGGTCGCAGCCGCTGATGCAAAAATGCCAAAAAGCGTAGAGATAGACGGCGTCGATATTTTACCGCTGGTGACCGGTCGCGAAGGCGCCGCGTGGGACCGAAAGACGTTGTTCTGGCAAAGCGGCTATTACCGAGTGGTGCGGCATGAAGATTGGAAGCTACAAGTTTCAGATAATCCGGAAAAAGCTTGGCTTTTTAATCTTGCCAACGACCCGACAGAGCAAAACGATCTTGCGAGCAGTCAACCTGAGAAGTTGGCCGAGCTTAAAGCGTTGCTTGCAGCGCACAAAGCCTCGGCGCGAGAACCCCTGTATCCCTTCGTTGCTGAAATGCCTGTGACCGTTGATAAAACCCTGGCAGACAAATTCGTTGAAGGTGATGAGTATATATATTGGCCTAATTAGTGGGGTAGGGTAGACGTGAATCAGATCTTTCGAGTTTTCGCTGGGGTGGCGGCGCTGCTTGTGCTGCTCTTTTTTGGGGGATTTTGGCTGCTATTTTTCTCTGAGCGTCCACCGCTTGAAATCGATCCAGAGACCCTTGCGGGTGATGGCAGCACACTCAATTACTGCGAATTACCAATACTGGACGGCCGCGGCAAACGCGCGGTTGAGATCCCGAAAGGCAATACGCCAGGGTGCGGCTATGACCATTTCCCATTGCCGATTTTGGCGCAGTGTACCGAGCCGTTGCCGGATGCTGCAGACGATCTTCGGGGCCTCTGGATGGGCGTTGAGGGTGGCCATACAGGCCACGTTGAACGGGTCGAACAATGCGGCTCGAGGGTCGTCGTGACGGCAGCCGGCATTATTCACGACATGGGCCCGAACAGTACCGGTGGTTTAACCTCGAATGACACTGAGGGGATGGTTCTGTTCACCATTGGTAATCGAGCCTATTGCCCGAGAACATCGGCCGGGGTGGCCTGGCATGACGGTGTTTTGGAATTCCGGGTGTTGGGTTGGGGCCCGGTTGTCGTGCGCCGATATCGGGAGGGTGAACAACTCATTTGGGAATATGCAGATGGCTCAATCACGCGAATGAATCGGCTTTGCCAGCTACCGGCAGATCAGAAGCATCCTGAGCCGCGGGGCCCAAGGGTTCAAGTTGGCTGGGGTTGATTGAAAAAAACAGCGAGCAGTGTGCTCAAGGGGTTCGGGCAGGGCGACGACTGGCACACTTTAAGGTTCGATCGGTTTGGTTGAATCGTTGGGCGTAAAGTACGTTTCAGAATAACAAGGCACAATTAAAGGGCGTTTTACATGAAAGTAGAAAATAAAGTCACACCCAATGAGGCGCAGATAAAAGGGTTTTTTGAGGCTGGCTCAGAGGGACCGATTTACATGCTGAACCTGCTTAAATTTAAAGACAAGGCAGCCTACAAGGATGGCCGGGCAACTGATCTGACTGGCGCTGCGGCCTATGCACTCTATGGTGCTGAGGTTTCTAAGCTTCTGACTCAGTTGGGCGGCGGGGGCATGTTTAATGCCAAGGTCGAACGCTTAATGCTCGGTGAGGTTGAAGAACTTTGGGACGCGGTGGCCATTGCGATGTATCCCAGTCGTCAGGCGATGATTGAGATGATGCAGTCCGACGCCTACCAGGCGATTCATCATCATCGGGAGGCCGGTTTGGCGGGTCAGCTCAACATTGAGACGACCCATGCGGTTGGCCTTTGGTTGGGCGCGACCGGCTTCAAAATGGCGGAGCCGGATTAAAGTCGTGCCAGGCCCTGGGCTAGAAGCGCAAAAACGGTCGCATCGTTTGTGCGTGACGATCGCGCCAGGGCCTAGCGCGCGTTAAAAGGATCGGGCGGGCCTGCCGGACTAATGGATGAAGGGGCTCGGTCGAAAGGCTTCGCCAGCAGGCTTCAAAAGACAGCCTCGCCAGCGGGCCTCGCCGGCTGATGGTTTCTCGTTGAGTCGGTGGCAAGACATCGAAAGTAAGCATACCTTAACAACAGTGATCGGTGCCTAAAGCGCCAGAACCCAGAAAATAGGAGCATATTAAAATGACTGAAGGTCGAAAAATTCAAGAACTAATGGGCGCGCCGGGTTCACCCTACACACGCAAGATGCTGGGGGTTATGCGTTTTCGGCATATTCCGTACAGGCTTGAACGCCAATCGCGCATTGCCAACGCGAGTGAGGACCGGCACAGAAAACAACGTGTTCAGGCGAAGGTTCCACTGTTGCCCACGTTCTATTTCGAAGATGACAAGGGCGGCGAAATCGCGGTTACCGACTCGAGCCCGCTGATCCGGCGCTTTGAACAAGAGTATGAAGGGCGCTCGATCATTCCATCTGATCCTGCTTTGGCTTTTATTGATATGTTGCTCGAAGACTATGGTGATGAGTGGCTGACCAAGGCCATGTTCCATTATCGCTGGCATTATGACGCGGACATCAAGAAGGGCGGCGATATCCTGCCAAGGTGGGGCGGCATTTCTCAGCCAGAAGACCAGGTTAGGCCGATCAGCGAATTCATTCGAGCGCGGCAAATCGCACGATTGTCCTATGTCGGATCCAACGAGGTGACCAAGGCGACCATTGAAGACAGTTTCAAACGCTTTATTCATCTTCTCGATAAGCACCTGACTGAACAGCCTTTTTTAATGGGAGAACGACCTGGCGCTTCTGACTTTGCGGTGTATGGTCAGCTAACGTGTTTGGCCTTGTTTGACCCGACGCCGCAGGCGATCATTCTCGCAGAATGCCCTCGGGTCTATGCTTGGGTTGAGACGGTTGAAGAATTGTCCGGCTATCTGGTTTCAGATTCGGACTGGTTGGATCTTGATAATCCGCCTGAAACGTTAAAAAGCATCCTCGCGGAAGTCGGGCGCATCTACGCGCCTTATCTAATCGGTAACGCAAAGGCCGTCATGGAAAAGGCGGACAAGCTTGAGATGGAATTGGATGGCAAACCCTGGGTGCAAAACCCGTTTGTTTATCAAGCCAAATGCTTGCAGTGGCTTCGTGAAGCCTATGCTGGCTTGCAGGCAGCTGATCGCAGTCGAGTGGACGGGGTTTTGAAAGGCACTGGGGTAATGCAATTGTTTGAAGCCTAAGGTGCTTCGGTGCATCGGGAAAAACATCTGAAAATATCGAAGGTTTTGGCGAGCGAACCAATGCGTAAGATAACGCGGGCTTCTGGGCAAAGCAGGGTGTGTTCGATTATATCGAGATGTTTTACGACGCTCTGCGGCGGTATCAGGAACACAGTGCAATACCGGGGACCGACTTCCCGGGCCTTTAATGTGTTTGCAGCCTGGCCGTTAATTGTCTATTACTAAGCTTCAGAAAAGGGGTTTGGCTATGAAGATCGGCATGATGCTCGGGTTTGAAGATTCAATAAAAACGATTACCAACATCGCCAGAGCTGCCGAAGGCGCCGGGATCAACGCGCTCTACACGGTCGATGCAGGAAGAAGTGCAACCATCACAGCGGCCGCCGTGATCAACGCAACCAGCAGGGCGCAGGTTGGCACCTATATTGTCAATGCATATGCCCGCGAGCCCTGGATGACGGGGCTTGAAGCACGGGACCTAAACGAGATCAGTGGCGGTCGGTTTATCCTCGGTGTCGGCACCGGCAATCTGCACTTTAACGATTACTATATGGGCATTGACTCCCGTAAAGCGAAAGCCAAGATGCGTGATTTTATGACGATCGTTCGCTTGGTGGTCAGTGGCCGCGCGGCGGAAAGAGTCCGCTACCAGGGTGATGTCCATCGCATTCGCTGGCGCGCAACGTGGAATCCCACCACACCATCGTTACCGGTGTACCTATCGGCTTCTGGTCCCAATATGGTCCGGCTCGCGGGTGAGGTTTCAGACGGCGTTGGCATTGGGATTATGTCGTCTGTTGAGTTTGTGAGAGACGTTGTTCGACCGAACGCTCAGGCCGGTGCAGTAGCTGCGGGTCGAGATCCACAGGCTTTACGCTTTCCAACGGCTGCAACAGTGAGCGTCAATCGCGATGTTGAGGCTGCGCGCAACGCCAGTAGAGCGGCTATCTGCAAGTTATATCACCCGATTCCCCACCCCTATTACGACTCGCAATTACGACAAATGGGCTTTGCTGAATTTGCTGACCAGGCGACTCGGTTAATGCCGGCTGGCAAGTTGCGTGAGGCGATGGCTTTGGTGCCGGATGAGGTGATTGATCGAATGACCATAACTGGTAATGTCGAACAATGTGCCAGGAGAATTCAGGCGTACGCTGGCGTGGCAGATGAACTCATTCTGGCCCGAACCGGACAACGCAACGATACTGGCACGATGGCTGACTATGAGGATTTGTTACAGCTGATCAGTACCTCGGCGCAGTAGGACTGCAGAATTTGGCCGACGCGGTTTGGGGTGGCTAGAGGACGTCTCGTAAAGTCCAGGAAGTCCAGGCGCCTCAATCGTGAAGCGGAAACAGATTGTGAGAAATCTGACCTTAAATGTTCAAGAAGGAGTAACCCATGCCCATTCAAGTCATCGTTCCGGAATCTGCACGCAAAACTTATAACAACTGGCATTTTGCACCAGCTGTACAACACGATGATCTGATTTTCTTCTCGGGTGTTGTCGGAAGTGGCGATTCAGCGGAGGACGAGTTTAGAAACGCGTGGACATCGCTGGGCGACACGCTCGAGGCGGCCGGGGTTGGTTATCAAGACATAATCGATACCACGATCTATATGGTGGCGCTGCAGGAAAATACAGCGGCTATGGCCAAGGTGAAAGATGAATTCATCAAAGAGCCTTATCCAGCATCGACTTGGATTGGCATAACCGAACTGGTTATTCCGGGTGCGCGTGCCGAGATCAAAGTGATCGCGCGCAAACCCAAATAGATTCGCGGTAGCAAGGCTTGCCGAAGGTGCTGTTGTCGGCTTAACCAGTGTTCAGGCCGAGAGGCGGGGTGTGGGGCGCGCAGTCATGACTCCTTGCCAGGATTGGTGCCCTTGCGCGGAGCCTGCGTTGAACGCCCGATATGGCTCAGGCCGCACAGTTAACGCGCTAGTTGATATCGATTTCGATTTTCTGAGCGGCGCGATCCAATACGCGCTCAGGCGGCAACAATTCGAGCCCTTCGGTTTCGTCAAACGGGTCACTGTAATAACCCAAGGCATACTCGCCCTGGGTATAGCCTAGCAAATCCTGAAGCACTGGATCGAAGTCCTTGGCAATGCTCGGCGGACAAGATAGGTATTGGTTCTCTTCTTGGCGTAACCAGCCTAAGCAGTACGTAAAATTGATGCCCATACGCATGTTTTCAGAAGTATTTGCGCCGCCGCTGTGGAGTACGCTGCCAGTATAGAAAAACACCGAGCCCTTGGACATTTCGGCCTGAACGATCTCTTCTGGCTTGGGTTGCCGTGCCCATGACCATTTATGACTACCCGGCACGCATTGGGTCGCGCCATTTTCGGCGCTAAAGTCCGTCAGTGCCCAAATGGTATTTAGCTGCGGCTCAATGTCCTTGGGTAGATACTTTCCCCATGCCAAGCGATCCCGATGGATTGCTTGCGCCGCACCACCAGGATTAATTTGTATCACTTGAGTGAGGTGCAGAATAATTTTACGGGTGTAGGGCTGCAAAAATTGCTTCGCGGTGGTCAGCGCCAGCTCGTTGACAATCAAATCTCTGCAAGCAGCAGAACGAGCCGCCAACGCGCCGGTGCGCTTAGTCGACCGACCCGTAAAATCATCTCGTCCCATCGGCGTTCTATCGACAAAGGGTAAGACCTCGGCCGTCAGCGTATCAACAGCCTGTGTTCCGAGCAGATCTCGAACGATGACGGCGCCGTTTTCCTGAAGCTCTGCTAGGACTTGATCGGGGCTCGCATCCTTGCTCAACGTATTAAGTGGCATCGTGACGCCTCAAGGTGAATATTTCTAAAAAGGTACCGTAATTGCGCTTTAAAAGACAATCCCATCAAGGCGGGCTGGGCGGGTTGACTAAATGCTTGCGCCTCAATAAGTCAGTATGGTTTCATGATAAAACTATAATCGAGTGTCCCTAGCCGGGATGCTAATTCAAAATGCAGGAGAACTGTCAGCATGATCAAACTTTACGGCCTTCGTATGAGCAACTACTACAGCCTAACCAAGGCGCTACTCATTGAAAAAGGATTAGATTTCGAGGAAGTTAAAAGGCCACCGAGCCAAGAAGAAGATTTTCTGATGCGCTCGCCTATGGGTAAAATGCCTGCTATCGAAGTAAATGGCGTGTACCTCTCTGAATCAATCGCCATCGCAAGTTACCTGGAACGCCTGCAACCGCAACCTGCCTTGCTCCCTGGCGATGCGATGCAAGCGGCCAAAGTTATGGAGCTGGTTTGCCATCTCAAGTTGAATGTTGAGCTGGTCGCTCGACGGTTGCTACCTGAAGTGCTGTTCAAGCAGCCGGTATCAGAAGAGACCAAAGTCGCGGTGAAAGCAGATCTTGCCAAAGGTATGATGGCGGTCGACCGCTTATTTGTTGGTGCGCCCTATGCAGCCGGTGAGCAACTCACCTTGGCAGACTTCTATACCTTCTATTGCTTTGGCCTCGCCACCGGCATGGTGAATGCGATTTATGGCGAGGACCTGCTCGATGGCTATGCGAACATTCAAAATGTCCTTGCCATAATGGCCGAACAGCCCAGTGTTCAGCGTGTTGAAACTGAAAAATCAGCCAAGTAGGAATCGTAACGTTATCGGTATGCGAGCATGAAATATAAAAAGTTCGATGAGATGAACTGTTCGCTGGCCCAAACGCTAGATATCGTTGGTGAGCGATGGACTTTATTGATTTTGCGAGATGCGTTTTTAGGGGCTTGTCGATTCAGTCAATTCCAAGAGAATTTAGGCATTGCCCGCAACATCCTCACCACCAGGTTAACCCGGCTGGTTGAGGAGGCCATCTTCGAAAAAACGTCGGCAACGCCCGGGGGTCATGCTGAGTATCGTCTAACGGAAAAAGGTCTGGCTTTACAGCCAATTTTACTTTCGATGGCTCATTGGGGTGATGTGTTTAAAGCCAACCCCAAAGGGATACGGTTAGTCTTTACAGAGCGGGAGACGGGCCTACCGATAAAGCCTATGTCGGCTATCAGTCAAGCGGGGCAGTCGTTGCTACCGGGCGAAATCAAAGCGGTTTCAGGACCTGGCCTAAACGACCGTCGCAAAAAAACCTAACGCGTGTAAATCTGAGGAGAAAAAAATGAAACCAGTATGTTTGGTGATTGGCGCTGGGGCCGGTATTGGTGGCAACGTGGGTAAACTTTTTGCGGCGAACGGCTATCATACCGTTCTGTGTCGGCGTAGCGATGAGTCCGGCTTGAAAAAGTTGATCAACGATATCGAGATGGCCGGGAATAGCGCCAGCGGATTTCTGATGAATGCTATTGAAGAGGAGGCCATCGAATCAAGAATTGCCTCAATCGAAGCTGACATTGGGCCAATAGAGGTGGTGGTCTACAACTTGGGTGCTCAGATTGGGGATCGCAGTCTAGCGGACACCAGCTACAAGGCGTTTGAGATGGGTTGGAAGATGGCTACTTTTGGGTTGTTTCGGGCGGCGAGCGCGATCTGCCCGGCAATGGTTGAACGGGGTAAGGGAACGTTCCTTGTAACTTCTGCGACGTCCGCTGTACGAGGCAATGCAGGGCAACATTCGCACGCTGCTGCAATGGGCGGGCGCCGTATGTTATGTCAGTCGTTGAATGCGGAATTTGCACCAAAAGGAATTCATGTTGCCCACATTATTGTCGATGGCGCCGTTGATGCACCAGATACCCTCGGCAAAATGTTGGGACAAGAACAGTTCCTAAAACTCAGAGAGACCAAAGGGATGGCGCACGATGGGTTGATGCTTCCAGAGAAAATAGCAGAGACCTACTATCATATAGCGCAGCAGCACCGTTCGGTCTGGACCCATGAACTTGATATGCGTTCGTTTAGTGACCTTTCTTGGTGGAATCACTAAATCAAACTGAGGTTAGCGAAGCCTGAGCACCGATTCTGTTTAAGCCTTGCGCGCTGGCAGCAATTGATGAGGGTCTGTGCAAAATAATAAGACGCGAAATATAGACCCTCAGCCTGTTGATTGACAAGCTGATCGGTGTTTGAAAAAAAATGGAATCCAACAGAAGAAACGCTATGAAAGTTATAACGCAATTTCCCGAACTTGATAACGCTTTGGTAGACCCCTCGAACTGGGCTGACGAGCAGTGGGTACATGATCAGTTCACTTGGCTTCGCAAGAACGCGCCGCTCCAACAGTTATCACCCGAAGGCTTTGAGCCGTTTTGGAATGTCACCCGCTATAACGATATTAAAGAAATTGAAGGCAATAAGCAGGTCTTCGTTAACGATCCGCGACCGGTCCTGGGTAAGCGAATCGCGAATGAGTTTATGCAGCAAATGACCGGGCGTAAGCACTTGGTGAGATCTCTGGTGCAAATGGATGACCCCGACCATATGAAGTACCGCCGCCTGACCCAAGGCTGGTTTATGGGCAGCAACCTGCGGAAGTTGCAGGGCAGGGTAGATGAGCTTGCTGATCAGTATGTGACGCGCATGGCGGATATGGGTGGTACGTGTGACTTTGTTAAAGATGTCGCCATGTGGTTTCCACTTCGAGTGATTATGTCCATCCTCGGTGTGCCAGAGGAAGATGAGCCATTAATGCTGAAACTCACCCAAGAGCTGTTTGGGAGCTCCGATCCTGACGTCAACCGTTCCTTCGATATGATGGAATTTATGGAAGTGGTTTTGGACTTTGAAACGTATTTTACCAAGTTGACCCAAGCGCGCCGAGAGCACCCTACGGACGACGTGGCCTCCCTCATTGCGAATGCGGAAATTGACGGCGCACCGGTACCCGAGCACGAAGCCAATGGTTATTACATTATCATTGCGACCGCGGGTCATGACACAACCAGTGCCTCCACCGCAGGCGGATTATTGGCGTTGCTGCAAAACCCAGAACAAATGACGAAGCTGCGCGCCGACACCGATGCGCATTTACCGACAGCAATTGATGAGATGATTCGCTGGGTGAGTCCCGTGCGGCACTTCATGCGGACGGCCACAGAAGATTGCGTGGTTGCAGGTCAAACCATTCGGGCAGGTGAGTCGGCGCTGCTTTGGTATCCATCGGCTAATCGTGATGCAGCGATATTCCCAGAACCCGAGGACTTTCGGGTGGACCGTAAAGGTGCCAAGCAACTGGCCTTTGGGTTTGGCGCTCATGTTTGTCTCGGCCAGCACCTTGCCCGCATGGAGATGAGTGCCTTGTTCAGGGCCCTGCTGAACCGAGTAGAGCATATTGAACTGGCTGGCGAGCCCACTTATATGCAGTCTACTTTTGTCGGGGGTCTCAAAAGTCTACCGATTCGTTACCGAATGAAGGCATGAATTGCATCCAGGCATCGCGGTTGATCAGTCTTGTGTTCAGACCGTCTCTGCAAGACGGCTGGCGATCATAAACGGCTCAAACTGCGCCAGTGCTTCGCGTTAAAGAGCCGCTTTGGGTCGTCCGAATTCGAATGTTCCTTTGGCCATTTCAAACACTTTCTTCAAGCTATCGCTTGCCGATATCAAACACGACCTTAATCGCGCCAGCCGCCCGGTTACCGGCTGTGTGAAAAGCCTCTGTTACACCATCTAACGGATAACGGTGCGTGATCAGGGCTTGAGCAATGTCAGGACATTGATGCAGAAGGGTTCTGGCTTCATCAAAACTGCGACTGGGGCTTTTACAATAATAACCAGCGGCGGGAATTAGCACTGCTTCCTTGGCCCAAAATTGCTGTTCAAGTTTGGTGGGCTCCCAGAACATGCCCACCAAACCGATGCGCCCCATCGGCCTCACGCGGGCAGTGGCCTGTTTTAAGGATGAGGCGCTACCAATCGCGTCCATCACAACATCATAATGGCCATCAGCGCGGAGCTTGCCACCCAGCCTCTCTGCGGCCTGTTGCTGATGCGGATAGCGGGCGGTGATGTCGTAGGCGATGCCGCGACCTCGAAGCACTGCGCCGATCGCGAGCCCAATCGGACCCGCTCCAATGACCAGCACTCGATCGCCCTCACGAACTTGGGCACGATCGACGCCGTGCACGGCGACTGCCAACGGTTCCACCAGGCTGGCAATGGCGACGTCCAGGCCGCTCGGCAGCTCAATTAATTTGTTCGCGGGGACCTTAATGTACTCAGCCATGCCGCCATCAGCCATAACGCCCAATAAGGAAAAACCCTGCTCGCAATGAATGCTATGGCCCGCGTCACAAAAACCGCAATGGCCACAACCGTTAAGGGGCTCAATGGCCACAGCTCGACCGTCGTCGGTGACCCCGGCAAACTCGTGGCCGATAATATTATCGCCAAAATAACCGGTCGCCATCATATGCAGATCGGAGCCGCAAATAGAGGATGAGACCACCCTGACCCTGACGCCATCGCCTTTGGGGTCCGGCACGTCAACCAGTACGGGGGTTTTATCGATGACCTTAATGGCTTTCATGGCGCACCTCGCT
>JAFMIA010000056.1 GCA_017854255.1 Pseudomonadales bacterium
CATCTCCAACCTCCAAGGCCATAGCAGCACCGCTGAAGGCTAAGGTCGTAAAGCATACGAACGTTATCAAAAAACATTTCATAGAAAGTTCCTGTTCTATAAATTGAAATACACCACAAGATTAACACGGTCTGCACGGCCGCGGAGCGGTCTTTACCCTATCGATAAGGCAAGGCTTAAATAAAAGCTTTTAATGAAGGCCTTTAATGAAAGCTTTTAAAAAAACGCATCAGATACCGTGCAAATACTGTGGAGTTCAATGAAGCTACCGGTTCTAGTTTCGCCGACCTTTGAATCAACAGCGTCCTAGAATCTTTTTCTATTGACCCAAAAAATCATCAATTGGCGCGCGGATGGCGAAGGTTGCCGTCCCGACGGGTAAGGCCTTTCTGATCGAAGTACTCTAGCAATTCGATGCAGAGGTTTCGACCCATCCCAGAAGCATCACGATATTGTTGGACTGTAAACGGGCTGCCGCCGGCTACCGATTGCGTCAGTCCAATCAAGTCAGCAATGGTTGTTGGCTCGAAAAAACGGTTTTTAACCGGATGCACCAATAGTCCGGCCTTCGTGCAGGCCATTAGATGTTGATTCAGCTGTTTGGGGTCAACATTAAGCTTCGCCGCGAGGTCATGTAGCACCGGCGGTTGTTTCGGGTTTTCTGATAGAAGCGGGATAACTTGCTTTAAGAGTCTCTGGGTTTGCTCAGGTAGGGTGGCCTGCGCGCCAGGTCGATGAAATAGGGAACCAGATTGCAGGATCCCGCCTTCTATTTTGAGCTGTGCAATCACGGAGTCACGATAGAGACAGGTTTTAGGTAGCATCGCTAAAAGCTTTGGATAATCGAGTCCCTGAATACTGGGATTGGTTTGATGCCAGTCTTCAAGCGCTCTAACCAATTGGCCTTTGGCATCCGAAAAGTCTTCACACGAGACCAAAACGCCGTTCAGATCAATTAGCGTCGAATGATCCGCCATGAACGCTGCGATTCGTTCAGGCTTCCAATTCAGGATGCGCTCAATGGTGTTAACGGCGACGCCGTGACTTGAACCCATAACGAGTCTGTAAAGGTAATCGGCGTCGCTCGTGGCCTCGCTAAGCGTTGTTAAAAGCGAAATGCGTTCAGGTTTTGCTCGGCCGCGACTTTGCGCGAGTGGATTGAGGACGAAACCACTGGCTATGGTTCGGGTGGCGCCTTGATCCCGAAAGATAAGCCGGTCGCCGTAGCACAAGGATAGCGGGGCGCTCGAAACCAACTGCACAATACCCGATGTTCCGGACTTAATTTCAGGACCGCTTAAGGTCGCCAGGTGTCCTAGGGTGTGCTGCGCCGCATGATGCACATGAACCGAGGTCCAATGACGAATCGACTTCTTTTCAGCGGGTAAGACCTGCAGCATAATGTCGCAATGACGCTGCGCGCTCATCGTTGGGTTGGCCGTTAACCAGTCTCCTCGTGTCAGGTCACTTAAGGCAGCTTGTTGCCCGGTCAAATTCAAAGCCGCGCGATCACCTGCGCTCGCGGACGCGCTCACAACATTTTGCCGATGCAACCCTCGAACTTTGAAGGATTGCGACTGATTGGGTGCAGAAAGGGTGCCCGATAAACCAATCTCGCCAGCAAGTATGGCGCCGGTGACCACCGTGCCCGCGCCTTTTATGGAAAAGGTTCTATCAATCGCCATCCGAAAATGGCCCGAATCAGACCGTTGTTGCATCCTTTGTGCGTGATCCTTCAGGGCCGTAATCAACTCGCTTTCACCGGTTCGGTTGACGCTTGAACAGGGAATTACCTGACTTTTCTCAAACGAAGTGCCCTGCAACTGCTGCCCAATCGCAGCCTCGACCTCAAGACATCGCGCGGGTTCCACTCGATCAATTTTCGTTAAGGCAACCAGCAGGGCAGGTACCCGCAGAGCTTCTAAAATAGCCAAGTGCTCGAGCGTTTGGGGCATCATGCCATCGTCGGCGGCAACCACCAGCAGGGCTAGGTCCACCGCACCGACACCCGCTAACATATTGTTTATAAATTTAATGTGACCTGGAACATCGACGAAACCGATCGACAGACCGCCTATTTTTGAATAGGCAAACCCTAAATCAATCGTCAACCCGCGATCTTTTTCTTCTTGAAGTTGATCGGTTTGGATGCCCGTTAGCATTTCAACGAGACTGGTTTTGCCGTGATCAACATGGCCTGCCGTTGCAACGATCATCCAGCGTTGACCGCTTTGAGCCCAGCCAGTAGCCGTTCTGGGCTATACAGGGTGCGCAGGTCTAACAACAAACGAGACCCCGTTATGCGCCCTAAAATGGGCGTATCGATCTGACGAAGGCGCGTGGCCAGACTCATAATAGCCTCATTGGGGTGTGTCGTACCCCGCGCGCTGATTGCGATCGCCCAGGTCGGCAACAAATCAATCGGTAGGGCGCCACTGCCAATTTGGCTTTTAGCATTGACCAAAGCGGCGTCAAAATCTTGCCCTAAATGCGCTGTAACCGCTGGCAACAGCGTATCACCAAACTGTTTTATCTCTGCTTCGGACCTCGCCAGATCGCGTAATGTAGGTAGATGCTCTACCAAGGTTTCTGGCGTGAGATACAGCTTTAAAACGGCGATCAAAGCGGCCAGGGTCATCTTATCGACTCGAAGGGCTCGCTTCATGGGGTTTTGCTTGATCAAAGCGATGGCCTTAGCCGTGCCGACAATTAATCCAGCTTGAGGCCCCCCCAATAGTTTATCGCCGCTGAAGGTCACAATGTCAGCGCCGCTTTCAACCGCTTCTTGCACCGTTGGCTCTGGCGGCAAGCCGTATTGGCTGAGATTAACTAAGGTGCCACTGCCGAGATCGGTCATAAAGGGCAGATCAAATTCGTGGGCTAGGGCCGCTAAGTCTTTTTCGGCGACACTCTCGGTAAACCCTTGAATTTGATAGTTGCTGGTATGGACTTTCATCAGCATTGCAGTCTGATCGGTTATCGCCGCCTTAAAGTCTGACAGTCGCGTTCGGTTGGTCGCGCCCACTTCGACGAGTCGACATCCCGAGCGCGTCATAATTTCTGGCACTCGGAAGGAACCACCGATTTCAACCAGTTCACCTCGCGATACCGGAACATCTTGACCCAGGGCGAAGGTGTTGAGAACCAGCATGACCGCTGCTGCATTGTTGTTCACAACGGTTGCGGCTTCGGCGCCAGTGATTTCCTTCAAAAGATGTTCAAGGGGTTGATCTCGATCGCCGCGTTTGCCGGTTTCCAGATCGAACTCTAGATTACTAGGACTGCCTGCAACGCGTTGCACCGCATCGAGTGCGACCTGCGGCAAGCTAGCGCGGCCTAGGTTGGTATGAAGAATCGTTCCCGTGAGATTTAGCACCGTCTTTAAGCTCGGATTGGCGGCGCTAAGCACTGATCGAGTATTGGCAAGCAATTCGTCATCAGACGGCAATTTGAAGTCAGTGGTTGCGCTGTCGCGTCGAGCCGTTGAAAGCGTCTCAGCAATGACTCGAGCGACACGAGTGCGGCCAAACTCATCGACGAGCATGCGTCCCTCTACCGACCGTAACAGTTGATCGACTCCGGGTAAGTGTTTAGCAGATTGTGACAAGGGTCAATCCATAGGGCCGATCGGTTGCATTGTCTTTTGCAACGATCCCACCGTTCGAATCCAGGGTTCAATGCCGTTATCGTATTGCACCATCCAGGCTCGTTTTGCGTCACTGGCCAGCTGGATATCATTGAATGTATCCAAGACTAAAACATAAAGCGGGCGTTTCATTAATTGGGTTTTCAGCACAAGCGGGTCTTCAAGATTGACCGTTGCCGCAAATGTCCGAATCGAGGAGAGGCTTTTCTGGGCGATGAGCTGAACCGCGAAGTCATCTGAGGGAAGGTCCATAAAGTAATCATAGGTGCCATCACCAGATGTCGCAGGTCGCGCCATCGAATCATAGTCTAATTCAGGTGGATCCATAGGAATTGAGTTCAGTTTGGCGGCAGACGCAACGGCTGTAACGAACGGCTCAGCTTGAGTGGACCGCTCGATTTGCTCGTTGGCGCGATTCGGTGTGCGATTTCTTTGGACTTGCAGGTCACTGGGTCGCACCGATGAAGTGGATGCGACGGCCGGCGAAGGCAGTGCGCCCTTAGGCCCTAGGGTTTGCAACCCGGCAGGTAACTGCTCGGAACGTTGAACATGGTCAGTATAGACTTCAGCCAGCGTCGTCCCAGCCGGAAAGGGCTCGGTTGCCGGGATCACAATTTCCGAGGCGATGGTTGCGACATCCGGACGCGCATTGGTTGTGACGACCTGTGCCGCAAGACCCTCAACCGCGATCCTCGGAGCGTCATTTTGGGTATCCGTCAAGATTGGCCGGACATTCTCAACCGTCGCTGGAACGGCTATCACGTCTAGCAGAGCCGATTCGACTGCCGAGTCAACGATGGTCACTGCAAATTCAAGGGCTTCGTCTTCATTTTCGATAGCAGACGTCTTAGTAGTACTGACCTCGAAAGCTGGGGACACTGCATCAACGGCTACCAGAATCTCATCGACCGCTACCGGCGCTTCAATCACGGATGGCATGCCGCGGTTGCCAGCAGGGGCTATCTGGGCCGACGTCGGCTCAGGCGTCTCGAATGGATCGCCAGCCAATGTGCCCGCTATCTGCGAATCGGCCAAGCTCGGCTGTTCTGTCTCAATGGAAGTCGGCGTTTCACTCATCGCTAAAGCGCGAGTCTCAGGAGTGGTGTAAGCCATAGCGGTTGCCAACGTGGGCGCGTCTGCAATCGATTCGGTTATCGGCATTTCGACTGCTGCAACAACGGCAGCTTTTGGCAATTCAACAAGAACGATTGGCGCGTCGATCACCGTTGCGACTGCGCGGTTCGCGGCAACCGCCACTATGGCTGACGCCAATGCAGACGTTGCCTCAGGAACCTCAGCTAATGGGCTCGGTATTTGATCATCGGCCAAGACGACCTGCGCTTGCTCAATGAAAACCGGTGCGGCAGTCTCGTCGCCAAGGATCGGTGCTGATTCAGTTTCCACGAAGGCAATTGCTTGGTCTGGCACTTCCAGTTCAATATCCACTGTCGGCGCCTCAACTGCTGCAGCGCGTAGAGGCTTTGGTAACTTCGCCAGCGTACTTTCCGTTTCGTCTATCAACGCGGGTTCGGTCACGACTTCAACAAGAGACGCTGTCAATTCGCGTGTTTCGGCCAAGGCTTCGGTCACGGGCGCTTCAATTTCAGCAATGACCAAAAGTTCGCGCGCTTCGACGACAGCAACCGGCTCTTCAATGCCGACTGATGTCGCGTGTTTGCTGGGGAGGGCGACCATGGCTGACGCTAATTCAGACGTTTCCTCTGGAACCTCAGGCAAAGTATTCGCGTTCTGATATTCGGACGAGCCCGCTTGCATCACCTTAATATCACTAGGCGGCTCAATCCCATTAGCGTCACGCCCTGGAATAACAACCGCATCCGCTGCAGTCTCGGCGCTGGCGATTTCCGGCGCTGCTGTTGGGATTTCGATCGAAGGGGTTTCATCCCCTGCAACAATCACTGGTTCGGGTAACGTAACCACCACGCTGGGGGCTTCAATCACTGCTGACTTGTCCGACGTTGCGACCATCGCTGCTGGCAACGCTGTTGCTTCAGCCTGAATCTCAATTGCTGAGGCTGAAGGCGCCTGTTCAGTATTTTGATTAAGCGTTAAGTTGGGGGTTGCTGCAGTTTCATCACCAGTAAAGGAAGCCCGCTCGGAAGCGGCCACCTGAGCAACATCGGCTACTGCCATGATGGGATCGGTCTGAGTCACCATTGGCAAGGCTTCCAAGGCGCTTTGAATCGATTCAGCGGGGCTAACCGTCTGATTCGTGGCAATCGAGGTGCTTACACGCTGATCCGCCTCAGGCATTCGTTGAGCGGCTGCATTTTCTGCCACCGGTTGAAATCCAGGATCGGCGACTTCAATCTGTAGATCCAGATCCTCAACGCGATCTGTTTGCTCTGGCGCCAGAGTCACCGCCTGGGATAATTCGGCCTTGGGCTGCTCGATCTCAAGCGAGGCGGGATCAATTGTGACCGCTTCGAGTGTTAAAGCAGCCAATGGAGCTGCGTTTAGGGTCAGATCGGTTGACTCGGGTAAGGCAGCGTCGCGCAAGGCGACGGATTCTGGCGAAGTCATCGACTTCGGTATCGTCGTGGTCGCCCCTATTGATTCTTCGATAGCCACTTTGGCCATTACATCGTCATCAGCGACCGAAGTTTGAATTTCCAATACTGCGGCGGATGGCGTTGACGGTTCAGCGTTGACCATTGCCATATTACCGCTCACTTCTGGAGCGCTATTTGCAATTTCACTATTAAGCGATTGTTTTATATCGGTATTTTCGAATTTCTTTGCGGCGGTAGGAATCGTTTCAAAATCGTCGCCAACGGCCTTCTCATCGGCTACTCTCGACAAGATCTCACCCAATACGGGGGACTCAGGTCCAGATAGGTTCGACACGATCGCCGCTAAACGGGTTTCATTATCCTTGGCATTCGCCTGTTGAGCGCCTTGTTGTGGTCGCGTATTGGCCGCGTTCATGCGCGGAGCCGACGATGGGTCAAGGTCCAAAAACCGTTCTAGCGCATCAACCTCGGTTGGGACGCCGCCCACCTGCGCAATCACCTTTGATATCGCGTCGTGTTTGGTTTGGGCTTCTTTTAAACTGCTGGCACAAGACCAGTCCTTCGCCTCAAGGTGACCAATACAATACCACCTTGCGTCATTGTCTCGATAGGTCTGTTTAGACTGCACAACGCACGCTGGGTTTGAGAGGTCAGCATCCTTACCCGAACAGGGGTCTTGGCTCATCCAACTGCACCCAGTCAAGCCCAAGCAGGACAGCGTTGTACTTATAATCAATAACGCGCGTTTCATAAAACGATCCATTCGGTTGATGCCTGCATGATAGTTCATTAATCGAGTAATTCCGATAGGCTCTGTTGGCTCATCTGCGGGAATAAACCGAACAATCCACCCGTATGAAGAAACACAACATCCGTGCCATGGATATCGCCCTGTTGGATCATTTGAATCAGCCCTTGAAACGCTTTGCCGGTGTAAACGGGGTCCAAAATAATCCCTTCTAATTGCGCAAGCCAAGCAATCAATCGATACACCTCCGGGGAGGCTAGGCCATAGCCTTCGCCGATGAAATCATCGCGAAGCTGTCCCGGCTCTGGATTAAGACTCGACTGAAAACGCGTTTGCCAGCGGGCGGTATCGAGCGCCGCTTTGCGCTCAAAGAATCCCGCATTACGGGACACGCAGATGCCGATGACAGGCAGAGACAATTTGTAAAGCGCCTGACCTAACAATAACCCAGCATAAGTGCCGCCAGATCCAACGGCGGTCACCATACAACTCGGTTGAATTTGCGCCGAGGTAAAATCTGCGGCCAGTTCCTTGGCGGCTTGAATGTAACCCCAAAGGCCCAGTTCATCGCTTGCGCCGATTGGGATCCGGTATGGTCGCTCACCCAAGCCGCTGAGCTCGACGACTTTGCGCTCATAAAGTCCATCGAGGTGCTCGAAGGCCTGATCGCTCACATAGTCAATTTTAGCGCCTAGTAACTGATTCAGAAGCAGGTTGCCATTGGCGGTTTTGGCTTCAGAGCCCCGTAAAATCAAATGGCATTGCAATCCGAGTTGTGCGGCAAATAAAGCGGTTGCCCGACAATGATTCGATTGCAAGCCGCCACTCGTAATCAGGGCCGTTGCGCCTTGGTTTAGCGCATCCGCTAGCACAAACTCGAGTTTTCTGATTTTGTTACCTGCGCCTGCAGCTTCGGTTAGATCATCTCTTTTGATCCAGATTCGAGGCCCACCAAGGGCTTCGGACAGTCGATCAAGTGGTTGCAGCGGCGTCGGTAGCCTCGCCAGGTCGAGTTTAGGCGGCGGGTTCATGATGGCGATTTCTAACGACAAACTGACTGGACGTGGTCATAGTAATTTCACCATCTTCAACCATTTCCGTGGTCAACAACACACTGGACTTACCCCGGGTCAGCAACTTTTGCTGAAAAACCGCAAAGTCATTCGGCAACCGGCAGCGGCAGATCAGATGCTTTAAAACGGGTCGCAGAAAAACCGCCTCGGAACGGCCAACAACCGTATTCCCAACGATGTGCATTTTTCCAATTTGAAGTTGCACCATGCCCCAACCTGCTAACGCTGATAGTGCAGACAAACTGCCGCCAAAGGCGCTCATTTGATGGTTAATGTTTGGCGCGAGCGGCGCTTCAAGCGTTAATAAATCATCCTCAAACGAGGCGACCGTCACGCCCATCGCAACACTTAGCGGAATCAATTGGTGAATCGTCGCCTCCAATTCGGCGGCGGTACTGACTTGAATGAACGGCATTTCCACGTGGGGCACCTCTTATTGACAGTTATGACTATAATACAGCGCCATCTTGGGATGCAGTGCTTTATGCGTTATCTGTTTCTGTTGTTGATCGTCTTGACGTCGAGTTGTAGTGACGACGGCGCGCCGCTTGAACTCACGGGTAAGACCATGGGGACCACGTACCGTATCTTGATTGCCGGCCCGGCTAAATCGAGCAGCCTTACTGAAACGCATGAACAAATAGAAAGAAAACTAATTCAAATCAATGCGTTAATGTCGACTTACGATTCTGAATCGGAAATATCTCGCTTCAATCGAACGAGACCAGGCACCCCATTTAGTCTGCACGCCGATACAGCAGAAGTCTTAGCCTTCAGTCTCGCCTTAGCAGATAAAACGGGCGGCGCCTTTGACCCGACAATTGGGCCCTTAGTGGAACTCTGGGGCTTTGGGCGCGCGACATCAACCGATCAAGCGCCACCAGATGACCGTATTCAAGTTGTTAAACAGCAAATTGGATATCAAAGCCTTCAACTGGATACAGACGCGCCCACTGTGAAGACGCCAATCGGGCGACAGCTCGACTTTTCTGCCACGGCGAAAGGTTTTGCAGTGGATGCATTGGCCGCGATCCTTGAGCAACAGGGGCATTCAAATTTTCTCGTTGAAATCGGCGGCGAACTATTCTCCAAAGGGGAGAAGCGTCCGGGGCAGCCCTGGCGAGTTGCTATAGAGATGCCTAGCAACGCCACTCGCGCGATTTATCGTGCTTTTCCATTGATCGATTCTGCGATCGCGACCTCGGGTGACTACCGAAATTATTTTGAATCCAATGGTCAGCGGTTTTCTCACACCATTGATCCACGAACCGGTTATCCGATTACGCACGCCACCACGTCCGTCACAGTGGTGGCCTCAACAACCTTAGAGGCCGATGGCTGGGCGACAGCGTTGAACGTGCTCGGTCCGGTCGCGGGTATGCAGTTAGCGGCCGACCAGAATCTGGCCGTAGTCATGCTCGTCTTTGAGAAGAATGAACTCAAAGCATTGGAAAGCGCCGCGTTTAAAGACTATCTTGCACAAAGCCTGTAAACTCACCCCAAACATTACCAAGCGGTGATGGCCGTATTGTGAATCAAAGGCTCGCCTAGATCGGCTTGTTGCCAGGCAGCGCCGCAACCTTCAATCACCAACGGCTTTGTTGAATTGAAGACGGATCAAGCAGACAAGAAGCGCTATAACCCGGCGCCCTTGAGGGAGCCGGCGGGCCTTAGAAACAGAGTAGGTGATTCGATGATAGAGTTTTTTATGACGTTTTTGGTTTTTCTGTTTGTGATCGTCATCATGGCGGTTGGCGTTATGCGCGGCAGACCACCGATTGCAGGATCCTGCGGCGGATTGGGCGCGATGGGAGTCGACGGCGCCTGCGAAATTTGTGGGGGTAATCCGGACAAGTGCGAGGCCTCTGATGGCCCGGGCGCGAAACCGGTCATTACCAATGCGTTAGAAGCATAGCTAAGCACTGAGTCCCCTTATAAGCCCCTCATCGCCAAGTTGCGGCACCTAGCACGTCGCAGAGGTCATCCTTCAGCCGACGAGCGCCGCACTTTGGATTTGAAAAAGCCCACTTGATGCCGGCAAAGCATCGATTAAAGGCAGCGGCGGTTCTAGTGCTGCAGGCTGATCCCTTACAGCAATTCATTATTGTGTTCGGCTCTAATCTGAGCGCGGCGAGCTTCTGTCTGGCGATTCAAAAGATACCGATTGATTAGTTTTTGATATTCAAGTGGCAAGCTAACAAACTCGATACCCGAGCGATACTGACGGCTGCCTTTGTGCATCCTACTGTAACGAATGCGGGCAAAGCAGGTCAGCACCCAGGCGCCCTCATCAAACAAAACCCGCAGCGCGACATAACTTTGCTCGGGCAATAATTCCTCAATACAAAGACCGGCGCCACCAACACTAAGATCAATCAATTCCGATCGAAAATTGTCTGGGGTCTGAATTTCATTGAACAGCACGCGCCGCCCGATGAGCTCAACCTGCTGATCTAAATTTTTAAGATACGCGGCCATCTCGGCATTTTGTACGTCAACGCGCTCTAGTAACCCTTTGCCCTGACGTTGCAGCATTTTGAGTTGTCCGATCAGCTGAATCTCTTCAGAGTAATCAAACAACGTTTCTGGATCTTGGGTGGCTATCTGATCTGAACTGATCAGCTTATACTCACAGGGGAGAGCATCTTCCAAACGGAAAAAGTCTCTAATATCGACATCACTCATACTAATCCTAGTTAACGGCTTGCACGCAGAGAAAATATTAAGGGGTACGACAGCAATAAAATGAGCAGGGTCGAGCAGCTGACGCGGGCCCCACTGCGGCTTAATTACCCCACTAATTGGTAAAGAATACTATGGAATACCTTAGATACAAATTGATGACCCTTGGCCAATGACGCATTGGGTCCTGAGCGTCTCATTGAGAATGGCCGGTAAGCTCGGCAAAAATGCCGTGTATCAGCGCGCGAATGGGTTGCCAGTGGTAGGCCTTAGCATTGCCGTGGCAATCTTGGTGATGGTGCTATCGGTCGTCAATGGTTTTGAAGTCGCCCTTCGCGAACGGGTGCTGAGCCTATTCCCCCATGTTTTAATTTATGACCGCAATCAGGCGCAATTGAACCAAGCGCAACTTGCTTTGATTGAATCCCAAGAACAGGTGTTAGCAACCGCGCCAATCATGGAGATTGGCGGGATGCTCATAGCGAACGGAGCGCATCAAGGGATTGTGGTATCTGCCGTTGATCCCACGTTAGAGGCCCAGGTCAATGACTTACCGAGCTATGTGACCAGCGGAAGCTGGGCCAGCCTGGGGCAGGCCACTTTTAACATAGTGATCAGCCAACAGCTGGCGACGACTCTGGATCTAGCCGTCAACGACCGCGTTACCTTGATGCTGCCAATCGCGGATTTTTCACTAGCGGGTATTAGCACACGCTCCAAACGGTTTACCGTAGTGGGCATCTATGACACCGCGACCGATTTGGATCGCGTGACGGCTTATATCAACCTGACAGCAGGCGGCGCACTCGGTGGCAGCCGGTTCCCACAAGGCGTACGGCTAAAACTGAAGGATCTGTTTCAAGCCGCCAATGTTTTACAATCAATTTACTATGCAAATCCCGCCCAACCAATTTTTGGGTCAAGTTGGATGAGCCGGCAGGGGAGTCTTTATGCGGCCATCGGACTCCAAAAACAAATTATGTTTATTTTACTGGCGCTGTTGGTCGCGGTTGCGGCCTTTAATGTCACCTCGCAACTGGTCATCTACGTTGAGGAACACCGATCTGATATCGCAATTTTGAAAACCTTGGGCGCAAACGCACGTGAGATCCGACGCATTTTCCTGTTGCAGGGTATGACGCTAGGACTAATCGGCACAGCTGCTGGCCTTGTCCTGGGTTTTATTGCGTGTGATGCAATCAACTGGGGGCTCATGGCGCTACAAAAATTTTTCTCGTTAAATTTACTGGCAGAATACTTCGTGCATTATCTGCCGTTTGATCGATTGCTAGTAGATTTTCTCTGGGTTGCCTTTGTCAGCCTAATGTTGTGCTTCATCGCGAGTGTTTATCCAGCGCATCGCGCCGCAAAAATGATGATCTCGGAGGGACTTAGAGATGGCGCTTGAGAACAATTCAATCCCCAGCGTGGTTGCGACAACCCTCGTCAAATCCTATCCCCACGGTCAAGCGGGCGTGATTAAGGTCCTGAACGAACTTGATTTAACCCTTTATCAAGGCGAGCAAGTTGCGATCACGGGGGCATCCGGCAGCGGCAAGAGCACCTTGCTACAGATACTAGCGGGCCTGGAGCGCACAGACTCAGGCTCTGTGCAGCTGCTTCAGCAATCGATGCATCAAATGAAGGATCAAGATTTGGCGCGTTTTCGCAATCACCATCTGGGTTTTGTTTATCAGTTTCATCACTTAATTGATGATTTTACGGCCCTAGAGAACGTCGCCTTACCGGCTCGAATAAAAGGCCTGGCCACGACAACCGCAAATGATCAAGCGCTGGCGATCCTGGCCCAAATGGGGTTGTCGGACCGATTGACCCATTTTCCTTGGCAACTTTCTGGCGGCGAACGTCAGCGCTGCGCGATTGCCAGAGCGCTGATCAATCAGCCTGAAATTATTTTTGCTGACGAGCCTACCGGTAATCTGGATCAGGAATCGGCTCGGCAGGTGAGCGAACTCATGATGTCATTGTGCCGATCAAACGGCGCAACCTTGATTCTTGTCACCCATAACCCGCACCTAGCGGGTCAAGCAGACCGTCAACTCACGCTTACCGGCGGGGCCTTGCAGTGATGATGGATCATCCCAAAATGGTCTTGGGCATTGCGCTACGCTTTTACATCAATGGCGTGCTGCAGGGCGCCGGTCGGCGCTATGTTCAATATGTCAATCGAGCTTCCGTGATCGGGCTGACCCTTGGGACGGCGGCGCTCATCATGGTAGTCGCTGTTATGAATGGCTTCGATCGTGAGCTTCAATCACGTCTCCTCAGCGTGACGCCGCATTTGCTCGTTTCAGGGGATATACCCCGCGAACAACTCCTAAGCCAGGACAACGTACGACAAGTGCAGCCTTACCTGTCAGCAGAGGTTTTGTTGCTCGCCGATCAAGGTGGCTTGCTTTTTCGCCTTCAAGGCTTAGCACCAGATGATCACCAAGTGACAATCATGCAAGCGGCCCTACAAAAGGGCCGGTGGTGGACGAAACAAGACGCGGCCCCGATCATTTTAGGCGCCCCCTTAGTTGAACGATTTGGTTATCGACTCGGCCAATCCATTCCGGTCGCTTTGATCAAAATAGATCCAGAGACCCATCGGATCCAACCGCGGGTCTCGAGCTTTGTTCTAATTGGGACCTATGCACTGGGTGCAGAAACCGATCAGGCCATCGCGATCACCTCGCTTTCGGCCTTGGCAACGGTACTTAATTTATCGCCAACCCAACGCGTGCACTTAAAAGACCCAATGGCAGTACAGAGGGTTCGTGAAGACCTAATCTCAAGTGGGATCACGCCTTTGAGTTCTTGGGAGCATGAGTTTGGCGCCTTTTTTCAAGCGGTTCAGCTCGAAAAATTAATGATGGGGCTTTTATTATCCGTTCTGATCGGTCTTGCCCTCATTAGCCTGTCTGCCGGGATGCGTATCGTGATGCTTGAAAAACAACAAACAATCATCATTCTGATGACCTTAGGATTAACCGCGAAAGATTGCCGATACGTCTTTCTGATTCAGAGCGCTTTGCTGTCGGTTACAGGGATTGCGATCGGCTTGCTCCTCGGCGTCCTGATCGCCAGTCAATTGCCGGCCCTTATGGCCTTTATTGAAGACCTAACGGGTTTTTCGATCGTCACAGGGAGCTACTTTTCTGACCTGCCGGTCGATATTCGGCTGTGGGATACTGCGTTGATCATTATCTCAGCACTGCTTGCGTGTGCCTGCGTGATGTGGCGATTGGTACAATCCAATTTTCGGCTCGCGCAAGATCCTGCCCGCACAAACAGCCCGCCCGCGGGCCTTTAATCAGCTTTGGCGCGCATCCCCCAATAGAGCTGAACCCCAAGGAATCCAAGCACGCCCAGGGTCAAACCGCAGGTTAAACAACCGACAATCAATGGCATCCAAATCTCGGCCAGTCGGCTCACGAGCCAGTTCCAGGACAAATCATAGGTCGATAAATCAACCGATTGGCCCGTAATCCATGCCCCCACTTCGAAGGCAAAATACATCATGGGCGCCATGGTGATGGGATTACTAATCCAGACCAGCGCAATGGCTATGGGAATATTACAGCGACGCCAAATACATAAGAGCAAACAAGGCGCCATCTGAAATGGGATGGGCAAGAAACAACACAGGAAGCCCCACAGAAACGCCTCAGAAACGCTGTGACGATTCATGTGCCAAAGATCCGCATCATGAATAAACGCACCGAAAAGCCGAAATATCTTCTGATTTTGGAGCGTCTTTCGATCCGGTAGAAAACGTTTAAACGTCATATGACTCGATAGTATCCTTCAGACAAATCATGCGCCACCTCGATGACCTCAGCCCCTGGGCGGCAGGGTGCTCATAACCGCAGTTCCTAAGCATTGACGCACAAGGGGCGCCGCTTAAGTCGCAGAATATATAGCATGTTGTTCTTAGATACTACGGCATGGCCCTGGCTGCGCTCACACTCTTATTGATTCAACGGGGTAGCCTTTTATTACCGGCCTTGCCCAATATCGATCTGCTTTGGCTCGCCTTGCCCGCTGCAATAGCGGCCTTGTCGTATCCCATCATTCGAATGCTAGGCTGGATCGTGATTGCTTTGCTTGTGCAGTTTGAGCAACTCGCTGTCGCCACTTATCCAAAGCAGTTAAACGTCCATCCAGATCAAGCATTGCGAGTCACCGCAGAGGTCACCAGTTTGATTAGCCGAGGACGTTATACCAACCGTTTTACGGCCGATATCTTAAAGGCGCCGCCCACAAGCCGCCTCGAGGGACATCGAATTCAGTTATTTTATGATCCTGCCGCGTTAACAACTGACCTCGTACCGGGTAGTCGAATCAACGCCATTATCCAAGTGACAGCCCTGCGAGGTCTCGTCAATACCCACTCAGGCCATAGTCATCAAAGAATGGTTTTTCGAGGTGTCTCGGGTCGCGGCACCTTGATTCATCATCAACCCCTTGGCGGCCCACCAAGCCCGCTCAAATCCCTGACGCGCCGTCATTCTATCCAACACTGGCTCGATGAATCGTTATCAGCGAGTAGTAGTCAAGTTATTCAAGCCATTACCATTGGCGCGGCGACGACGATGGATCGGCAACAACGCGAACGCTTGCAAGCGACCGGCACCCAACACTTAATGGTCATATCCGGCCTGCACTTAAGCCTTGTGGGCTGGGGCATGTTTAGAATACTGCGTTGGGTCGGGTTGCCAGTAGCCTATTGTTATCTACTCGCCGCGGTTGCCATCACCGGATACTTTTGGATTTCGGCGCAAGCGGTCTCTGTACTACGGGCGAGTCTTATGTGTCTGCTGGTTGTCGGGGCTGGCCTTGCGCGGAGCCGGATTGCCTACAGCGACATCTACTGGCTTGCCATGATCGCGACGCTTTTGCATTCACCCTGGGTGACTGGCCTTCCAGGATTTTGGTATTCCTTCACCTGTGTCGGTGTTTTATTACTGATCTCAAACACCCAAAGGATTAAGGCCCAATCCGGATGGTTGCGATTTTTGGTGTCCTTTAAAACGCAAGTTCTACTTGCGTTGGCCGTGATGCCCCTAGGGTCGATTTTGACAGGATTTACGCCCTTAATTGGCCCCATTGCGAATCAAATTGCCATTCCATTGATGTCGATCATCGTGTTGCCCCCAGCACTTGCCGGTATCTTGCTCTTTTTAATCAGCGAAGCCTTTCCGGGAGATGGGGCCATCTTACTAGCCCAAGGCTTGCTCAGGGTCAGCGATCTGGGTTTGCAATTGTTCTGGATCGTCCTCGACTTCTTTGCTGGCCTCGGGATTTCGCTAACCCTTGTACGCTTACCCACTTTGTACCTTATGTCTGCATTTGCAGCATTTTTGGCCTTTATTACGGGTCTTCGATTGCTATCGCTTGCAGCGTTCATGGCGATCTGGCTTGCTTTGATTGCGCCCAAAACAACTCGACCCGAATTTGCCACACTCATACTTCACGTTATCGATGTCGGGCAAGGCAACAGCCTTTTGCTACAAACGGCGCACCACAACCTACTCTACGACGCCGGGCCCTTGTCTCGCAGCGGCTTCGATGCCGGTGCTGCAATCGTCGTTCCGGCACTGCGGGCTCAAGGCATTGACCAATTACATCGGCTCATTATTTCCCACGGGGACGCAGATCATGCGGGCGGGCAGGCAAGTCTTCAGCGCGCCCTGAAAATTAACGACGTGATCGACCCCAACCATCCTGATTGTAGAAACCAGCGAGCCTACAAAATTGATGGCGTAAACTTTCAACTGCTGAGTTGGCAAGGCGGCACCAATCGAAACAATCGCTCCTGTTTGCTTCAAGTGACAGGCCCCGGTTTTAACCTGGTTTTGTCTGGTGATATTGAAGTTGACGCAGAGCTCGCCCTATTGAATAACCTGCAAGGTAAGGTCGATTGGCTAATGGTTCCGCATCATGGCTCGAGAACCTCCTCATCCCCGGCGTTGCTCAATCACCTCCTGCCCCAGTGGGCGGTCATCGCGGCCGGGTTCAACAACGCCTTCCGCCACCCCCACCCAGAAATTGTAACGCGGTATCAGAACCGGGGTGCCCATGTGATATCGACAGCCGAGCAGGGCGCCCTAATCTTTAAAGCCGATCGAAAAGGGCTGCATTGGTTATCATCGGCAAGGCCCGCACGCCAACGATTTTGGTCTGATTAGCGGCGAAGCCTTGCAATTGATTCGCAAAGTGTAGATCCTTGCGCCCGTTTCAACCCTCAAAAGAGATCTCACTTGGACAAACCAACCCTCATCGACCAACTCGATTTAGAACAGATTGAAACCAACCTATTCCGAGGCATCAGCGAAGATCTTGGAACCCCTCGGGTCTTTGGGGGGCAGGTTATTGGTCAGGCGCTCATTGCCGCCCTTAGAACGGTTGAAGATCGGCATTGCCACTCGCTTCACGGCTATTTTCTGCGTCCCGGAGATCCAACGCGCCCGATTATTTATGAGGTCGACCGTATTCGGGATGGCCGGAGTTTCACCACAAGGCGGGTCGTCGCAATCCAAGCGGGGCAGGCCATCTTCAATATGTCTTGTAGTTTTCAAGTGTTAGAAGCCGGCCTTAGCCATCAAAGTCAGATGCCAGATGTGCCGCTGCCAGACGATATCCCCGATGACATGGATGCCATGGCCGCTCGACTTGAGCAGTTGCCACCCGCCATGCGCGAGATGATGATGCGGCAGCGCCCGATTGAACTCAAACGGGTTGAAGTGGTTGATTTTCTAAACCCAGTAAAACAGGCGCCCAAACAACACACGTGGTTCCGCGCGCGGCAACCATTAGGCGATGACATCGCAATGCATCAATGTTTGCTGGCCTACGCATCCGATATGGGGATTTTGAGTACCTGCACGCTGCCTCATGGCAAATCGTTCTTGAAAGGTTTAATGACAGCAAGTTTAGACCATGCCATGTGGTTCCACAGACCCTTCCGGTTCGACGAGTGGATCTTATTCGAACAAGACTCACCAGCCGCCGGGGGCGCACGCGGCTTCAATCGCGGCAGTATGTTCACGGAAGCCGGTCTTTTGATTGCATCTGTTGCCCAAGAAGGCTTGATCCGAGAAATCGACTAGTCCCGAAACTGGAGCGTGTGGTTATCGAGGCGTCACGCGTTTAAGCGCTTTCACCAGTTGCTGCTTGTCAGCCTGACTGAGGAATCCGCCTAATTCTGACTCTTGGTTGTGGCTGCGAATGGCTATTCGAGACACGCCCCAGGGATGAGGCGGTGGTGATACAAGATATTTGGCCCAAAGCCGCTGATAGGTAATCGCTTTGTTTGGCTGACGAACGCCTTGCTCGATGCTCACAAGATCGTCTGAAACCGTAATCACTTCTTGACGATTGCATTGCCGATTACAGTAAAACATACACCCCGCCAGTGCTCCCATCTCGATAACGGAAAATGGCAGAATCATCCAGGCGCCGGCAAATAAAAAACCGATGCTGACGGTCCCTGACACGATCATCAGGGTGTACAGGAGGTACAAATTGAATCGCCAAGTACCGGATGCATTCGGGCGCAGCACGATTTGCCCGGTTTGTGTTGCATCGTCAATATCGAGTTCCACCATGGTCCTATGATCCTTTAAGTCGGCGTGCTGACCGCCTCCTTTTGCATTAGCGCCGCAAGATGATGGCGTAGGTGTGCATTTTCTTGGTCTGTCCCGACGGTAATACGAAGCTTGTCCTGCAACCGATCATGCGAAAAATACCGCACTAAAATATGCCTTGCTTTTAAACCCTCATAAAGTGCTTTAGCGCTCAGCGGGCATTCAGGGGGCACCGTTGCCAGCAAAAAATTGCTTTCAGATGCGAATACTTGAAGCCCCAGCGCCTGGAGATCACGACACAGGTCTGTACGGCTTAAACGAACGCGCTCCCAGACTGACTTTGCATAGGCTTGATCCGCTAAAGCAACTTCTGCCAGTTGCTGACTAATGGCATCTAGGTTGTAGCTATCACGCGTTTTATGCAGCATCGGTTCAATAAGATGCTCAGGGCCAATACCGTAACCCACCCTTAAACCAGCCAAGCCATAGCCCTTGCTGAGTGTTCGGAGCAAGACAATATTGTCTGAGTTGACCGCTAATTGGGTCAGGTCATGCGCCTCATCGGAGACAAAATCCACGTAGGCCTCATCAATTACGAGAATGCCATCAATCTCTGAGGCCAACATCCGCAAGGTCTCTTGATCGATCAAGCGGCCACTGGGGGCATGAGGATTGACGATAAACGTGAGCTGACATTGATGCGCGGTAATCACACTCGAAAAATCGTGCGGTAGAGACCAGTCGGCTTCAAGCGGAATCGAGGTGACCAAAGCGTCTTGAATTGCCGTGAGGATTGGATACAGCGAGTAGGTTGGGTCGGTCATGCCGACGCAAGCCCCTGGATCGACAAAGGTTGTCAGCAATAACCGCAACAGCTCATCGCCCCCGCGGGTTGCAATCACATTTTCGCGCGCAACCTGATGAACTGATGCCGCGGTCGCTCGAAAACGGTCTGCTGTCGGTTGTGGGTAACGCCTAAGTCCCTCGATCGCAAAGTTTGCAATTGCGTCCTGCACCTTCGGCGAGGTCGGGTAGGGGCTCTCGTTGGTGTTCAGCTTTATAACCGGCGCGTCAAAGGGTTGTTCGCCTGGGACGTAGCCTGC
>JAFMIA010000141.1 GCA_017854255.1 Pseudomonadales bacterium
ACTAAGATGCAGGAACAAGACGGCGCATTGGCTTCATAGCCAAATCATCGAAAAATGCCTCAAATTGATCACAAGGACCTCTTATGGACATTACCGAACTCCTGGCGTTTAGCCATAAACAGGGGGCTTCCGACATGCATTTGTCTTCCGGACTGCCACCAATGATTCGGGTCGATGGTGACATTCGCCGAATTAATGTGCCAGCACTTGATTCGAAAGAAGTCTATGGCCTCATCTACGAGATCATGAATGACAAGCAGCGCAAGGAATTTGAAGAATTTCTAGAGTGTGATTTTTCCTTTGAAATCCCAGGGATCGCGCGCTTTAGGGTCAATGCCTACAACCAGAATCGCGGCGCGGCGGGGGTGTTTAGAACCATTCCCTCGAAAGTGTTAACGATGGATGATTTAGGGATGGGCGAAATTTTTCGTCAAATTGCTCAAAGTACCCGCGGACTGATTACCGTGACGGGGCCAACCGGATCAGGCAAGAGTACAACGCTTGCAGCGATGATGGATTATGTGAATGCGAATAAGTATGAACATATTTTAACGATTGAAGACCCGATTGAATTTGTCCATGAAAGTAAAAAAAGCTTGGTGAATCAACGCGAGGTTCACCGAGACACACTGGGCTTTAATGCGGCGTTGCGCTCGGCCTTGCGTGAGGATCCCGATATTATTTTGGTTGGGGAAATGCGGGATATGGAAACGATCCGCCTTGCTCTGGAAGCGGCAGAAACCGGTCACGTTGTCTTTGGTACCCTGCACACTTCGTCGGCTGCGAAAACCATCGATCGAATTATTGATGTTTTCCCCGCAGCGGAGAAATCCATGGTGCGATCCATGCTCTCGGAATCCCTTCAAGCTGTGATTTCCCAAAATCTGCTGAAAAAAGTCGGTGGTGGGCGGGTTGCCGCGCATGAAATCATGATCTGCACGCCTGCAATTCGAAACCTGATCCGCGAAGACAAAGTCGCCCAGATGTACTCAGCGATCCAAACCGGTGGTCAATTGGGGATGCAAACCCTGGATCAATGTTTGAAAGATTTGCTTAAAAAAGGGTTGATCACCAAAGAAGCCGCACAGGCGAAAGCCAAAACACCGGACGATTTCCGGTAAGCGGCGTGCTTGCGTCAATCTAAATTACGCACCGGGCTCGGTCTGGCTAAACCAAGTCTCGAGGATGAGGGCGGCCGATAAGTCGTCGATGCGAGCGTCAGCCCGGAAGGCTTTGGCTTCAACGCTGCTGAGGCGCTCGTCCATCATTTGATGCGGTCGATTAAACCGACCGGTTAACCGGCGGGCGAATTTTTCAGCAAGGCGAGATAGCTCACTCGGGTCATCGTTCATATGCAAGGGGAGTCCCACCACAAACAAGCTGGGCTGCCAAGTCTCTACAAGAACCGCCACCGCGTCCCAATTGGGTTGTCCCTGTTTCGCTTTCAGAATGGTTAGAGGGCTTGCGGTTTGCGTGACCCATTGGCCAACCGCGACGCCAATATGATGGGTCCCGAAATCGAATGCCAGGATCGGGGCCTTGCTCATTGGGGCCTGCCTGGACTTTGCCCCAGCAAGGTTGGGTCAAACCCGAGCTGTTCTCTGACGAAGGCATAGCGCTCGGATATCGGTTCGTGGAGGAGTAGGCCCGGGTCGACATTGGTCACGAGCCAGTCATCGCCTTGAATCTCACCCTCAAGCTGTTCTGGCGCCCATCCTGCGTACCCTAAAACAGGCAGCACTAGCAGGTTAGGGTCCTTAGTGGGGCAACTGGCGGAGCCTAGGTCTTGGACAAGGCCGATGTGCGCCGGGTCAGTTTGGTCAGTCCGCAGGGCTAAAAAAAATAGATGATCAATTTGTACGGGCCCTCCTAGCAATACGGCAGATGCTTGAAGGTGTTCGGGCGCGTCGGGCATCAGGTCTGATAATTGGGTTTTAGCCGGGCGATTCAAGACAAAACCGAAGCTGCCGTCTGAGTTGTTCTCCAGAATGAAGATGACGCTCTCTTCGAAAAAGCCGCCGAGCATTCTGGGAGAGGCTAGAAGAACACTATGGGTAATGGCTTGCTCTGTCATGGCTGCACGTTAACGGATCCAGCATTTTTACGGAACTGCCAGGTTCGAACGATCTCTAAGACATCGGTCGTTTTTAAAAGCGCCTCAGAAAAAGGTGGAAATGGCTCTGCTAAGCGAATGATGTTTTGCGCAGCCTGATCAAGAATCGGCTCGCCACTGCTCTGTAGAACGCGTACCTCTTTTAAAGAGCCGTTGGCGTTGATGGCCACCAGAAGCCGAAGGCTCCCATAAATACCGCCGCGTCTTGCGGCTTCCGGGTAATTCAGGTTGCCGACAGCTTCGATTTTGCGTTGCCAAGATCGCAGGTAAAAAGCATCGGGACTGGCAGCAGCATTGACCTGGGAGAGTCGCCGAACCCGACTGGGCTCACGCGGCATCAAGGCCTCAGAATTCTGGGCTCGCCGAAACTGCGAGACATCTGTTATCAGCCTTTGAAACGCTGTTGGCGCTGGGTTTAAGACCGCCTGCGTCGGCTCGAAGGCGTTGGGGTCAGTTTGCGCGGCGCTTGAATCCTTCACCGCGCGCTCCGAGACCGCCCTTACAGCCGCACCCTCCTCAGGTTTCTCGGCCAGCGGTTTACCGTGTTGGTTTTGATCGGATAAATAATCGAATTGATCTGGCCGAGGCGTGCTGGGCACCCGAGTCAGCGTCACGTCCAGAACGCGACTGGGCGTCTCAGAGGGTTCCTGCGAAAACGAGATGCCAAGAATGAGTATCCCGTGTAGGACAACGGCCAGAAAGAGCGCAAAGCCCATTCTATCCGAGTCAAGGGCGCTGAGGCTCCGCATCGGTCTTAAGGCAGTCTCGAGGCGAGATGATCAAGATAATCACCGGCAATATCGAGTCCTTCGCTGGCGTCGAGCTCCCGAATACAGGTTGGGCAGGTCACGTTGATCTCCGTGAGGTAATCACCGATGACATCGATCCCAACAAAAACGAGCCCCTTGTCTCGCAGCACCGGCCCGACCTGATCGCAGATCCACCGGTCTCGGTCTGTAAGCGGTCGTGCAACGCCACTACCGCCGGCTGCAAGATTGCCTCGGGTTTCACCGGCCGATGGGATGCGCGCAAGACCAAAGGGCACCGGTTCACCGTTGATCAGCAGGATCCGGGTATCGCCTTGGCTAATTTCTGGAAGATAACGTTGGGCCATGATCTTCTGCTGACCGAGTTGGGTGAGCGTTTCAATAATGACATTGCGGTTGGTATCCCCTTCCTGGATCCTAAAAATCGAGGCGCCGCCCATGCCATCCAAGGGCTTTAAAATAACGTCACCGTGTTCTTCTTGAAAGCTGCGGAGTTGGTCTGCCTCGGAGGTCACAATTAAGTCAGGGATACAGTTCGAAAATTGCAGGGCAAACAATTTTTCGTTGCAATCCCGGATGCTCCCCGGACGGTTAAAGACCGGCACCCCGGCGCGCTCTGCAAACTCAAGGAGATAAGTGGCGTAGATGTAATCCATATTAAATGGGGGGTCTTTCCGCATCAGGATGGCATCAAATGCTTCAGGGCCGCCTTCTTGGTCGCTGACCACGTCATAGTAGTGCTTGGGATCATCTTGAACGGTAATGGTTTGATACCGAGCCCAAAATTGGTCTTGCCGAAGGCTTAGATTGGGCAGGGTCATCACGGAAATCCGCCATCCCTTGCGGGCCGCGGCGAGCATCATCGCAAAGGTGCTGTCTTTCTTAGGGTTAATGGTATCGATGGGATCCATCACGATCCCGATATGTCGGCTCAAGGG
>JAFMIA010000142.1 GCA_017854255.1 Pseudomonadales bacterium
GCCTCTTGTCGTTCGCGGCCTGGTAAATCATTGGCCCGCAGTGCTGCAGGCAAAGACGAGCCAGAAGGGTTATGCGGACCTCATAGCGCGTCAGGCGAGCAGTAAACCGCTGACCGCCTTTTCGATTTCGGCCGAACACGAGGGCCGGATATTTTATAACGACCGATTTGACGGATTTAATTTTTCACGTGTGCAACTGACCCTGCAAGCGGCTTTGGTGCAGTTTGACGCGCTGGCGCAACAACCGCGCCCTGATACCCTCTATATTGGCTCGACGAATGTGGATCACTGGCTGCCCGAATTCGGCAAAGCCAATGTTCTCAATATTGACCTACCCAATCCCACGGTTAGCCTTTGGATGAGCAATCATAGTGTCGTTGCGCCCCATTTTGACTTTCCCAGCAATCTTGCCTGCGTGATCTCGGGCACCCGGCAGTTCACCCTGTTCCCGCCCGATCAGCTATCGAATTTGTATGTTGGGCCGTTAGATCTCACGCCAGCAGGTCAACCGATCAGTTTGGTCAATCTTAGCCGCCCGGACCTTAAACGATTCCCACGGTTCGAAATTGCCGAAGCGCAGGGTTTTACCGCACGACTCGGACCCGGAGACGCTATCTTGATTCCCAGCATGTGGTGGCATCAAGTCGAGGCCATTGGCGATCTCAACACGCTCATCAATTATTGGTTTCGGGATCCTGCTGGTGCCGAACATCACGGCCCACCGCTCGCCGCATTGCAACACGCGATGCTGGCCTTTAAGGATCTCGAACCCAACCAAAAAAAGACTTGGCAGGCTTTGCTCGACTACTATGTTTTCAATCAGGACCCAGCGCAATTTGATCACATTCCAAAGGCCGCCAGAGGTATCCTGAATCCGATCGATCAGAGCCTTGGTCAAACAATCCGATCGACGATCCGACGACTTCTACGGTGACGAGAAAGCCATGACAAACCCGAATCCCCAATCCAATGTGGTCATCGTCGGCGGCGGCACCGCCGGCTGGATGGCCGCTGCAGCCCTGTCAAAGTTGTTGGGCAAGACCCTCAACGTTCGCCTGGTTGAATCCGAAGAAATCGGCACCGTTGGCGTTGGTGAAGCTACGATCCCGACCCTCATGACTCTGCACCGATTGTTGAAGATCGATGAAGCTGCCTTTTTAAAAGCGACCCAGGGCACCATCAAGCTCGGCATTCAATTTGAGAACTGGCAAAAAGAGGGCCACCAATACTTCCACTCCTTCGGCTACACGGGTGAAGGTTGTTGGGCGGCAGGCTTTCAGCATTTCTGGCTCAAAGGACAACAGTTGGGCTTCGGCGATCCAGACTACGGCCAGTATGCCCCTGAGCTCGTCGCTGCGCAGGCGGAAAAATTTGGGTTTCTAAAACCGGCAGCCCTTAACTATGCTTATCACATGGACGCATCGGGTTATGCACGGTTTCTTCGTGAAATCGCTGAAGCCAATGGTGCCAGCCGTATCGAAGGCAGAATCGTTGACGTCTTACAAAAAGACAACGGGGACATTGCATCCGTCGTACTCGCCAATGGCAACAAGATCTCGGGCGATCTCTTTATTGATTGTAGCGGCTTTTATGGTTTGCTCATCGACAAAACCCTCGGTGTGGGCTTTGACGATTACGGCGATTGGCTCCCCTGCGACCGGGCCATCGCCGTTCAAACGCAAAGTACCCGGCCGCCCAGGCCGTATACGCGTTCGATCGCGCATTCGGCTGGCTGGCAGTGGCAGATCCCACTTCAACACCGCGTTGGCAATGGCCTCGTGTTCAGCAGCCAACACTACTCAGAGGACGAGGCCCTTCACAGGTTACGTCAGAATATTACGGGTGATGAACGCACCGATCCAAGACTGATCAAATTTCAGACGGGTCAAAGGCAAGCGCATTGGGTTAAGAATTGCGTCGCAATCGGGTTATCCGCAAGCTTTATTGAGCCACTGGAATCCACCAGCATTCACCTCATTATGCGCGCCATTATAAGGTTGATGCAGATGTACCCCCATCAGCAAACGAGCGCGTCCGACATCCAAGAGTTCAACAACCAGATGCGGGCAGAAGTGGAGTTTGTGAGAGACTTTATTATCTTGCACTACCATCGCAATGACCGAACCCGTGATCCTTTCTGGCGTGATATGGCCAACCTGCGAATTCCCGACACACTGCGTCATCGCTTAGATCTGTTTCAAGAAACCGGGCGCGTTTTCCAAGCTCAAGGTGATGTCTTTGGCGAGAACAGTTGGACGCAGGTCATGCTCGGTCAAGGATTACGGCCTAAGCGATATCATCACATTGTCGACATGATGCCGGAGGCTGAACTGAAAGCGTTTTTAAACACCCAGCGCAGCCGGGTTGAGGCGATGGTCAAGGTGCTGCCGAGCCATCAAGACTTTTTATCCGCTTACTTATCGCCTTAACCAAGATCAAGGGCTAGCCCGCTTGTTCACCTTGGCCACTTGCACAACTTCGCTTGCGCAGCTTGCCCGCTGGGCATCTCACGGGCACTTAACCGCTTCCGCATAAGCACTCAACTGCAGGCAATAAAAAAGCGGCTTAGAGCCGCTTTTTTATTGCCGTATTAAACCCTACTTCACCAAATCGAAGGTCCAAAACACACCGCTTCCTGATTCGACGTAAACCGTAATCGCAGAACCGTCACTCGGTAAAGCTTCCACAACGTAGGTCACTTCATCTGGAATCGCCGCGCCATTGCTGATCTCGCCCGTGTTGACAGCCTTGGGCAACCCTACGTGCGCGCCTTTACCACTGATCGTCAACGTACCCGCCTCTGCATTGTAAACATAGGTCGCGTCCGCGCTACCGTCATGGGGTGCTGCAGGTGTGCCGCACACTTCCGCATCAACGCCCTGCCAAGTTTCAAGCCTGGTTGAACCGCCTTGCACGTTATCAAATGAACCATCGGCGCCGAAATAAAACACATCGTCCAGCAAGCAGGCCCGCTCTGTTACGATCGCTGTGTCTGGACTAAACCAGCCGCCGTCGAGTGCTGTCGGCCCAACCCTAAAGGATCCTTCACCCGCCAGTTTCCAGCTACCCACAATCGGCGCGTCAGCCACTTTGGTTAAATCAAACGTCCAGAATACGCCCGCGCCGGACTCGATATAAACCGTCATAGACAAACCATCGCTGGTTAAGGTGTCGACCGTATAGATGAGGGAATCCGGTACTGGCGCACCGTTGTTGATTTCGCCCGTGTTAACTGATTTTGGCAGACCAATATGGCCGCCTTTACCGACGATGGTTAACGTCCCTGCAGCCGCATCATAACTATAGGTTGCGGCACCACTGCCGTCATGCGGCGCAACTGGCGCGCCACATACTTCCGCATCAACCCCTTGCCAGGTTTCCAGCCAAGTCGAGCCACCCTGCACGTTCGCAAAGGTGCCATCAGCGCCGAAGTAGAAAACGTCATCCATTAAACAAGCTCGTTCCGCAACAACGGCCGCATCCGGGCTAAACCAACCGCCGTCAAGGGGCGTTGGACCGACCCTAAACGAGCCTTCACCCGCCAACTTCCAGCTGCCAATGATCGGCGCATCGCTGACTTTTACAAAATCAAAGGTCCAAAATACGCCTTCGCCAGATTCGATATAAACCGTCATTGCCGAGCCGTTCGCGCCGAGCACGTCAATCGTATAAGTCAGTCGATCCGGAATCGCCGCACCATTATTCACTTCACCCGTATTGACGGCCTTTGGTAGACCAAGATGCGCGCCTTTGCCCTCTAAGGTTAAGGTGCCAGCCGCTTCGTCT
>JAFMIA010000143.1 GCA_017854255.1 Pseudomonadales bacterium
ACCGGAATCATGCACAGCGCCGCAAAGGTTTCCGGCAAATCAAGTGCTGCACGGACCAACGCTTGGTCTCGCAGGGCTAAGGTGGTCGGGGCAGCACCCAGGCCTAAGGAACGTGCCATGAGCAATAGATTCTGAATGCCTGGCCAAACGGATCCCGCCTTACGATAAACCTCACCGCCTGAGACCGGTTCATCATAGTCGTAACAGGCAACAATCAAGGCCGGCGCTTCATGCATATGGTCCATCTGCCAAACCACCGCATCGACCAGCCGCTTGTGCTTGGCGTCTCTAGGCTGATCCACTTCCGATTGAATATAAGGCGCGCCATGAAGCCGGTTCAGATCTGCCAGCTTCTGCTTTTGACCCGGGTCTCGCACCACAATCCAACGGGTTTGCTGGGCATTAGAACCACTCGGCGCTTGATTCGCCGCATCAATCAGCTTCAGTAGCAACGCCTCTGGTACGGGCTTCGGTTCAAGTCGACGCATGGCTCTCGAACTGTATAGCACCGTTTCTAACAATGCCGAATCGGCATCTACCTGCAGCTCACTCATCACAACTACCTATTGATTTTTTTGTAATCTGGCCCGGTCAGCAGTATCGCCACCACAAGCGGTGCCTCTAATCGACCGCGTCATCACAGCGTCCGGCGCTGACAACTAGACCTTAAACGCATTCACACCACTGGTGAAATCGTATTTGAAGGTTGGGCTGCCTGTAATCGTGCCATCGCGGTGTACTATGTGCGTCGCCCCGCTCGCCCAACCAATAAAATCGCCAACCGTTAGATCACCGATCCGCTCAGAACTGGGATCAGCCTCAGCATGGTTTTGCAGCAAAATTTCTGTATCACCTTCAAAAATCCCAACGGTTTGAAACCCTTCTGGGCAATCACTGAAGGGCGTGTGGAAAGAACCAGCCGCCTCATAGGAAAACATCCCGGTCGTGATTCGGCTCTCTTCGGGCTTTTCTGATTCGCGATAACCGTACCAACCCTTAACCGTCCAGGCCATGGCGCGACAAATATGAAAGTGCGATGGAAAATCTGGCGCACCGGGGTCCATCTTGTAACCAAAAGCCACTGTATTTGTCGGTTCATGAACCGTCAGAACTTTAAAATACGAGCCTTCGCCAACCTCGACCCATTGCAGATCGTTCATTTGAACGTCGGCCGTTATTTTTTCCATTGTCGCTAAATCTAACCCCATGACCTGCTCCTTTTTTGTTCTTTACCTAAGCTCAATTCGCTTTTGCAATGTCTCTCTTTTGCGATGCCTTCACCGAGAGTATCCTCACCGGCTGACTTTAAATCTATCAGGCCAAGCTGGATAGATATAGCGCTTAATTGCCCGATACCCGACGATCTTGACCCTGCCAGTGGGGTTCACGCAAGACCTTACGCTGCACTTTCCCCACCGGGCTTTTTGGTAGCGCCTCCGTCTGAAAATAAACCTGCATTGGTTTTTTATACGAGCCAAGCGTTTTGGCGCACAAGGCAATCAAATCCCCCGCTGTCACGCGTGCGCCTTGTTCAATGACACAGGTCGCAGCCGGGGTCTCGCCCCAACGGGCATCCGGGATCGCATACACCGCCACTTCGAGCACCTCCGGATGGTTTAGCAGAACGTTTTCAAGCTCCGCCGGCCAAATATTGAACCCACCAGAAATAATCATGTCGTCTTTTCGATCCAGCACATACAAGTAGCCATTGCGATCCAATCGTCCGATATCACCGGTTAAAACAAACCCATCGGAAGTCATGCGCTCCCGAGTTGACGCTTCATTTTCCCAAAACCCGAGCATTTGGCCATCACATAAAATGGCGATTTCGCCTTCCTCGTCCAAGGCCAGGGCCACGTCAGTATTCTCCGGATCCCGAATTTCAAGTCGTGCATAGGGCAACGCGCGCCCGGCAGATCGTAATGGATTTGAGCCCTCGACCTCGGAAAACCATTCTTTCGGCCCCATCATACAAACCGGTACCGCTTCTGTTTGGCCATAACCTTGATACAGGACATCGCCAAATACGGCGCGCGCAAGATGCGCGGTATGATCGGCGATGGGCGCGCCGCCGACTTGCATCACTTTCAGGTGCTCAAACGCGCCAGCCGCAGCCTTGGGGTGATTCGCCAAAGCGCTGAGCATCGCCGGCACAACAAACAGGTAACCAACCCGCTCGTCTTGCAGTACCTGGAGCGTCTCTTCAGGGTCAAAGTGATCGAGCAACACATTAACCCCGCCCGCTAACCAGGTTGGGGTATACAGATAACCGCTGCCATGGGAAATCGGTCCAACATGTAAACAAACATCCCCTGCTTGCATGGGCGGGAAGTTATAAAACCAATCGCGGCCCGCGGCCAACCAGCTGCGGTGACTGTAAGCCACGCCTTTGGCCTTACCCGTGGTGCCGCCCGTGTGGCGAATGATGCACCAATCCTCTGGTGCAATCGCAATCATCGGGTCAACCGCTGAGCACGAAGAAAGGCTTGCCTCATAGGTCTCATCCCGGATCAGGATGTGTTCAAGGGTTGCCACAAGCGGCGCGACCTGCCGAATTTCGTCGCGATAGGTCGCGGCCACAATGACTGCCCGGCAACCCGTATGCGACAGCATGTGGGCGTGGCTTTCGATTGCGTTACGGGCATAGAGCGGCACGCGAACGATGCCCGCGATGGCACTGCCCAAGAAAAAATCCTGCGCTTCGATACTGTTATCTTCGAGCACCCCCACTCTATCGCCGGGGCTCAGACCCAGACCGAGCAACCAATTGGCCATCTGAACGCCGCGGTGCCAGGCCTGCCGAAAAGTAATTCGCTGCGAGCCATGAATCACGGCGATTCGATCTGCGTTGTAGGCAGCAGCCTGGCGCATCAGGCTCGTCACGGTTAATCCTTGTCCGCCCAACATCGTTTTCATGTTTTTTGTCCAGGCCAGAAGCCAACATACAGTGAGTAACCAGAGCCCAGTAAAAACAACCCATCACAAACTTGACCAAGCAATGCCGGCAGTTCAACCACCAATCCGCCAGAGGCGATTGGCGCCAGTAGCGACATCAAAAACAGCCCAAGAAACGTTAGGATACCTGCCGTCTTTGACCGCCCTAAATCAAGGCACCGACGGACCCACAGCGCAAGTAACGCCGGGAAACAACCGGCCGCCAAGGTACAAGAGACGATGAGCGCGACAGGCTCTGCGGAAAATTGAAAGGCCTGACCCAAAAGGCCCACGATAATGCCCAGCGATAGGGCGACAATGAGGTACGCGCCCAGAAACCACCAGTACTCGGCGCGCGTCGCTCGGCCATCGAGCTTAAAATACTGCTGGAATACGACGCGCTGAACGGCCCATATTGGTCCCCAATCAGCCTGTTGCTTCATCATCGCGACTCCTTAAAAAAGATTTCCGAGCCCAGATTTGGCGCACGACCAGGTGACCCATCCGAGCAGCATCGAACCAGTACGTATCCAGATTTGAATTCTCTTGAGTCACCTTAACCCTCAGAATCTGCCTGCTCAACCGCGGTTTGCTGATCGTGGGCGCCTCTCACCGCCGTCCAACGACCCGCAAAGTCACCCAAATCCGTTGCCGCATCCTACCGGAAGTTAGTCCCTCGTCATTTACTGCCAACCGCGCGCTTGCTTTTTCGAGCACACCGAACACCCCGCTTACCTTAAAGCGAGCTCATTGTTGATTTTAAAGCTTGCAGCGCTTTGATATTCGCCGCGCGGATTTGATCCATATCGGGGGCCGCCTGGCTAATAT
>JAFMIA010000057.1 GCA_017854255.1 Pseudomonadales bacterium
TTATCGTCGCCGACTGCAACGGCAACGCTGTAAGGCGGGGCATTTGCATTCTCAGTAAAACCAGATGATTGAAGACGCCTGCGGCGGTTTCTAATGATAAACTTTGGCAAAAATATTAGATGTATATTGTCCGTGTTCCACCCCATTTTTATTAGAGGCCGTCAATGACCTATTGTGTCGCGATTCGAACAGATGCCGGTATATGTTTTGTCAGTGATTCAAGAACGAACGCTGGCGTTGATAATGTCTCAACCTATTCAAAAATGTTTTGTTTTGAGGCTCCCGGACAACGGCAGTTGGTCGTGCTGTCTTCAGGCAACTTAGCGACGACCCAAGGCGTTATTGCGCAAATTAAAAAAGATGCGAAACGGGATGCTGCTCGCAGTTTCGCCAACCTTGAAACCCTCGAGGATATTGCGGATTACTTAGGAGAGTGCTCGGCGGAGCATCAAGAGAAGCACACTGGCGGCGGCAAAGCCTTCGAGGCGAGCTTTATTGTTGGCGGACAAATATTGGGCCAAAAGCCGGGTGCCTACTTAATCTATCCCCAAGGCAATCACATCACCACCTCACGGGATACGCCTTACCTTCAGATCGGTGAAAGCAAGTATGGCAAACCCATTTTAGACCGCATCATCTCCAGTGAGATCAGTTTAGAGACGGCGGCCTTGTGCGGGTTGGTTTCCATGGATTCAACCATGCGGAGTAACTTAACCGTTGGTCCACCCATCGAGGTGCTCATGTATGAGGCCGAGAGTCTGACCAACGAGCGACGCTACCGTTTCGAAGAGTCGAGTGAATACTTAAGAAAGCTGAACGCATCCTGGGATGATCGCCTCAAAGAGGCCTTTAACAATATGCCTCCGATTGCCTGGAGTCAGGCCTGGGATCAGTCTCCAGCCTCCGAGCGTTCAAACCGCTAAGAGAGGAACCAAGTCTGCGATAGCTTATTATGGGTTGTTGAGATATCCGCCTGGGCCTGATCTATAAAGTCATGAAGGCCTTGGGTTTGTAAGAGTTCCTCTGTGACCGCTCGACCGATTGCGCGCTTTGCGCGGTTGACCGCTTTCAGCGCCGGTTGATGCCTCGGCAAATGCTTAAAACTACTGGCCACCTCAGCGAGACAGTGATTCACACTTCTTGGGAATGCCGGGTCTTTCAACAAAAACGCAACCACCTCGGGTCCGTTGATCCGATCCTGCACCTGCTGACGATACATCTGATAAGCATTGAGCGACTGCAAGACGCCCATCCACAAAATATTATCCTGTTCATCAAATTCGGCTTGTCGCCCCATCAAGTTCAGGCACGCCACGTCGATCACACGAGTCGTCATGTCGGCGCGCTCGACATTACGCCCAAGGGTTATGAAATAGTAGGGTTCTTTACGACTCATGCTGCCGCTTAGATACCCTGTCAGCTCTAAACATAAATCGATGATTTGCGATAAGAACTCATGCCGGCCACTTCGGTTAATCCGACTGGATAAATCTGGTTTTAGTAAATAATGCAGTTCATTCATCTTCTCCCAAGCTTCGTTCGGCATCAGATCTCGGGTCGTTCTTGAGTTTTCACGAGCAGACCCAGCGCAGGCTCTCAGCGAGCAGGCCGGATCATCAAACATAAATTTCACAACATTGCGTTCACTAGCGGCACTAAAGCGCTGCTTAAACTGCGCATCAAAGCCGGTAATGTTCACTAAAGATTCCCAAACGAACCCGACCTTCGGCAAGTCCAATACCAAATTGGAATAGACGGAGATGAGCCTTGCCGTATTTTCCGTTCGTTCTAGGTAACGGCCAAACCAGTACAATCGTTCTGCAACGCGCGACAGCATGCTCAGTCCTTATCCTTTTTGGCATCCATAACAACCCAAGTATCTTTACTGCCGCCACCCTGAGACGAATTCACAACAAGAGAGCCTTTGACCAAGGCAACTCGGGTTAAACCGCCCGCCGTGACATAGCTGTCTTTGGCTTGAAGAATGAACGGTCGCAAGTCAACGTGACGGGCCTCAAGATTATCGCCAATCAGCGTGGGTACCGTCGATAAGCTGATAATCGGTTGGGCCATATAATTGCGAGGGTTGGCTTCGATTTTCTGTTTAATTTCCCGAGTCGACCGTTTGGTCTCGCGCGGCCCGATGTACATGCCATAGCCGCCGGATTCATTCGCGGGTTTCACGACCAAGTCCGGTAAGTTATTTAAAACGAAAGCGCGTTCCTCCGGATTGGAGCACAGGTAACTGGGGACATTGGGCAGAAGGGGTGCTTCATTGAGATAATAACGGATCATGTCAGGAACGTAGGTGTAAACCACTTTATCATCCGCAACCCCCACGCCCGGCGCATTGGCCAGCGCCACATTGCCGGCTCGCCAAGCTCGCATCAGCCCAGGCACGCCGAGCATCGAATCTGCTCGAAAGGCCTCCGGGTCTAAATATTGATCATCGATCCTACGGTAGATGACATCAACTCGACTTCGGCCTTGAACCGTTTTCATATACACGCAGTCGTCTGTGTCGACCATCAAATCTGGCCCCTCAACCAGTTCCACCCCCATCCGTTGCGCGAGAAACGCATGCTCGAAATAGGCCGAATTAAAAATGCCTGGGGTTAGCAAAACGACTTCCGGAGACTTAATCGGGCGGGGTGACAAGCTGCACAGCATATCGAATAAGCGCGAAGGGTAGTCGTCCATCGGCAAGACCTGATTGCGCTCAATCAGCTCTGGTAAAATACGCTTACTGATGTTCCGGTTTTCAAGCATGTACGAGACCCCAGACGGCACGCGCAAGTTGTCCTCCAAAACATACATACAGCCATCTTTGTCTCGAATCAAATCGGTCCCGCAGATGTGCGCCCAAACATCAAATTTGGGTCGCATGCCCTCGCACTCAGGCCGGTAATCCTTAGACGACGACAGAATGTCCGCCGGGATGATGCCGTCTTTGACGATTTGTTGGCCGTTATAAACATCCGTTATAAACAGGTTGAGTGCGCTTAGCCGTTGCTTAAGACCCGTCTCGATTCGGCGCCATTCTTCGGCCTGGATCAACCGAGGGATGATATCGAAGGGCCATTGGCGATCAATATTGGCGCCTTCGCTATAAACGGTGAAGCTAATGCCAAGGGTTTTAATTGCAAGATCCGCAGCATCCCGCTTTAGGGCAAGGGTATGGGGACTCGCGCGCCGCAAAAAATTAGATAGTGGCGCAAGCCCCGGCCGAGCTCGACCTGACGCGGTTAACAGCTCGTCATAAAGGGCAGGGTTGAGCGCATACTCTGACAGATTCATGCCGGCGCTGCCGGATCAATCGGCAACGCAATTTCCAACAAACGATAGTCTGTCGTGTGCATGCCAAGACGATGATAAGTGCGAAGCGCGCGCTCGTTTTCCCGCTCAGCATAGAGCCTGATCCCGATCACCTCATCTGCCGCCATAGCAAGACGATGGGTCTCTGCAAACAGACCAGAAAAAGCGCCTTGCCCACGATGGTCCGGATCAACATAGACACTTTGTATCCACCAGAACAACCCTGATCGCCAGTCGCTCCATTCAAACGTTACCCCCAAGCAGCCAACGACATCGTCGTCCCGGCAGGCGACCAAGTAAAACCCAAGTTCTGGGCTGGCCTGCATTCGGGTGACGCCGCGATGCAACACGGCAGCGTCGAGATGTTTGTCTTCCGTTTCGAGCGCCATCGCAAGATTAAACCGGGCAATGGCGTCAGTATCGGCTGACGTCGCGGAGCGAATGGTGATCATAATGCGAGCCTCTGGATGCAAGATTCTTGATTGGAACAAACGCAATCGCCGTCAATAGCGCAGGGTGGTATGGAAATCACGATTGCAGCCGCCAGTTTACAACAAGATGCCGTAGCAGGCCGCAACAAAATGACGAACCCTTCGATCTGAAGGCCAAGCGAGCCAACCGATTTCATTGGGTAGCCAAAATGGTTCTGCCAAAATCTCGCCCGCAAGCACTAGAGGTCCTTAAAACACCGCGGCGGCCGCTAGGATGGCTTTCTCAATATAGGGCGCGGGCGCTAGGCTGTTATTGCAGATTAGCCGCAATGATCCGATCCCGTCCCCAGGCCGGTTTCGGTGTATCATCGACGGCCTGTTAACGTAGACAAGGCGTCGGATAAGACTTAAAACGGATAAGCGTACTGATCATACGCCTCAAAACGGTCTTCAATACCTGCACAATTTGAAAAGGATATTTCATGGAACTCGTCAGCGCTGTCACGCTTTTAGCAATCTTTCAGTTTTGGATCCTGGGCGGCCTGGTCGGTCGAGCTCGCGGAAAATATGGCGTCAAAGCGCCACAAACCACCGGTGACGAACACTTTGAACGGTGGTTTCGAGTCCACTACAACACGCTCGAAAAGCTCATTGTCTTCCTGCCGGCGCTCTGGTTGTTTGGGTACTATGTCGGTCAATACTATGCCGCGGCATTGGGTCTGGTTTATCTTATTGGGCGGCTGATGTACGCGATAAGTTATGTGCGAGATCCAGGCAGTCGTGGACTCGGGACACTCATCAGCGAACTGCCAACGCTCATCATGGTATTGGGCGGACTGATAGCCGTTATCATCCAGTGGCTAGCATCTTTAAACTAGGGCACAGCCCAAAGTGATCCGAATGTTTTTTGGGAAAGTCCGCTTTGCTGAGATGCAACCCCGCCTGCCCCGTGATATAACGCATTTTCTAATTTAGATTCTTTGGAGACATTATGGTTGCGCTAACCTATCACGCGCCCGACTCGCTAGAAGAGGCCGTCCAGCTGTTATCAACGGCGCGTCAGCCGGTTAAGGTGCTGTCTGGCGGCACAGATTTGATTATTCAAATGCAGGGCCTCACCCAAGACGAGCGCTTGGTGGTGGATGTCAAAAAAATACCTGGTATGCGCGCCGCAGATTGGTCCGACGATCACCTTCGCTTGGGGCCGTCAATGAGCTGCTCACAATTCACCAAGCGTCAAGATATTCAAGCCGTGTTTCCCGGTTTGGTCGAAGCCGCCTACTTGATTGGCTCGACCCAAGTGCAAGGGCGCGCCAGTCTTGGCGGCAATCTCTGCAACGCCTCGCCGGCGGCAGATACCATTCCAGCGCTGATCGTGAATCGAGCGGTCTGCTTAATTCAAGGCCCTAATGGCACGCGGCGGGTCAACGTTGAAGACTTCCTGACCGGTGTCGGCAAACAGTGCCTGGCGAGCGATGAGTTATTGGTCGCGATCGAAGTGCCAAAACCGGCGGCGCGGACGAGCGACGCCTACCTGCGCTTTATTCCAAGAACCGAAATGGATATTGCGGTTGCCGGCGCCGCTGTTAGCGTGACCCTCGACGACGACGGTGTTTGTAGCAATGCCCGTGTCGCCATCGGCGCCGTTGCGCCCACGGCGATTTTAGTGCCGAGCGCAGCCGAGGCCTTGATCGGCACGAAATTGGATGATGATGCGCTGCACGCAGCAGCAGCAGCGTCCAGCCAGGCCGCCAATCCCATTTCAGATCGACGGGGCACCGTTGAATTCAGGCGGCATGTTGTGGGCGTGCTCACCAAGCGAGCCGCGAAAATCGCCGCCAACCGTGTAGGAGCAGTTTAATGAAAAGCCACATTTCAACCACGATTAATGGCGACTCGGTCGAGTTTTTATGTGATCCCTCGCAGACTTTGTTACAGGTGCTGCGCAACGATCTCGGGATGACGGGAACGAAAGAAGGATGCGGCTCCGGCGACTGTGGTGCTTGTTCTGTGATTTTAGACGGCGAATTGGTTTGCGCGTGCTTAGTGCTCGGGGTTGAAGCCCAAGACGCTGCAATCGAAACAGTTGAAGGCGTTGCAGCCCATGATCAGCTGCACGTGATCCAGGAAAAATTCCTAGAGCATGCGGCACTGCAATGCGGCATCTGCACGCCCGGTTTGATTGTCTCGACCAAAGCATTACTTGAAGAAAACCCAAGCCCAACCGAAGAAGAAGCCCGCTATTTCTTGGCTGGGAATCTCTGCCGTTGCACGGGCTACGACAAAATTATTAAAGCCGTCATGGACGCTGCCGCGACCATGCGCCAAGGAGCTTAAGATGAGCGAAGCACGCGAGTTTAAACATATCGGCCAAAGAACGATTCGGCCTGACGGATTCGATAAAGTCACCGGGAAAGCCAATTATGGCGCAGACCTCAGCTTGCCGGGCATGATTTGGGGCGCCATTCTGCGGAGTCCTCACGCGCATGCGAACATCAAAAAACTCGATGTCAGCCGCGCACAGGCCAGCCCCGACGTCTTAGCCATTGCGACCTTCGAAGATTTCCCCTCGGTCAATGCAGCAGCACAACGTAACGGCAGCCAGCGCAAGGATCTGATGGATACCGCTTGCAATATTTTTGCGAATCAAAAAGTGTTGTATCACGGTCATGCGGTTGCGGCGATTGCCGCACGCTCACAGGCTGCGGCCATCGCAGCTCTTGATTTGATCGATGTTGAATACGAAGTGTTAACCCCTGTCCTCAACATCAATGATGCCATCAGCGCCGACGCGCCCATTTTGCACGAGACCATGATGACCCAAGGGTTAGCAGAACCCGCCACCGAGGCGTCTAATGTTTCGGCGCGCATGGAGCTTAAAAAAGGTGACATTGAAGCAGGCTTTGCGGCGGCTGACGTCATTGTTGAACGCGCTTATGACACGCCCACGGTTCACCAAGGTTATATCGAGCCGCACGCAACCACGGTTGTCTTTAACGACAACGGGCCTTCTATGATTTGGTGCCCAACCCAGGGTCACTTTGATGTTCGGGCACGGGTTGCTCAGTTGATGAATCTGGAACTTGGACAGATCAAAGTCGTAGCAAGCGAGATTGGCGGCGGGTTTGGCGGTAAAACAACCGTCTACTTAGAACCGGTTGCGCTCATTTTGTCAAAGAAATCAGGCAGACCCGTCAAGATGGAAATGTCGCGAGGGGATGTTTTCAGGGCCTCAGGACCCGCATCAGCCAGTCAAAGCAGGATCAAGATCGGCGCTAAGATGGACGGCACGATCACCGCGATGCAGGCGACCTTGCATTACGAAGCCGGCGCATTCCAAGGCTCACCCATGGGCCCGGGCTGCATGACAGTCTTTACGCCTTATGATGTTGAGAACCTGTATGTAGAAGGCTTTGATGTCGTCGTGAACAAGCCCAAGGTTGCGGCTTACCGCGCGCCAGGCGCGCCTCAGTCGGAATTCGCAGCCGAAATGGCGGTTAATGAACTGGCTAAGAAAATCGGTATGGACCCCATTGAATTCCGCCTCAAGAATGCCGCGAAAGAGGGCACGCAGACCATTTACGGACCAAAATTAAAAGTCGTTGGCCTGGTGGCCTGCCTTGAAGCGGCAAAATCATCACCCCATTACAATGCCCCGATTCCGGAAAACGTTGGCCGCGGCCTAGCTGCTGGTTTTTGGTTCAACATTGGCGGGCAGTCCAGCGTGATTATCAATCTGAATCCCGATGGCACGGGCACCATCATCGAGGGGTCCCCCGACATCGGCGGATCGCGCGCGTCGATGCAAATGATGGCGGCAGAAATATTGGGCGTCGCGCCCTCAAGCCTCAATCCAATCGTGGCCGATACCGAACACGTCGCCTACAACCAGACCACGGGGGGCAGCCGGACGACCTTTGCCACTGGCATGGCCGTCGTTGAAGCAGCCGAAGACATTGTTGAACAACTCAAAGCGCGCGCGGCGGCCATGTGGAATGTCACGGCCGAGCAGGTCGACTTTACAGATGGCGTTGCCCATAACCTGTCAGGCGAGGATCAGTTAACCCTCGCGGAGATTTGCGCGTCAGCTGAAAAAACGGGTGGTCAAATCTCGGGCCGCGCCAATATCAACGCGCGCGGCGCGGGCCCTAGCTTCGCGGTCCATATCTGCGACATCAAAGTAGATAAAGAAACGGGCAAGACCGATGTCGTGCGCTATACGGCTATCCAAGACGCCGGCAAGGCCATTCATCCCAGTTATGTTGAGGGCCAATTTCAAGGCGGGGCGGTGCAGGGCATCGGTTGGGCTTTGAATGAAGAATACGTCTACAGCAAGGATGGCATCATGGAAAATGCTGGGTTCCTTGACTATCGGATCCCGCTGGCTTCAGACCTGCCCGAGATCGAGGCCATCATTGTTGAGGTGCCCAATAGTTTTCACCCTTTTGGCGTTCGCGGCGTCGGTGAAACGGGGATTATTCCACCGCTTGCCGCGGTTGGAACGGCCGTCGCTGAAGCCATCGGTCAACCGATCAGTTCGCTACCGTGTTCACCGCCCAAAATTTTAAAACTGCTGATGGCGGCGCATTAGGCCGGATATGGCACTCGTGTGCTTCAACGCTTCGCTCGAAAAGCATGCGGGTTGTGCCAATCTGACGGTGGCCGCTCAAAATTACCGCGCGTTGCTCGAAGAGTTAACCCAAAGGTTGCCGCAGTTAACGCAAGAAGTGCTCACCCCATTGGCATTGGTGATCGATGGGGAGATTGTGCAGGAACCGTTTTTAGCGGATTTTTCAGCCGACGCCGAGCTGCATTTTATTGAGAAAATAGCGGCTGGGTAATATCCGCGCGCCCTTGTGGGTGGGTGAGTCTTTACCCAGTGAATCTAGCAGTGGGGCGCTTCATCGACATGCGGAGGTCTTTATAAAACCCTCGCAACCTATCGCCATCGATCCTCAAACCACAACCCATCACGCAGCACAGGAAAAAAACAGGCATTATGATTGACGAGGCGATCGCGCAAGCGCAGTTTGAGCATTTATTCAACGCGAAGCCCAGCTTTGCCGTGCGATGCCCTGGGCGAATTAACCTTATTGGGGAACACATTGATTATTGCGGTGGCCTGGTTATGCCAATGGCCATTGCGCAAAGCACGCAGGGTTGGTATCGATTTAATGGCACATCCCAAATCCGGATATACAGTGCGCGCTTTGATGCGCTCACCAGCTTTAACCCCCATGATGTGCTGCAACCGCCGAAAGGCACTTGGGAAGACTATGTTCAGGGCATTCTGAACCTGGGCGCGCATCGGCAAGCAGGCTGTGGTTTCGATCTCTTGGTGACCTCAGACCTCAATGCCGGCGGCTTATCGAGTTCTGCTTCCTTCTTAGGGCTCTTAGCGCTCGTGAATCATCATGCGCTAACCGGCGCGCGGATCGAGTCGCGCGATGTCAGCCAGCGGTTAACCTTGGCGTTATTGTGTCAGCAAGTCGAAAATGAATTTGTTGGCGTGCCCTCGGGGATCATGGATCCGGCGAGTGTTTTACTGGGCGGCTTGATGACGCTTGATTGTCGCACCCTCAAGTTCCAGCCTTTGCAAGCCATCCCAGAGACCCATCGACTCGTCATTATGGACACGGGCGTGCCCAGAACCTTAGCCGCATCGGGTTATGCGCAGCGGGTCGCGGAAGTCGGCGCGATAGAGACGCTCATTGCTAACCGCGATTCAACCGATATAACAAGCCGTTATGCAGGGCTTGCAACCTTACCGGACGATCAAATGGCCAAGGTCTTAGCCTTACTTGCCTCTGATCCGCTGAAGCACCGTGCGCGCCACATTTTTTCTGAGCAAGCGCGGGTTGTCCAGGCCGCACTTGCGCTCGAAAAAGAGGACATGGGTGTTCTGGGTCATTTAATGAATGAAAGCCATCAATCGTTATCCGTCGAATACGACGTGAGCTGCCCTGAACTGGATCTAATCACCCAGTTAAGCCGAGACTCGGGTTTGGCGTTGGGCGCCCGGATGACTGGCGCGGGTTTTGGCGGCTGCGCCATCAGCCTTGTACCCGTTGAGCACCTTGAAGGGCACCAAGCCTGGGTTACGAGGGCGTACCGGCAGCAAACGGGTATAGAACCCATACTGCTGGCCTCAGAGGTGGCCGAAGGTGCGAACATCATCGCACTTTGATCGGTAAGGCCGATCAAAGCTGTGAGATGCTATTTTGTCAGGCCTGGCTGGGCAGCGCTAAACCGAGCGCCGCGCTCAAATCCTGTAAGGCTTGGGCCTCATTTAACACCTTGATCGTCGTCATACCGAGCGCTTTCGCGGGCTTTAAGTTAATCCCAAGGTCATCAATGAATAGCGCTTGCGTTGGGTCAATCGACAGGGCTCGACAGGCCATTAGGTAGATCTCAGGATTGGGCTTACGAATGCCCACCAAGCTTGACTCGATTACCGTATCGAACAGCGCCATGACCTCAGCGACGGCTCGGGCCTTAGACTCGGAGCGCGCCATCCCAGCGCCTTGACCGCTTTTAACATTATTGGTGATACAGCCGACCGCATGGGTTTGCTTGATCTGTTTAAGGGCCTGCACCATCCGCGGCCGAATATCACCAGACAGCAAGGCCAGTACGGATTGACCGCGGATTAAATGTCCGCGTGCTTCTGATTCTGCTGCAAAAGCCGCATCAAAGGCCTGGACGGACATCTGGTTGCTCTCAAATTGCGCCCAAGCATTGGTATCAGGATTGGTCGCATTGATTGATCGAATAAAGTCGACTGGCAAGCCATTGGCTTGCTCATACTGAGTGAATGCCTCAAACGGGCTTGACGTTAAAACGCCCCCAAAATCCCATAGAACTGCTTTAATCAAAACCGTCTCCCTGATCGCTTTATTGTAAGCGAACCTCGGATGAGGCTCGCGTCGATGAACATTTAGCCGACATTCATTTCAAAGGTTGCGGAATCGGGCCGCGCGAGTCCCCGTTGCGAGCGCTCAATGGCGTCCAGCATGGTTTTGATCTCATCGGATTCACCGATCTCTTTCCGCACTTCAGCAACCGCTTCTTCCAAACGAAGATCACGCGTAAACAGGATTCTGAAGGCCTTTCGGATTTCTTTTATCTTCTGCGCCGAAAACCCGGCGCGTTCTAGCCCAACTTTGTTCACAACCCGCATATGGGCAGGAAAGCCCTCGGCAATGGTGTAAGGCAAGACGTCTTGCACCACACGCGCCATCCCGGCAACCATCGCGACCGGACCAATTTGACAAAATTGGTGCACCGCGGCCAAACCGCCAATATTGGCATGATCACCTACGACGACATGACCCGCTAGGGTCGCGCTATGACTCATCACGACATGGTTTCCGACCTGGCAATTATGCGCGACATGCGCCTGAGCAAGCAGGGCGCAATCATTGCCAATTGCTGTCACGCTACCCACTTCGGTGCCGCTGTGTACCGAAACAAATTCACGTAGGGTATTTCGATCGCCGATTCGGGTGTAGGACACAGATCCTTTACTGTGTTTTTGATCCTGAGAATCTATGCCCAGGGTCACAAAGGGATAAACCATGCAATCCTCCCCAATGCTTGTATGCCCATCAACCATCACGTGACTCTTGAGACAAGTGCGGGCGCCAATTTCAACATGTGCTCCAATCGTGCAAAACGGGCCTATTACGCAATCTGATCCGATTTTGGCGTCGGGATGCACCACGGACAGCGGGCTAATCTCGGTCATATTCTATTTCCATAATGATGATTGGCAGGGACTAACACACGTTTAACTAGCGCAAATTTCCAGATTCTCCCCAATATGTCAAAGTTTTATTCTCTAAGCGCGATGCTATACTGCGCCCCTCATTGATAAGCGCTCAGATATTCGAGCCATACCGGGACCGCCTATGCTTGATGTCAGTCATCTTACTCAATTCAACAAAGAAGACCTGCTTGAATGCGGTCATGGCAATATGTTTGGCCCTGGCGGCGCCCATCTTCCGATTGATGAGATGCTGATGGTTGACCGCATCACATCGATTACGAAAGAGGGTGGTAAGGCGGGTAAAGGTCAGATTATCGCTGAACTCGATATCAATCCTGATCTTTGGTTTTTTGACTGCCATTTTGTGAATGACCCGGTTATGCCGGGTTGCCTTGGCCTTGATGCCCTGTGGCAGCTGTTAGGGTTCTTTTTAGCGTGGAAAGGCAACCCTGGATTAGGACGAGCCTTAGGGTGCGGCAAGGTCGCGTTTAGAGGCCAGGTATTACCCACCAATAAACTGGTTCGTTATGAAATTGACGTAACTCGAATTCGAGAAGGCAAAACCGTTTTGGGTATCGCGGATTGCACTGTTTTGGTTGATGACAAACCGATCTATACCGCCGAAAGCATCAAAGTTGGGTTGTTTACATCGTTGGATGATTTTAAGTAAGCATGCGGCATCAAGCGAGACAGGTTGTCGACCACCCCAAGTCGTCGACCAGAACTTATAGGAGCGAAGCGTTATGAAAAGAGCTGTGATTACAGGAATGGGCATTGTCTCACCACTCGGTAACTCCGTTCCAGAAACGCTCGCCGCACTTCAAGCCACCCGGTCTGGCATTCAATACCAACCGCTGTATGAAGAAATGGGCCTTCGGTCTCACATCGCGGGTAGCATCGAAATCGATCAAGAGGCGTTAATCGATCGTAAACTGCGGCGATTCATGGGCGATGCCGCCGCGTTTTCCTATATTGCGCTCAAAGAAGCCCTGGTAGATTCTGGTCTTGAGTCCGATGACATCTCCAACGAGCGAACCGGTATTGTCGCCGGCTCTGGCGGCGCCAGCTCTTCGAATTTGATTGAATCAGCCGATATTCTGAGAGAAAAAGGGCTTAAACGAGTCGGACCTTATCGGGTCACCCGCACCATGAGTTCAACGGTCAGCGCCTGCCTGGCGACTGCTTTTTCAATCAAGGGCATCAATTATTCAATCACGAGCGCCTGCTCGACCAGCGCGCACTGCATTGGTCATGCCCTCGAGCAAATTCAACTCGGTAAACAGGATATCGTTTTCGCTGGCGGCGGAGAGGAAGAACACTGGTCAATGAGTGCCTTGTTCGATGCAATGGGGGCTCTGTCGACCAAGCGAAACCAAGCCCCTGAAACAGCCTCCCGAGCCTTCGATGCTGACCGGGATGGCTTTGTGATCGCGGGCGGCGCGGGCTTTGTCATTGTCGAAGAGCTTGAGCATGCCAAAGCGCGTGGCGCCAAAATTTATGCTGAAGTGAAAGGCTATGCCGCCACCTCCGATGGTTTTGATATGGTTGCACCATCGGGCCAAGGCGGTGAGCGCGCAATGCGGATCGCAATGGACGGGATCGATGAACCGATTGATTACATTAACGCCCATGGCACCAGCACACCCGCTGGAGATCCTTCTGAAATTGCCGCAGTGCAGCGCCTATTTGGCGAATCAATGCCCAAAATCAGCTCAACAAAATCCCTGAGCGGGCATTCTCTTGGCGCCGCCGGCGCACACGAAGCAATCTACTCACTGCTAATGCTAGAGCACGACTTTATTTGCGCTTCAGCCAATATCACAACCCTTGACCCAGACCTTGCCTTCGCGCCGATTGTGACCGAGCGGATTGATCAGGCTGGGCTCACCACCGTAATGTCTAACAGCTTTGGCTTTGGCGGCACCAATGCCTCATTGGTTTTCCAAAAACTTCACTCCAGTTAACGCACTTTAATTTACGGAAAGGGTCCTCATGTCCAAGCCTTTGATTGTTGTTGTTGAGGACGAAACCGATATTCAAGACATCATTACCTATAACCTCAAACGGGAAGGCTATGACGTTTTAACAGCCAGCCGGGGCGATCAAGGTTTATCCTTAATTCAAGCCAAAAACCCAGATCTGGTCATTCTCGATATCATGCTACCCGGTATTGATGGCCTCACGATTTGTCAGCAGCTGCGAGCTGCGGCGAAAACCAAAGCGTTACCCATTATTATTTTGTCTGCGAAAGAAGAAGAATCAGATGTCGTGATTGGTTTAGGGCTCGGCGCGGACGACTATATGCCAAAGCCTTTTAGTCCACGGGAACTCCTTGCCCGTGTGAAAGCCCTTCTAAGGCGTGCGACTGCCCAAGAATCTCAAGGGCAAGAGCAAGGGCAAGATCAAATCCGTCACGGCGATCTGATCATTGATATTGACCGGCATCAGGCCAGCCTACAGGGCGTCGCCCTAAAACTCACGGCAACCGAATTCAAGCTGCTCATGGTCCTCGCGAGCCAACCAGGTCGGGCTTTTTCAAGAGAACAATTATTAAATCGCGTTGTGGGGGATGCCGTTGTCGTTGTCGATCGCAACATCGATGTCCATATTCGCTCGGTTCGAAAGAAATTAGGCGTACAAACGGGCCTGATCGAAACCGTGCGAGGGGTAGGGTACCGGTTTGCCGACCGAAGCTGATCCTAAGATTTATCAATCGAAGCTGCTTTGGCAGGTCTGGGGATTACTGTGCGCACTGGTCCTCATTTCTGCGCTCAGTATCGGTTATTTTGCTGCTCAGCAGGTCGCATCGGATGCTCGAGCTGCAATTGAAGAATCTCTAGCCCATCAAGTCCAGCTCCTCAAACAATTCTATAACCCCCTGATCCTTCAAGAGGCTGCGCTGCCGGTGATTCAGTCTGAGCAACGCATAACGATTCTGGGCCCCGATGGCACGGTGCTCAGTGACAATCGTGAGGATGCGAGGTTGATGGAAAATCACTTGAAGCGCCCCGAGATTATTGCGGCCAGTGCGCCAACCACCTCCGCGATCGGGCTTGGGATTGCCCAGCGTTACAGCACAACCCTGGAACAAGACATGCTGTATGTCGCCTTAGCATTGGGGTCTCCGGACGCGCCGACTGGCTATGTCCGAGTCAGTACGCCGCTGACCAGTATCGAGCAAAAGGTTAATGCAATGCGCTTGCAGGTAAATCTCCTTACGGGGGCTTTTACCTTTATCGCGATTCTCATTGGCTTATATTTTGCGCGCAGAATCGTGCTGCCGGTGCTCCGCATGACCCAAGCCTCGGCGCTGATGGCCAGCGGGGAGTTTAGTCTTAGACTTGACGAGGGGCATGCCAACGAGCTTGGCAGTCTTGCGCGGGCGCTGAATAAACTCGCGGCGGGTACCCAAGCTAAAATAGAGGAAGTCGCGGCTCGTCAAAACGAACTGACCGTGGTCTTACAAGGCATGACAGAAGGCATCATTGCGCTCAACGCTGACCAGGCCGTCATCCAGATGAATCGGTCGGCTGCGACTATTTTGAATCTTGAACAATCGAGTGTCCTCAACAAACCGTTTCAAAGCCTTTCAATTGCCCGAGATCTCGGAGAGATCGTGACGGCAGGCTTTACAGCGACCGGCCCCCAATTCCAGACGATGACCCTCGGTGGGCGCCGAATCGAGGTTTCAGGGTTGCGCTTAGGTGACGCGTCAGTCGAAGGGATGATCTTGGTACTGCGGGACACCACGGAACTGCAGCGGTTAGAACGGGTACGAACCGACTTCGTTGCCAATGCCTCGCATGAACTTAAAACGCCGATTTCGGCACTGCGCGGATTTGTTGACACGGTAATCGATGATACTGAGATGCCGACAGAGACCCGCAGATCTTTTTTAGTCCGAAGCCAGCAACAGATTCATCGACTGGCCTCAATCGTCCAAGACTTATTGCAGTTGTCTCGATTGGACACAGGCTACAGCCCTGACTCGGATAAAACGCTGGTTCTGAGCGACGTCGTGCAGCAAGTTTATCTTACAAAAATAACCGATGCTGAAATCAAGCAAGTCCAACTGATTTACGAGACGAGCCCCGATTGCCAACAGCACCGCATTCAGGGGCGCGCGGATGACCTTGCGCTCATGCTCTCAAACCTAATCGATAATGCTATTAAATATAGCGATCATGGCGGCACGGTCTCCTTGACGCTCGCGATGAATGGGGAAGGATTGATCCGGTTCAATGTAACGGATCAAGGTGTTGGCATACCAGCAGAAGAACACGACAAAATTTTTGAACGTTTTTATCGAGTCGATCCTGCACGCTCTCGTAATAAAGGGGGCACGGGCCTGGGTTTATCGATTGTGAAACACGTTGTCGAACGCTACCAGGGTCGTATTAAGCTCGTATCCAGACCGGGGCAGGGCGCGAGCTTTTCAGTGACGTTCCCAACCCTGCAACCCGACCCAACCCGTTAGAACGCTCTGGGTAGACATAACCTAATTAGAGGGTCGTCCCTCGCCACCCTTTACCCATCGCATTTGATCCTGTATCTTCGCTGGCCTGACCGTTCACTCAATTATGGATCTTTCATCGACACTTTCGTTGAACGATCGGATTGCCAACATGTCCACTGCGCAACCGCCCCAAGAAGGCGAAGCAAGCACAACCGCGCCACCCGAAATCCAACTTAAAATCTGGGAACTGGCTTGGCCTTCCATCCTTGGAAACCTGTTGTTTTCCATTATCGGCATTATCAGCATCAAAATCGTTGGCAGCCTCGGCTCTGAAGCGGTCGCCGCAGTCACCACAGGCCATCGGTTATTTTTTGCCATCCAAGCCATTTTAATGGCCATATCCGCCGGGACGACGGCTATGGTAGCGCGTGCTTGGGGCGCTAAAAACTATGCCGAGGCTGCCCGGGTCACCAGCGCCTCGCTTTGGGTTGGCAATGGCGTGGCTTTAACACTGACACTCCCCTGTATTGTGTTCGCCTATGATATCGCGAGCGTTTTCGGCCTGAATGAGGCAACAACTCGTCTCGCCGCTGAGTTCATCCAAATCTTGGCCATCTTCAACGTTAGCTTTGCCATTAACATGATATTGGGTGCGGCCCTTCGCGCATCTGGCGATGCTAAAACCCCTTTGTGGATTGGCGTGCTGATGAATATCGTCAACGTTTTCTTGGTGTATGCGCTCGTATTCGGTCATTTTGGCTTGCCGAAAATGGGCACCAGCGGGGCGGCACTTGCCAGCGGGTTATCCTTTACCGTTGCCGCCGTCGTCCTGCTGCTTGCCCTCTACGGTAAGCAACTCAGGATCCAGGCGGGCGGCGTTGGCTCGATCACCCTTGCCCGCGTGAAGCAGCTCTATCAAATCGGCTACCCGGCGGCGGTTGAGCAGTTTATCTTCCAGTTGGGCTTTATTGGATTCCTATGGCTCGTGGCTTACTACGGCACAGCCCCTTACGCAGCCTACGGCATCGGCGTGCAGATTCTAAGTCTGTCCTTTGTTGTTGGCTTTGGTTTTTCCATCGCTGGCGCGACGCTGGTTGGACAGTACCTCGGCGCGCAACAGCCCGAGGCAGCAGCCAAACAGGGTTGGCGCGCAACCCGGTTGGCCATCATTAGCATGATGTCGTTATCGATGGTGATCATGTTTTTTGCTCGGGAAATCTCGAGTTATTTGATTGATGATGCCGAGGTGATTCATTACACCGTGATCTTCATCTACATTCTTGGATTCGCCCAGCCCTTGATGGGCATCGAATTTACACTGAGCGGCTGTTTAAGAGGCGCAGGCGATACCCGCTATCCCTTACTCGCCACCATGGTTGGCCTGATTGGTGTTCGCGTTGGCTTAGCAGCGCTGTTCACCTATTTAGGATTGTCCGTGACTTGGATCTTTGCGGCACTCTTAGGGGACTATCTCATCAAAGCCCTGATGCTCTCCCATCGTTTTCGGTCGGGTCGTTGGAAGAACAAGATGAAGCGATATGGGTTTGACACAACGCCTTGAATTGCGGTTCCGAGCATCGTCCTCGATTGCGCTTTTACTGTATATAAATACAGCTTAAGATGACGTGATGCAGCCGTTTTCGACCGATCCCAAACTTAATCCATTTTATTATCTAGACTACTTAGACTACCTGCTCGCGTTTGTTTCAAAGCGATACGAGCAGGTGTTAAAGGACGCTGAGCTGGAACGCCTTCAGGCCTTTCAAGCCTTGCCCAAACCAGCGCGCGCATTGTACACGCGTCTTTTACAACGCAAGGGGGCTTACTTTCGGGTTGATAAGCTGAACTACCCGGAGATACCAGCGCTTGTTGCGGCCGTTAAAAAATTGATCGCCGCAGGATTTTTACAGCCCATCGGCGGCGTCCGTCAGGACCTGTGCCTCAGCTTGCGGACGGTCAAAGAACTCAAACAGCTCTCTGTTTTGACCCCCTTAGGGCTTAGCAATGCCTCACGCGTTCAAATCGAGCAGCGTATAGCGGAAACGGGCGTCGAATTACCCGATCTTGAAATCGTGTGTGTGCGCGAGCAAACGCTTATGGCACTGTGCCAACACCTGTTCTTTGGGAATGAATATCAAGATCTGAGCGAGTTTGTTTTGAGCGATTTGGGTCTCCAGCAGTTTGAGCCGGTTGATTTAAGCCTAAGCCCTGCGTTTACGGCTCGGGATGATCTAGACCTGCTGCGTCTCATTGGGATGTTTCGACAATGGGCTAAAACCTTGGAACGAGACAGTCTAAACCTCAAACGAGTCCCGGATTCGGCCGGACAAATCCAGTTCATCACGGCGCTGACCAATCTTACCGAGATGGTGCCCGACGCAAGTGAACACCCCCTCGTGATGCGCGCCTTAAACAAGCTTCACTTAAGCTTGGGACGGATTCATGAGCGGAGCGGTCTGGCCAACGAGGCGCTGCGTTGTTATCAAAAATCTGATCTCGCCCTGGCCTTAATGCGGCAAGCGCGCCTGCAGATCAAAACCGCGCCGGACGCCGCACTGTCACTCTGCAAAACCATCCTCAAGACGTCTAATGACCCTGAGGCGCGACACTATGCCGAACGCGTATTGGGCGCCCATCATGAAGCGCTCACTGAGGAGGCGGCCAGTACGCCCACACCGATTCGCGTTGAACACCTCAGCCTCAGCCTTGACGCGGTAACGCGGGTAGAGCACCAGGTGATTGCGCATTTTGCTGAGCAGGGGCGGATTGCCGTGCACATTGAGAATCACTTGTACCCGGCACTGTTAGGCTTATTATTTTGGGAGGTCATCTTCACCCCCATTTCTGGTGCCTTTCACCATCCCTTCCAGCGCGGCCCTGCTGATCTCGACGAGGCTGACTTCGTTCAGCGCCGCGCGGCACCCTTTGCGCAGCGATTTGACAGGCTGTCGACCTTATCGC
>JAFMIA010000144.1 GCA_017854255.1 Pseudomonadales bacterium
TGCGGTTTTTTGCTTTTTGCTTTTTGTCTCGTGTGACCTTACCGACACCCTAGTTTACCGCTCAGAACACGCTTTCAGCGTCTTTCCGGGGACCCCGCTATCGGTTCGACCGGATTGGGTTGGCGGTAAGCCAAACGCCAATCTCACGCAACATCTCGGGACGCACCGCGTCCGGGATATTGTGGCCCATGCCATCATAAATAATCAGCTTAGCGCCCGGGATGACCTCCGCGGTGTGCACGCCGTGCTCAAAGGTCAACAGTCGGTCATCTCGGCCATGGATAACAAGGGTCGGCGCCTTAATGCTCGATACCGACTCAGACCGATCCCCCGCCCGCAAGATCGCCATCACTTGCCTGGGAATCGCCTCCCTGTGAAACCCCATTCGACGCATAAACTCAGCGCGCTGCTGCACCGCTTGTTTGTTATCGGCAATATCTCGAATGGCGGCTGCTGATTCTCTGCCGGGCTCTGGCAGATGGTCACCCCAGGTGGATGACATAATCGACACCAACGTTTGGGTTCGCCCCGGGTAATTTGCCGCGACCACTTGCGCAATCATGCCTCCCATAGAGGCGCCGATGAGATGCGCCTTTTCAACCCCAACCGCATCCATCACCCGCACGACGTCATCCGCCATATCGTCTAACCGATAGGTTGTCGAAACCGGCAAGCCGACGCGATATTTCAGCAACTGCCACCAGAGCACAGGATTATCTGTCTCGGCATACCGAATTGATCCCCCAGTGTCCCGATTGTCGATCAACAACACTTGAAACCCCGACGCGATGATCCCGCGCACGAAGGCATCACCCCACACCGTATGCGAGGCCCCGAGCCCCATAACCAAGACCGCGGTCTCGGCGTCTATTGGGCCAATGCGTCGATAGGCAATTTCAACCCCATTGGCGTCGACAACCTGCATGGGATGCTGATCGAGATAGTCTCGCGTATATTCCGGCCAACTACTGGGCGAATATAAAACAAGTAGCACTAAGGCCAGTGCGACCCGGAAGCTCGCATCCAATCTTTTGTTCAAAATAGTCTCCTCAACGACTTCGCTCGGAGCGAAAGCCTTGTCTCGTCCACATCGGGTCATCCTCTATCGGCTTCAGCGCCTGACTGGCCAAAGCCCTGCCCCCTTGTAAAGTGCCGAACCGCCCACGACTAGACCCACTTTAACCCTGGGGATCAAGCGCCGGCGGAAACCAATCGCAGGTCACGACCGCCGCTTCGCCTTCATAAACCCTCAGGCCTAAAAGATACGGGCCGCTCGGCGCCGGCAGCCAGTTTGCAGGGCTCCCGGGTCGCGCCGCACTGATCTCGATGGTTAAACTGCCGTCGGCTGCGTGCACCAACCCTGGGGTGCGGTCACTCATCGACCACCGATCGATTTCATTTTCGACCAAATACAGATCGGTGCCATAGGCCGTTAGAGACCAAAAGCCGCGACACGGCGGGAACTGACCGCCCTCAAATTTTAAGTAGAGCGGCTGGTCCCCATTAAGCGCGCGTCCGGCGGCATCACATTCTGCGATATAAGAGCGATTCTCGATGGCTTGATGCCCGCCCAAACCAAATTTTGCACCGGCCGCGCGCCTCAAAATATCGCCCTCGAACCCTGTTGCATGCCGGCCCGTGCGCCAGCCGTTCTGCCGAACCATGTCTGCCCCCGAGAGACTTCGCAACCGGCGCTCGCCCTCTTCGACCCCGGCCATGCGGTCCTCGATGGAAATCGACGTGGGATCCTCGATGATCGCGCGCGCCGCTGCTGAGAGCTTGGGGTGCCAGGCGGCAGGCGGGTCGAGCCTCGCGTACTGATGCAACTCTTCAAAAACTGCGGCGCCAGATTGGGCAATCTCTGTGGCGCGACCAACGCGCTCGGTTCGCGCGCGCGGGTGCGCCTCAGGGGCAATCACCTCGATACGGCGCTGCAAGCGACGCGCTGCAGCCAGATCCTCCGGCGACTCAACGAGAACCCGTATGATCACCCAGGCCGTTGGCGTGCCAATCGTGACAACTGTACTGTCATCATTCGCTGGCGGCTGACTCGGATCCAAGGTGACTCGCACCTCGACGCCCTGGGTGCCGTGATGCCGCCGACACACATAGGCAACGTGGGTGTACCCATCTAAAATCATGACATTCCAGTACCGCTGTGGATGATCCATAGGCGGCACCCGAATCATTAAATCGCCATGGCGTAGGTCGTACCAGGCCGATGAGTAGAGCGTGTCGTTATTCGGCACAACGATCCCTCGATCCTTTGGGGTCGCTAAATCATCGATATGATTCATCGAGCCGCTATCGACCCGAGAGCACAGCATTAACCGTGTTCGGTGCACCGAGACCAGCGGGAACCCCCAAATATAGGCCTCACCCGCTGGCGAAAGGTTATTATCGGCTAAAGACATTCGTCACCACTCAATCGTTACAGGAACCTAAAACCATTCGTTTAAAGCAGAGCCGAGGCGCAGTCTAAGCGGGTTCCCGTACCGTGCTCATCGCGCCTCAACTGCTCTGGCCTAAAGTGTTTTAAAAAAAGCGCTCCGCCATGATCGCTAAGGGTTTGCTTTGATCCCCCCAATTCCCACGGGCGCACTTTGTCCACCGGATCTCGCCGCGGCGACCACCTCCCGCAAGGTGAAAGGCGCCTGCAGCGCAGCCTCTGATGAATCGGGTCCGAGCTCACCGACCCGCAGATAGTCGCCTCGATCCGCAGCGAGCCGAAACCCAACGGTTGCCCCGGCTGCCTCGCCTTCGAGACCTTGAGCGCCAAACCCGTGGCCTTCATTCGTCTGCGCCGCATTCGTCGCCTGATACCCCATGCGCTGCAGGAGCTTCGGGGTAGCGCGGGCAAGCACCTCGGGCCTGACCGACAACATCCAATTTTCTTGCTGTCGTATCAGCGGATGTTGCATGCCGTTGAGCATGACCACCCGCGGTGCATCCGTATGATTGATACCGGTTGAATGCAGCAACCGACCGTCGGTGATAATCGTTGTACCGGCTGGGGCATCGATGTTAATCGCAGGCGGTAACTTGCCAACCGGTGCTTGCGCCCGCAACGCCTCGGACAACACCCTGTGGCTACCGGGAATTACGAGGGTGCCGCCATTACGCTCATCCACGGCCGTAATGGTCGTCAGCAGATTGATGGTGAGCGGACTTTTTGAGTCCAGGGCGATATCTTGGTCTTGGTGCAGCGCCTGGGGCACGCCGCCTTTTAAGGCAATTGAGGCGATCAACGAGGTCGACACCCAGTTCGCCCCAAGGGCTTCAGTGACAAGCTGCTCAATCAGCGGGCCGCCCTGGGTCGCGTCCGGGTCCTGCGCAATAAGACCTTCAAAACAGCGCCCCTTGTTTACACAGCAATTGATGTTTTGGCCGCTGGGGGTTCTCTGGGCGATTCCGGCAAGGCGCTCGCCTTCAGCTTGTTCGAGCACTCTTGTTAGGACCCGCGACACTTGCGCCTCAGACAGGGCGTCTTCGATCATGCAATAGCCCCACCGAAGAAAGTCCGACCGCAATCGAGCAATGTCTTTCGTCGGTCGCGGCAGGTCCTGGCCTTGCCAATGCGGATGCAACGAGCCCCGAGTCGTGTCGTAGTAGGCCCCCGGCTTATATTCCCACTGACCCCACTCCTGGCGACGCTTCGGCGGCACAAAGTAAATCTCTGGGTTATCGGCCAGAACGGCGCGCATCGGGTCTTTTGTCGCCAGTTCTGCGCGATACATTTGCGCGCC
>JAFMIA010000145.1 GCA_017854255.1 Pseudomonadales bacterium
GCGTGCGTTGGCTTGCCGGCTTGTGGCGGCCGGTGCACGATTTGTGGTTTGTACGGATATTGATGCAGACGCCGCGCGCGAAACGGCTAACCTGATTGGTTCGAAGGCCTCTGCCGAGATTTTGAATGTTGCCGATCAGGCCGCGATTGAAGATCTGGTGACGCGCGTTGAGGCGGCGCACGGCGGGATCGATCTATTTGTCTCAAATGCCGGCTATGCGCTGGGCGGTGGTCTAAACCTCGATACGGATCAGTGGCGGGACATGATGGAGGTGCACCTTTGGGCACACTTGAACGCGGCGCGGGCCGTGGTCCCTGGAATGATAGCGCGAGGGCGAGGCTACCTGCTCAATACGGCGTCGGCTGCAGGCCTCTTAACGCAGCTGGATTCGGGCCCCTATGCGGTGTCCAAACATGCCGCCGTTGCACTGGCTGAGTGGCTTGCCATTCAATATGGCGACCAAGGTATTGGCGTTTCAGTGTTGTGTCCACAGGCTGTCCGCACCAATATCTTGGGCAAGCCGTCTGGTCGCCGTAGCCCACAGAAATCAAACTCAAATCAGGCGGCCCAAGACGGCGTTCTGGCGCCTGAAACCGTCGCGGATGATTGCATCAACGCAATTATCGCTGAGCAATTTTTAGTGCTGCCCCACAAGGAAGTTGCAAAATATTTCGCCAACAAAGCCAATGACTACGAGCGCTGGTTAAGGGGTATGCGCCGCTTCCGAGACCGCTTGCGCCAAAAACGTAACCAACCCTAGAGCCGCCCGTTTGACATGCTCTGACAGTTGGTGTTTCTTGATCACTCTACTGCTAAGTGAAGACCTGCAATGCCTAGACCAAAACAACCGCAGCAATACTACGATGACATAAAAGCCAAGTTCCGGGATGCGCGAAATCTGCGCTTGGGATATCGTCCGCCCGGCACGGATCAATTTATATCGGAGTTGAGCGGCGACTTATCAAAGTATGCGGTTGACCCCTATGCGGCAGACGTGCCAGACCGGGCGCCCATTACCGATGAGGTGGAAGTGTTGTTGATTGGCGGGGGCTTTTCTGCGCTGTTGACCTCTGCACGATTGCGAGAACGGGGAATAAAAGGGGTTCGCATTGTGGAGCGTGGGTCAGATGTCGGGGGCACCTGGTACTGGAATCGATATCCAGGCGCTGCGTGTGATGTTGTGAGCTATGATTATTTGCCGCTTTTGGATGAGCTCGACTACGTACCGGTCAATCATTATTCACGGGGCCCTGAAATCTTCGGTCACTGTCAGGCGATCGCCCACAAGTACAATCTCTATGACCTTGCGGTCTTCAACACCACCGTTACCGAGACGCGTTGGGACGAGACCGAGGCGCTTTGGCACGTCAAAACTGATCGCGGAGATGTGATGCGCGCACAATTTGTTATTTGCGCAAACGGCACCTTGGCGAAACCGAAACTATCGGCTATTTCGGGGATGACGGCTTTTAGCGGTCACGCCTTCCACACGTCTCGATGGGACTACCAGTACACCGGACAAAATCTGGAACACTTGAAAGACAAGGTTGTCGGCATTATCGGGACCGGCGCGAGTGCCGTACAGATTGTGCCCGAGCTGGCGAAGACGGCAAAGGCGGTCTATGTGTTTCAGCGGACACCCTCATCGATTGATGTCCGGGACGATTGGCCAACGGATCCAAATTGGGCGCGTAAGCTGGAACCAGGGTGGCAGAAAAAAAGGCGATCGAAAGTACTTGCAGCCGTTGAAAATTCGCTCGAAAAACGGGCGAGCAAAGGCGCGACATCGCCTGAAGAAAAATTGAAAAAGCAGGAAAATGCGAATATCGATTACATGATGCGCATTCATCGGCGGATTGATGAAATCGTTGAGGATCAGACAACTGCTGATGCGCTCAAACCTTGGTATATGTTTATGTGTAAGCGGCCGTGCTTTCATAACGAGTATCTACCCGCTTTTAATTTGCCGAACGTACATCTAATCGATACAAAGGGTCAGGGGGTTACGGAGATCAGCGCCAAAGGACCGGTCTTTGATGGGCACGAGTACGAATTGGATCTATTAATCTATGCCACCGGTTTCGAGGTCCAACAGACCGGTATCTATAACGATATCAAGGGCCAGGGCGGCGTCAACTTGCAGGATAAGTATAAGGATGGCATTCGGACGCTGCTCGGGATTCATACTGCGGGTTTCCCCAATCTGTTTATCATGGGCGGGTATCAGGCGTCGTTCCAGTTCAACCTCACTGATATGCTGCAGACCCAGGGCGACCATATTGCAGAATGCATCGACTATGTGCGCCGCAATGGACATCACACACTGGATGCAACGGACGCAGCTGAAGCGTGGTGGGTCGGGCAGGTCATTGAACATCGCGGTAAGACCAACCGGTCGGAAGAATGCACGCCCGGCTACTACAACTTTGAAGGCAATGAACAGCGCCGGCAGGATGGTAACTATAACGGGGGGTTCCGGCAGTATTTCGAATGCCAAGGCCAGGTGCGAGAAAAAATGACAGAGAATTTCCATCTTGCGTCGAGGAAGCCTTCCTCGTCATTAGACAAGGCGTAGGGCATGTCGTATCCGTTATCCGGGATTAAAGTTCTTGACCTATCGCGCGTTCTAGCGGGGCCTTTCGCGGGACGAATGCTCAGCGACTTAGGAGCGGATGTCGTTAAACTTGAGCCACCGGAAGGGGACGTGACCCGGCACTGGGGCGCCAAGCGAGGCGATATCTCTGGTTACTATCACCAGCAGAACGCTGGGAAGCGGAATATTGCCGTCGACTTAAGACATCCCAAAGGGCTGCTGATTGTTAAGTCGCTTGTGAAGCAGGCGGACGTGCTCATTGAGAACTTTCGGCCGGATGTCATGGCGCGGTTGGGGATCGATTACGAGACGCTGGCTGAAATCAATCCACGACTGATTATGCTGTCGATTTCTGGTTTCGGTGCCGACAATCCCGATAGTCGTCGCGCAGCTTATGCCCCGATTATTCACGCGGAGACGGGTTTGATTGCTCGCCAGGCCAAGCTGACCGGCGCGTTTCCCACAGAGTTACCGCTTTCTGTTGCCGACACGAATGCCGCCCTGCATGGTCTGGTTGGGCTGCTTGCTGCATTGTATGCGCGCGAGCAATCGGGTCGGGGAGATCATGTTGAGGTCGCGATGGTGGATGCAACGATTGTGACCAATGATGGGATGCATTACGCGTTGGAGGGCCAATCGATGGGTGTCACCAATGAAGTGCATGAAACCGCCGGTGGTTTGCTGATGCTGGCGGGTGAGTTCAGATATATCTGGAAGTTACTCAGTTCGGTTTATCACGTCAGTGATGGCCTGGACCCAGCGCAAGACGTGACCTTGTCTGACAAAATCGCAGCGCGACGAGCAGCCTCTAAAGCCTTCTTCACAAAGACCTGCGGCGATCGCGATGCGGTGATTCGTGCTTTGGATAAAATGAATATTGCCTGGGGGGACGTAAGAGACGCATCTGACGTACGTCAGCTCGCCTCGGTTAAAGCGCGCGGGTCGATTCAGGAGGTTGATGACCGAGCCGGCGGCACGAGACCGATCCCTGCATCACCCTACAAGTTTCGACATTTGGCGTCAGGGGTTCGAGCCGGGGCGCCGCATCTCGGTGAACACAATCAGGCGGTATTGAGGCAATGGTTGGATTGGTCCGATGAGGCGATTCAGGATGTCGAGGCAGCCTTACTAACCACAACCGG
>JAFMIA010000058.1 GCA_017854255.1 Pseudomonadales bacterium
GGCTGCGCCGGTAACCAGCACCACCTTGTTGTTGTAATCGATCATGTCGTAACGCCTCCGCTTTTGGGAATTGTTGATGCAGTGCTGGTAGTTTATGACAAGTCACCGCCGGACGGACAGTCGTACTGGTTCAATTAATTTGAGTTGATGGACCATTATCGGTTGTTGGTCGGTCTCGCTTGGTTTGCAATAGCCGGGCAGTTGAAGGCCTGCTGCGGCTGCACTTATTCTGACGCAATTAGAAAGAGTCTTGTCATCGCTTAGCCGTTGCAGTCAACTCGCTTCCGCGTTCCGGTGTTCAGCTTCAGCTTGAATCGGATTGCCGCTAAAAAATGTATCGCCCAGGTCTAGGCGCGCAAGGCAAGCGCCAACGGGCAGACTTTGCTATGGTCGGCAAACGAGAGGAGGAGGGACTATGACATTAAGTGTGCAGGGATATTGTGACGAGCGATTTGCAGGGGTTAAAACAGTGTTTGAGACATTGCTTAGCGAGGGTGCTGACTTGGGCGCCTCGTTCTCAGCAACCTGGCAGGGTGAGACGGTCGTCGATCTGTGGGGCGGCTACTTGGACGAGAACAAGACGAGGCCCTGGCAAGAAGACACCATCGTCAATGTGTATTCGACGACGAAAACCATGTCGTTTTTGTGTGCTTTGCTGCTCGCTGATCGCGGCGAATTGGATTTTGATGCGCCGGTCGCTCGGTACTGGCCAGAGTTTGCCGCCGCGGGTAAGGGCGATGTGTTGGTTTGGCACTTGATGAATCATGCCGCCGGGTTATCGGGGATGGATGAGCGCCTGCAGGGCGATGAGCTCTACGATTGGGAACGGGTCACCCAATTGCTTGCGCAGCAAGCGCCTTGGTGGCCCCCGGGAAGTGCCAGTGGTTATCACGCCCTAACCCAGGGCTACTTAATCGGCGAAGTGGTCCGACGCATTACGGGCCAAAGTTTGGGACAGTTTTTTGCCGAGCAGATCGCGGGGCCCTTAAACGCTGACTTTTTCATTGGCGTGCCGGATTCAGAATTTCACCGCATTGGGAACTTAATTCCGCCACCGGATGGGGCGGTTTTAGGCCAAGGCGCGGTCACAGATTCGATCCCATACAAAACGTTTGCCAGCCCGCGAACCTCTGCGCTAGACAGTCATACCGATGGTTGGCGGCGCGCCGAGATCCCGGCGGCGAATGGTCATAGCAATGCCAGAGCCGTTGCAAAGATTCATTCAGCGCTGGCCAATGGTGGCCGAGTTGGGGATGTTCAGCTCTTGTCGCCAGAGATTTGTCGATCGGTCATGCAAACGCGAATCGAAGGCATAGACCTCGTTTTCGGTGGGCCGATGGCCTTTGGTCTAGGCTTTGGCTTGCACCCGGTCAAAGCCGATCGACGTAATTTGTGTTTTTGGGGCGGTTGGGGCGGCTCCAGAGCCATCATCGATCAGGACAACGCACTAAGTTTCGCCTATGTCATGAACAAGATGGCGGATGGTCTTTTAGGCGATGCCCGTGGCGATCAGCTTGCTCGAGCAACTTTCATGAGCCTTGCGGCCGAGAGCCAGTAGGCCGGTATTTTAAAAAGCGCAAAAAGGGTTTAGAGGGCGCCTCACACTAACTCAATTGCGCATGCCGGGTTTTGTTGCGACTATCTTGAAAGAACGATAAGGAAGGTTTGGCCATGGCAACACCCGTTATTTTGGATACGGATATCGGTTTTGATGTCGACGATGTTTGGGCGTTGGTCTTTTTGCTGCAATGCCCCGAGCTGGATGTGAAGCTGATTACCACAACGACCGGCGACACGTGGTATCGCGCAGCGATCGTTGCTAAGTTGTTGACGATCGCGGGCCGCACGGATATTCCGATCGGCATTGGTATCCCGTTGGATTACAGCGCGCCGACGCATGAAGCGTGGTTAGGCGATTTTCAGCTTTCCGAGTATGCAGGCGTCGTGATTGAGGACGGCATTGGCGCTTTGTGCAAGACCATCCACGACAGTCATGAGCCGGTCAGCCTGATCGGCATTGGTCCGCTGCCAAATATTGCAGCGGCGTTATCTCGGAGCCCGAATATTACGGGTAATGCGCGCTTTATTGGGATGCATGGCAGCTTGCGTCGGGGGTATTTGGGCGCGCCAAAGCCAATGCGAGAATATAACGTCAAGCAGCATGCGCTGTCGGCTCGCGCCGTGTTTCAAGCGCCCTGGGAAAAAATCATTACGCCGCTGGATACCTGCGGCATCATTGCGTTGACCGGCGAGCGGTTTCAACAGGTCAAGCAGAGCCAAAACGCGCTCACCCAAGCGGCGCTCGAGAATCACTTTGGTTGGGCCGAGGCCGTGCGGGATTGGCCCTTGCTGCAGCAACTGGATATGCGCCAGCAAAGCTCAATTTTGTACGATGCGGTTGCTGTTTATTTGGCGTTTTCAGATGCGTTCCTGGAAATGGAATCGTTACCGATCGTCGTCACAAGCGATGGGAAAACACTGATCGACCCAGCTGGAAAACTGGTTTCCTGCGCCACCGAGTGGCGCGACCAAGAGGCGTTTCTAGACTTGCTGGTGGCGCGCCTACTGTGACGGAGATGGACGTGATGAACCAGGCAACAACCCCAGGGCCCGATCGACCGAATGTCGTTGTGCTTTTCCCGGATCAGTTGCGCGCGTTATCGCTTCCCTTGTACGGCGAACAGCAAATTCAAACCCCGAACATCGACCGGCTGGCGTCCGAGGGTTTGGTGCTGGATAACGCTATCTCTAATTGCCCTGTCTGTACCCCGGCCAGAGCCATGCTGGTGACGGGGCGCTATCCGCAAACAACCGGTCACCTGATTAATACCACCCGCACTCGGCACTCAGAGCTCTCAATTGGCGATGCTTTTGGTCATGCGGGTTACAAAACGGCGTGGGTAGGGAAGTGGCACTTGCACACGGGAACTTGGCCTGCAATCGATCGCATGCCACAACATCCGGACTGGGTGCCTGAAGGGCGGGATCGACTGGGGTTCGACTATTGGCGCGCCTACAATCAGCACATGGTCTATTTCGATGGCTTCGTGCACAAAGATGACTGGAACTATGAGCGTTGGGACGGTTATGAAACCAATGGATTGCTGAATTATGCTTTTGAATTTATGGACGGTGCTGGGGATGATCCCTTTTTGTTGTTCCTGTCGCCCCATCCCCCGCACTACACGCCGTTTCAATTCGCACCCGAAGACTGTTATGCGCGGCTGCCTGCGCATTTAGTGATGCCGGGCAATGTGCCAAAACACTTGGAAGCGGCCGCTAAAGACATGTATCGACACTATTTGGCAATGATCCTCGCGGTGGATGACATGCTGGGTCGATTGCTGGATTACTTGGATGAGAAGGGCTTGGCCGACAATACCATTGTGTTGTTCGCATCCGATCATGGCACCCAGGGCGGATCCCAAGGCGTTAATCCATGGTCAAAGAAGAACCCGTACGAAAGCTCCATCCGCATTCCTGCGATTGTTCGCTATCCGGGTGTAATTCAACCAGGCCGAAGCCAGCGCATGACGAGTATGGTGGATTTTTTCCCAACGCTTTGTGGGTTGGCGGGTTTGCCGGTGCCGAGGAGTATTGAGGGCGAGAATCTAGCCGGGAAGTGGCAGGAAACGTCCGAAGCGCACAATGCCTTTATCATGAATTTTTCGAAATGGTTTGATTGGTTTCAAGATGGCGCCGAGTGGCGCGGAATCCGCACTGAGCAGTTTAGCTACGCTGTCTGGTTGAATGGTCGCGTCGAGCTGTTTGATCTGTACGCGGATCCGTTACAAATGCGCAATCTTGCGGGCGCTGGGCACCCGGATGAATCCCGACTTGAAGCCATGCTGCGCGCCCAGCAGGCGCAGCGGGCAGATCAACTGGTGCCCTGTACCGATTGGAAGCATTGGTTGGATTCTCAGCGGCGGGTGATTCGCAATGCCCATGGGCCGCTCAGTCACCCAGAATCGGAGCCGGATTGGTCCTTGTTGCGTTAGCCAGGCCCGCCAGCAATCTTGAAAAAACAGATAACAAATTAGGTCTAACGAATGCCTTCAAACTTTCCAATCGTTCTCCCGCCAGAAGTTGTTAATGCCTTTCGAGCCCAAGGCTTTGTGGTAACACCCGATGTGCTCAGCACAGAGGATGTCGCGCAGTATGGCGCCGCGATCGATCAAGCTGTGGCGGCGCGCACGGCCAGCGACACCCGATCGATTTCTGATAAATCAACCTATGAGCAGTCTTTTTTGCAGTGCATGCGCCTGTGCGAGACCGATCCAGGGGTTGTCGATCTGACCTTTCATGAGGGACTTGCTGGGATTGCCGCGCAGTTATTGGGTGTGCCCAGCGTGAATCTCTGGCAAGACCAAGCGCTCTATAAGGAACCGGGCGGTCGAGAAACGACGGCGCATCAGGATCAACCATTTTGGCCGATTGGGAAGGCGCCCTTAATCAGTGCTTGGATCCCGTTGAACGCGGTGGATGAAGGCAACGGCGCGATGGCCTATGTGCCCGGCTCACATTTGGCGGGTCCGTTGAAAGTGGTGGATATCACCCATACTTCGAAGCCCTTTGATATCTTAAATGACCCGGCTTTAAAGGGCGAATCCTTGCAAGTGGTGCCGGTTAATCCTGGCAGTGTGATCTGGCATCATGGGTTCACGGTACACGCAGCTGGGGCCAATCGCTCGGATTCAGTAAGGCGCGCCTTTACCGTGGTGTATTTAAGTGCAGACGCGATTCGGACCAAAGCTTGGCCTGCGTTTCCCCTAGATCGCGCAAGGGTTGGTGTGGGGGACCGCATTGAGGGTGAGGGGTTGCCCAGATTATGGCCACCGCTAGCGACTCGGCCTGCGCCGCCGGTGCAAAAGGGGGCTGTGACGGGGCCGCAAGGAATGTGATTCATCGGATGGGTTCAGGACCAGGTTCTGATGGTTGCCCGAATCACGGCGCTCTAAGGTTTTTTTAAAAAGAATTAAAGGTACGGGAGGCACGATGCTGATCAGAAGAATGGCGGCCCCATTGGGGGCAATTGTCGAAGACATCGATGTTCGGGACATTACCCCTCAGGCGCTGGAAACCCTTCGCGCTGAATTTCTTGCACATCACGTGTTGGTGTTTCCCGGCCAAACCCTGACCCCAGAAGATCAGATCGCGTTTGCGGAACATTGGGGCCGCCTGATGCCTTTTCCGTACGGCGCGCTCCCGGATTACCCCAATATCATTCCTTTAAAAAATCGGGGTAAAACCAAAGATGTAAATCAGCATTGGCATTCGGATATGACCTACAGTCCGACGCCGCCAAAGTTGACCATGCTGTATGCACTCGATGCGCCAGAATTTGGCGGTGAGACGGCGTTTTCAAACCAAGTCCTGGCGTATCAGGCGCTGGGTCCGGGCCTCACCCGCCTAGTGGACTCTCTTCAAGCGCTGCATTCGGCCAAGGACTTGGCGCGGTTATATGGACAGAATCCTGATGAGGCTTCTGAGGCGCGCCATCCGGTTGCCCGCACGCATGAAGAAACGGGGGACAAAGCGCTGTATGTCTGCGCCGCTTTTACCCAGCACTTCGAGGATTGGAGTCGGGCAGAAAGCAAGGCTCTTTTGGGATACTTGTATGAGCATTCGGTGCGGCCAGAGTTTCAGGCGCGGCATCAATGGCGGCAGGGGGATCTTGTGATGTGGGACAACCGCTGCTTGCTACATTACGCGGTTCATGACCATGGGGATGAGCCCCGGCTGCTGCACCGGCTACAGGTACAGGGGGTGGCGCCCCAGTAAGATTGCCTTGCCTTGGCGTCCTGATTAGGACTTTTTGCAGTGGTGCAAAGTGCTCACAAGCCAAAGCGCCCCGCAGTGTTAGGGTCAGTCCTTCAAGGCGTTATTGGGCTGGTCGTCAGTCCCGACAGGTTAGTTCAGCTTGTTGAGGGGAACTGCTTGTTGATTAGACGTATCGCCTTGCAGTGGCTCCGGTTTTGCACCGCCAAATAACGCGCCGATCTTTTTAAAGAGATATCGGATTGCTCGCCAAAGTTTTGGCAACAACCAAATCAGTAACAGTACAAATATCACCAAGCACCCGACAAAGACCCAGGGGTGATTCAGCATCAACCAAACCCCGCCGAAAACGCCAATGTCTTCTGTGATCGACGCCGCCCAATTACTAAAGGGTTCTGGACTGGTGTTAATCAGCGCCCGCCCGCCGGCTTTGGCGGCATGGGTTGACGCGGCCAGTCCGCCACCCGCCAAGCCTGCCAGCGCTTCCATCACGGGACCCTGATCGCCGACGATGCCGGAGGCGAGCAGTGCGCCCGCGGGAAGCCGGATAAACGTGTGCAACGCGTCCCAGCCGGAATCAACCCCCGGGATTTTGTCGGCACAGAATTCAACCAGATACATCGCCCCTGCGGCAGCAATGACAAAAGGGTTTTCAACCACTTCAAGGCCGGTGGGTAAATCTGCGTAGCCCGTCGTGCCAGCCAGTCCAAGTGCTAAGACGGCTGCGTAGAGATTAATGCCGCTGGCCCAGCCGACGCCCAGTGTTAGCGCGATCAAGGTTGAAAGTGAATCGAGTTCCATAAATCAATCCAAGAGTGGTTCGGCTGGTTTAAATCCCTTTCAGGAAATTGTAAACGGGTAGCGCCTGCGGCGAAAGAAGCTTGCGGCGAAAGAAGCCTGCGGCGAAAGAAGCCTGCAGTGATAGAAGCCGGTCGCGATAGAAATTCTGCTTTGATAGGGCGCCGTGTTAATAGATGCCCCCTTTGATGAAAACCGGCATTGATCTAAGCCGGTGGCGCCCTTGGCGCTTGCGTTGTAAATGATCAATGGACCCTACCCAGCTGGGTCGCTGTTCACATCCAAAGTTGTTTTTCTGGGTCCTGGAAAGAACTGATTGGTTTGCAACTGGTAGGCTTTGTATCCGGGCCGCTTTTGGAGGGAATAATACTCGGACGGCACCGCGCCCGTGTAACTGACTAGGGTGGCAAACAAGCCGTATGACACCATGAGCAGGCCAACGCCCAGCAAGACCCAAATGATCAACGACTCTGCAGAATACAAAGCGAGCCAAGAGGGAATGGCAGCGATCACGAGGCTGTTCCAGACCATCCACTCGGCAAAATAGTTGGGATGCCGGGTATAACGCCACAAGCCGACGTTGCACACCATTCGGGGTTTATTGGCTTTTTTCATGGCGACTAAGAACGCGAGTTTTTGGCGATCGGCGAGGGTTTCTAGGCAAAATGCCGCAAGCCATAGGCAAAGCCCGAGGATTTCGAAATAAGAGATTGAGGGGCTGGGATTCATCGCCATGATGAACGCTGGCAGCGCAATAAAGGAGGCATTAAAAACCCCTTGGCTGAGGACCTCGATCTGCGCCCGCAGCCGGGTGTTCGTGATGCCGATGTTCTGCCAATGGATTCGTTGGTACTGATATCGAGGCAGTTCGGTGTCAAGCCATCCCTTGCGGAGGCCATGCAGTGCCCCAAGCCCCATTCGACCGCCGATCAGGAGGTACACCAAGCCCACGATGAGGGTTCTCAACCAGTAACCGTCTTGCAATAACGTAAGCGTTAACACGCCGATGAGGAGTACGCCCAAGGGCCAACCAATATCCACGTAAGACATGCGCCCCGTGCGCCAAACCGGGATACACACCACCGCGATAAACAAGACCAATTGCACTAGGCCGTTAATCAAACCAATGTTGGCCAAGGTGCTACTGTTGATCAGGACGATAAACCCGGCGACATAGGGCCAGATGGAAAACGGGATAATGTATTGCACAGAATTTGCCTCATTGGGCCGGCACTCAGAAACGACCGTGCGCTCGGCTGAAGGTTAAGGATAGCAGCGGGGCCTTGGGTTTGTCCTGATCGGATAACGGCGGTCAGCGGCAAGGACCTTAAGAACTGTATGCTTTTGGTCAAAACGACTCGCGTAATTGGTGTCTCCATACGCTCAGGGCGACTGATGATGATGGGGTGAATTTAAAATTTTTAACCAGACACCTAGAGGCGAGCGTGTGGTCTTTACGGGCAATTTCGGGGGTGATAGAAACCGCGATGCCGTATTGGGGGTATCGACCCAAACTTCCAGAGATCAACTGCTCAAATCGCATTTGTGAAAAACGGCCATACTCTGTAAGTTTTTCCAAGCGATTCAATACCGTGGATAGACAAGCCGATTTTGAGCAATATCTAGGCCTTACAATGAGCCGTTGTTTATCGGGTGCCCGTTTAACGATTGCTAGGGAGAATAAATGACCTGTTTATCACGTCCTTTTTTAAAACGGCTTTTAGTGACCATTGTATTGATGGCGTCATTTAGCACGGTTGCCGGGGAGACTCTGATCACCAATGCGGTGATTGTGGACGGCACGGGTGGGTCATCGGTCATCGGTAGCGTGCGGATTGCGGGTGATCGGATCGTGGCGGTGGGCGCGCTTACGCCCCGTGAGGCCGATACCGTCATTGATGCTGCAGGTTTGGTCCTGGCGCCAGGGTTCATTGACACCCACAGTCATGCCGATGAGCGGATCTTGTCACAACGCGATGCCGGGTCCAAGATTACCCAGGGCATCACCACCGTTGTGGTGGGGCAGGACGGCAGCTCGCCATACCCCTTGGCAACGTTCTTTGAGGCGCTTGAGGAAACCCCCGCAACCGTTAATGTCGCAGCCTACGCGGGGCACAACACGCTGCGCTCAATCGTTCTGAAAGAGGATTTCAAACGAACTGCCAATCCCGATCAGATGCAAGTCTTATCGGGTCTGTTGCGTGAAGAGCTGGATGCGGGTGCTTTGGGTTTGTCGACCGGGCTTGAATACGAGCCTGGAATATACAGTTCGAGCGCTGAGGTGTTAGCGCTGGCAAAACAAACGGCAGCGCAAGGTGGACGCTACATTAGTCATCTTCGGAGTGAGGATCGTTGGCTGCAGGAGAGTATTGAGGAGATTATCGAGATCGGGCGCGTGACGGGGATGCCCGTTAAAATTTCCCATATTAAGCTCGCAATGAAAGGGCTGTGGGGAACCGCGCCTAATATTCTTCAGATACTGGAAGCTGCGCGGGCTGAGGGCGTTGATATTACGGCCGATATATATCCCTATATTTTCTGGCAGGCCAATATGATGGTGCTTCTGCCTGAGCGCGATCCGCTTGATCAAGAAGCGATTGATTTTGTGATGCAGGAACTCGCGCCGCCAGCCGGGATAATTTTCACCCACTTTCCGGCACAGCCTGAATACGTCGGAAAAACGTTGGTTGACATCGCAAAATTGCGAGGAGAAACCCCGGCAGAGGCCTTTTCAAAGCTGGCGCAGTTATCGATAGGCTATGAGGTTGAAACAGGGCAGCCGGGCGACATGATCATTGGCACCAGTATGAATGAGCAGGATTTACAAGCGCTCATGGTTTGGCCGCATGCCAATATCTGTACCGATGGTGGCCTGCAGGACCGGCATCCGCGAGGCGCGGGCAGCTTTCCCCGAGTCCTGGGCCGCTATGTAAGAGACTTGCAATTGATGCGCCTTGAAGAGGGCATCCACAAGATGACCGGCCTGCCCGCCAAACATTTGGGCTTCACTAACCGCGGACTAATCAAACCGGGCTATCAGGCAGATTTGGTTCTGTTAGATCCCAAAACGGTGGCAGACCGGGCAACGACCGCTGAGCCTTTTCTATCATCCAGTGGTATCACAGCTGTTTGGGTGAATGGTGAGGCAGTCTTGCACAAGGGGGCCTTTGTCAGCGCCTATCCTGGACAAGTAATACGTCGGGCGGCCGCACCCTAGCTTTGGGCTCTGCAGGCCCCGTATATTCTGAAGCGTTCCGTAAAAAAACAATGACTGAGTCAATACTAGGTTTATAGACGTTTCGCTTGGTGAATGGGAGCCAAGCAGTCCGAAACGGTTACAGCGCTCCAAAGACGAGACAGGAGTGTAAGACTCGCTCTATCGGCATTAAGCGCCAGCAGGTACTTGCAGTGAAGGGTGCTGGTACAGAGCAGTTTCAGCAGTTAATAACGAAGCGCTTGGCGAGAGTTTTTCATTGTCGAGTAGGCGCGGCTGACCCTTTATCGTTGGGAGTTTGGATTGCCTGCTGCCACGGCATTGATAGGCGCATCCGTATGGTTAGTGCGCCGGATTATTTGCTGCTGGACGCGACGCATGCCCCCTCGAGGCGCAACCCGGCAGGCCCTCGATGATTGTCGTACTTTCTAGCAGGGTGTTCTGAGGTGCACGGTCAGCTCACCGCGCTACCAAATTGTCTCGGGGCGCCGCTCAAGCAAAGTAAGGTGGCGGCTATTGGACATCGAAAGGTCAGATGACAGACCCTTCTCGTTGAATCGCAACCCAGGCTTCGATTGTTTTTCCAACCTTGATCGGACGCACTCGCCAAAACATGATGAAGGGCGTGCCGTCCTTTTTGTAATTGATTGCCTTTCCTTCGAAGGGTTTGCCAGTTTTCAAGGCTAGCGACAACCGTTCGATGACCTTCTTATCGGTACCCACGCCTTGCAGAATCCTCGGTGTTTTACCGATAACGTCAGAGGGCTCATGGCCCGTTAGTTTTTTGAAAGCCTTATTGGCATAGATGATTTTACCTTTCACTGTCGCGTCTGTGACAAGAATGGAGTCAAAGCTGTTTTCTGCGAGCACCTTCAGTAGCGCCATGCTGGTTTTGGGGTTACCAATGGAGGACTCGATTGATGATGCCATTTTTAGACTGCTTTTATGATGATAAGGATTGTTATTCGTTGAGGACCTGCTTTTAGATCAGTCTCGAAATCCCAACCGCTGCGTAACCCCCACAAGCACTCGCTGAATGAAGCTTGGAGGCTGGCGGTCGTTAGAAGATGTAGTCAATCAAGAAAGTTGTTTTGCGGCGTTTTAAAGTCTGTTGCTGTTGCTGTTGCTGTTGCTGAGGCTGCGGGCAGAGACGCCTCTTAGGCCATTGCGCGCTGCTAATGGAAAATGGTTTTGATAGCGATTAGGTGGTCACGATTTTCCAAGAATCTTTCAGAGGTATTATAAAGGGGTAAGAGCTTCCCCAGGGTGCCCGAACCGCTCGCTGTTTGGGAATATCATTCTCGTTATCACAATAGAGAATGTTTGATCTTGAAGGCGCGTAGTCATCTCCTTATGATGGCGCCCGGATGCACGTCAACTACGATGTGCAAGAACGTTCATCAGGTTTTAAGTCGCTAAATGAAGATCTACCTCAGTGTTTTTTTCACCTTGCTTGTTACCGCCGCGCTCGGCGCAAATGCAGCCTATGAACCCGTCGTTGCAACGGCGGTCCCCAACGCCGCAACACAAAGGATGCTTCTAGATCGTCATAATGATCCGAGCTTTGGCGGCAAGACTAATCAGGGGTTTGCAGCCACCACATTGCTCACGAAAGAGGATGTTGAGCGATACCGGGCTAATATGGCGAGCATCCAAAGTGTGTTTGGTGCTTATCAGAACTGGAACGCGGTGGTCTTCGATCCAGATGGGACAGATCAAGAGAACGAGGCGGTATTTGCCGTCCTGACGGATATCGGATATCGCAAAGAAGACGAAGATATTCAGGCAAATGGTTGGACAACGGCTAAGGCAAGGGCGTTTAGCAGCTGTTTGACCGGGAGTGCGCCTAACGGCGGCGTTTTAACTGCGGGGGCTAACTATGTCGAACATAGTCTCTGCATTTTATGGTTGAGTCAGTTTACCGAAGAACAAGATTATTTTGAGCAGTTCCCTGCTTTGCCTGAGGGTCAGTTTTATCACCGCTGGTTAATCGACTTCGGCTTATTGGATAGTCTTTACCATGAGTATTTTCATCACTATCAGAAAGCCCATACGCTAGATCGCGTGTTTGGCTTTGATAATGCCGACTTTAACCATCCCGAACAGAATGCCTACCTCCCTTGGTGGTGGATCGAGGGCGCAGGGCAGTTTGGTTCTTGGTTTGCTCGCGATTATTGGAAATCGATTGATCATCTCCGTTATCTAAACCCTGATGATCCTACCTATGCGGGTTATTGGGAATCTGTTGACTGGCGCACGCCTGCGCCGAATGCGGGCGAAAAATACAACAGCCTTGATGATCATATTACATGGTCGATTGATCAATTAAATTCGACGTTCTTTTTTGCCGCATCCCAAGTCCAAAATACGCCGAACAAAATCGGTGGTGTTCTCAATGCAGGCGTTAATGACGAGAATTGCGAAGGTTGGATGGCCGGGCCGTCCGACGGCTGGTATCAAGGGGACCCTAGGCGAGGTCAAGGCTTTGAAAGCAACTGCCCGAGTATTATTTTTGCCGCCGGCACACAATTCATAGCCTATAAGAGTTCATGGCAGGTAGCCCTAAGGGACATACCCGCTGACTACTATGAGCTCGGTTTCTGGGGCGCTATTGAGAAACATCTTGGTTTAACCGAGCTTGAATTTTACGCGGAATTTAATGCGCTACTCAGATCCGTGGATGCAAATACGATTTCTAAGAACTATGCGCCACCCGGCTGGAAAATTCCGGACGCAGATATTGCGGATGTGGTCGATTTTCCCAGCATCCGTTACTACGGAAAAAAGACAGTGGCACCCTCAAATCCGGGTATGACCACCTTTAGTTTTGACGTAGATGAAAGCCTGGATGCAGAACCTTTAATCGATGGCCTATTGGTTATCCGTCATCTATTTGGCTTTAGCGGTGATGCACTAATCTCTGGCGCTGTCTCGGGTGACGCTGGCAGAGGCGCGTCAGGGGCCATTGCAGGCTATCTAGCGGATGCCGGTTTAGAGCTGGACATCGATGGGGATGGCGAGTCTAAGCCCCTTACAGATGGTCTGCTGCTGATACGTTACTTGTTTGGGTTCTCGGGTGATTCGTTGATTTCTGGCGCGATTGGAAGTGGTGCTGAACGGGATACAGCAGAAGAGGTTGAGGCTTATATTCAGGAACGTGTGCCTGTTCAGTAAGTCAAGGTTGCGTCGAAGTTAAAGGCGGAATGCAGTTCCAGAGGCTGCATTTTCTTTTTCCGAATACCAATTTTTTTCCAAAATCACCCTTTAATGTGCCTCCACACCTAAAGCTCATAATTAATCGATGCTGATAGCCCCCTGGTTGCTGTTGGGGGTGGGGCTGTGTGGATTGGTTGGTTTCGTTGGTGTTGGGTGTGGCTAGCACGAGACGGCTGGCAACTAAGGCGGTCACTAAATTTTATTTCGGCAGCCTGATAATTATTAAGTCTATGAATTCAATATAAATTTATTGTAATAATGGCGGAGAGAGACCAATAAACTACGCAGGGAAGCTGTCCTCTTCCTATGGCGCTATAGGCGGAAGGGCACGCAATCAAAAGCGTAGCTTGGCTTCTACCCAGGTCTTTACGCCTCTAGCATGCCATCATTCACAACGAAGTCGACGACTTCAGATAAGCCATCGAGATTCTTGAGATTGGTGAACAGAAAAGGTCGGTCCCCGCGCATTTTTTTTGCGTCTCGATCCATAATACCAAGGTCGGCGCCCACTAACGGTGCTAGATCGGTTTTATTGATTATCAAGAGATCTGATTTAGTGATGCCAGGACCACCTTTTCTAGGAATCTTATCCCCGGCGGAAACATCGATTACGTAGAGGGTAAGGTCCGACAACTCCGGACTGAACGTCGCCGCCAGATTGTCACCGCCACTTTCAATCATGATCATGTCTAAATTCGGGAACTTTTTCTGCAGATCGTCCACGGCGTTGAGGTTCATGGAGGCATCCTCGCGAATCGCGGTGTGCGGACAGCCGCCAGTTTCTACCCCGACAATTCTGTCCGGAGTCAGTGCTTCGTGTTTAAGAAGAAACTCTGCATCCTCACGTGTGTAGATATCGTTGGTGATCACCGCGATATCGAAACGATCCTTCAACGCCATACATAAAGAACGAACGAGGGCCGTCTTACCGGAACCGACCGGGCCACCGATACCGAGTCTAAGAGGTGGTTTGCTTTTGGTTGATGTCATGTTGTCCTCAATTATGAACGGTACATTCTTGCTTCCAGCACTTCGTGCTGCGAAGACATGATGGCAAGCGATGGCATTGATTGACCAAATTGCCAATCAAGCGGTCCACCTGCGGAAAGCGCTATCTGCTGTGCTTTGGTAACCAGCGTATCAATTTTTTCAATCAATTCACTCAGCACTATTTGTGCCTCTGATTGTCCTAAGGGGATGGATTTTGCGCATACGGCAATTTGGTTCTCGATCCAACTAAAAGAAAAACCGGCCGCGAGGTCCAGCGCCGGAATATCCCAATGCCGGCCTGCCATTGCGAACTGAATAACGAAGCTGGGTTGCTGTATTTCTACCCCATCGAGATTAAGCGTGCGAAGCAGACGATCAAGTGCTCGCCCCATGCCAACGTCTTCTAATAGTAGTTCTTGTGTTTCGCGACTCGCGGCCAGATAGACATTCAGTTCTTGCACGGTAACGTCATCGAAGCGGTCAAAAGCGTCATAAGCGATCAACAAAGCGGGTAGATCCAGTTCACTGACCCCTTGCTCAAACACCCCGCCAATCCAGTGTTGGGCCGATGCGGCATCAATAACGTGTCGTTCATGGATAGCTGACTCGAGTCCTTGGGAATAGGCATAGGCACCAACCGGTAACGCCTGGGAGCAAAGTTGCAGCAACTTCGGTAGATTATTCATGCTCATGCTCATGCTCATGCTCGTGCTCGTGCTCGTGCGTATGTCCGTGACCTCTGCCGTGATAGGCACCTTGCTCCGGCTGGAAGGCAACAACATCATGGCTAACCTGTGCGCCTAGGCCACTGACCATAGCATCGAGCACATGATCCGGCTGAAACATTAAACGGTCCGGTAGAACCTGTAGAGATAAATGACGATTGCCCAAGTGGTAAGCGACACGAGTCAACAGATGGGCCGATTTTGCAGTGACCACGGACACTGGCTCCGGAGCGGCTTCGACTAAATATAAGCCACCGTCAGGGTCCTTGAGTACATTGCCATGGTGGAGATGTTCGCCCCGCTCAAGAAACCATGCCACCTCACGACCGGACTGGGTCGATGCACGACCACGACTTTTGGATCGATCAGCAAAGGAAATGCTGACAGTATCGAGATAAGCCTGATCCTGGATATCATCAATTTTTTCAAAGCATTCAATTCGCATCGTGATTTCCTGAAAGGATCGGGCTAAATGGTTGCGTTAAAGGCATCGGCTAAAAGAGGGCGTATCGCTGCGCCAGCGGAAGTACTTCAGCGGGTTCGCAAGTCAGTAGCTGGCCATCGGCCCGAACCTCATAAGTTTCGGGGTCAACCTCCATTTCCGGGAGATAACTATTGAGCACCATGTCATGTTTGGTGACATTACGGGTACCGCTCACAGGAACCAAGCGCTTGGCTAATCTGAGATGTTCGGCCAATTTGGTTTCAGTGAACGCCTGGCTGACGAAGGTCACCGAGGTTGCTTCGCGCGCGCGACCGAAAGCACCAAACATTGGACGGTAGTGAACGGGTTGGGGCGTAGGAATGGAGGCATTCGGATCACCCATGGGTGCCGCCGCAATCATTCCCCCCTTAATAATCAGCGCAGGCTTAATACCGAAAAAAGCTGGTTTCCAAAGCACCAGGTCTGCGAGTTTGCCGGCTTCGATGGATCCGACCTCATGACTGATCCCATGAGCGATAGCCGGATTGATGGTGTATTTGGCGATATAGCGTCTTGCGCGGAAATTGTCGGCATGAGTGTCTTCAGCCAACTGGCCACGTTGTACTTTCATTTTGTGAGCTGTTTGCCAGGTTCGACAAATTACTTCACCGACACGGCCCATGGCCTGAGAATCAGACGCGATCATGGAAAATGCCCCCAGATCGTGCAGGATATCCTCGGCTGCAATGGTTTCCTTGCGGATACGTGAGTCAGCGAAGGCGACGTCCTCCGGAATGTTTGAATCAAGGTGATGGCACACCATCAGCATGTCTAGATGCTCGTCCACGGTGTTTATTGTGTAGGGTCTTGTCGGATTAGTGGACGACGGCAGAACATTGGGACGGCCGCAGGCCTTTATAATATCTGGTGCATGACCACCGCCTGCGCCTTCGGTGTGGAACGTATGGATCGTGCGGTCTTTGAAGGCTCTGATGGTGTCTTCAACAAAACCTGATTCGTTAAGCGTGTCCGTATGTATTGCGACTTGAACATCGAAACGATCTGCAACGGACAAGCAGTTATCTATCGACTGCGGCGTTGTGCCCCAGTCTTCGTGAAGCTTTAGCCCCATTGCGCCGGCGATGACTTGTTCATCAAGCGGACCAGGCAGGCTAGCGTTACCTTTTCCCATAAAACCAAGGTTCATAGGAAATGCATCCGCAGACTGAAGCATTTTCCCCAAGTGCCAGATACCGGGTGTGCAGGTTGTTGCGTTGGTTCCTGTGGCAGGACCCGTCCCGCCTCCCAACATGGTCGTAATGCCGCTCATTAACGCTTCTTCGATTTGTTGGGGGCAAATAAAGTGAATGTGGGCGTCAATGCCGCCTGCTGTGAGGATTTGACCTTCACCGGCAATAATTTCAGTACCTGGACCAATGATGATGTCGACGTTTGGTTGCGTATCAGGATTTCCTGCCTTGCCGATCTTCAGAATGCGGCCGTTCTTTAAGCCCACATCTGCCTTAACAATTCCCCAGTGATCCAGAATCAATGCATTGGTAATAACGGTATCGGCTGACTGCGCCCCTAGAGCCTGACTTTGCCCCATGCCGTCTCGGATGACCTTGCCTCCGCCGAATTTGACCTCATCACCATAGCTGGTGAAATCCTGCTCGACTTCGATGAACAGTTCAGTGTCTCCCAGTCGCACCCTATCGCCGGCCGTAGGGCCAAACATGTCCGCATAGGCTTTGCGTGAGATTGTCGTCATCCTAATTCTCCAGTGGACCCATTACTTCGCCGCGAAAGCCGTAGATTGATCGGTTTCCGGCCACGCTCACCAATTCAACGGTTCGGGAGGCGCCCGGTTCAAATCGAACAGCTGTCCCTGCGGGAATATTGAGACGAAAACCTCTCGCCTTAGTTCTATCAAACTCAAGGGACATATTTGTCTCAGCAAAATGATAGTGTGATCCCACTTGGATGGGCCGATCGCCGCAATTGCTAACTTCGAGAGTTAACCTTTCGCGCCCTGCGTTTATCTCAATGTCTTTGTCATCCAGAATGTATTCACCCGGTAACATGATATTGCTTCCTTTTACTAGACGATCGGATTGTGGACGGTGACCAGTTTGGTGCCATCAGGGAATGTGGCTTCAACCTGGATTTCGGGGAGCATTTCAGGGATACCTTCCATAACATCTTCGGCACGGAGAATGGTTTTCCCGTAGGACATAAGTTCAGCGACTGAACGACCATCTCGAGCACCCTCCATGACCTCAGCAGAGATCAACGCTATTGCTTCGGGATAATTGAGTTTCACGCCTCGCATCTTTCTTCTTTCGGCGAGTAAGGCTGCGGTGAAGATAAGCAGTTTGTCTTTATCTCTGGGGCTCAATTCCATGTCGGTACCTTATGTTTTCCAGATTCTTGGCGCATAGCCGTCTGTTGAACCGTTAAAAATAGCGCTGTTGATAAGAAGGAGTCGTGCTTGTTCAAATCCACCTCTGCAATCTTCTGCGCAATCTCCCAGATATCGCGCTAATACGGTGCGACCGCGCAACGTCACGCCCCAACAAGGTTCAGGCAGCAGTTCTCGTAGCGCCTGAATTGCACTTTCTGTCCTTATTTGCTGATCCTCCTTGGGGATCGCAACTAACGTGCCAAGGACGCTCGCGCCGTTTAGGCCCCAGGCAGAGTGCCGATTCGCATCGGACACCTGCAGCCGCTCTCGATGGCAGCGTTTTTCGGACCGCCAGATCTGTGATGTCTGGGTAATTGACCCGTGTGAAAAACTTTCTCCAGACGCACGCCGACCGAGCGTCTGGATTTCCCAACCCAGATAACTGCTGCTGGGATGCAGGGCGACTCGATTGTCGATTTTTGCTTTTGCGCCATCGAAAAAAATCGTTTCCTGGGGCAACCATTCAAGGTGGGCGTTCTCGCCGATATCAATTACTTGTGTGACGCTTTGATCCAGCGCGTTCTCTGCACAGCGATAAGCTTTACCGGCAGAAGGAGAGGTGATTACCGTATGAGTATTAGCAGCGGCTAAAATTTCGACGAAAAGTGAGTCGCCGCCGACGAGACCGCCCGGTGGATGCAAGATGTAGATGTGGCAACTACCGTCTGCCTGCGGGAAATGTTTTTGAACGCGAAGAGGACCAGAATGTTTCTGAAAAGTCAGCTTCGTCTGATCGTTGATCTGCGCCAAATGGACCGAGAGCCTGGCAGACCAGGTGGGTTGGTGTGGGATCATTTGATTCACGTTTGTTGGGCTAATGCCTGTCGGGCTATAGATTGAGGAGGCTTTTACCAGTGAGACAAGAGTATACGTAATTCATGTCTGGTTGTTAACCGATCAGACTAAACTGCAAGGTGCGTCTAAATAAGCTTGTCTGTTAATTGTTCCAATTCACCCGACGCCATCTGTCCTTTCTCCGTTAGATGAAAATCCTTGCCTACGCGGCGTGCAAACGCGAGTTTCTGTTCGACGAGCAATACCTTCGTGTCATGCTCCTGATTGAGCAGGGTAAAAACGTCTCCGATAGAGTTGCAGTTTAACGCTATTAGGTGTCTAGCAAACCCTGGGAAGTCCAGTTTGCCGAAAACGGCATCACAACAGACCATACTCTAGATGCGAGTGGTCCGAAGA
>JAFMIA010000146.1 GCA_017854255.1 Pseudomonadales bacterium
GTTATCCGCATAGTTGTCGATAATGTAGCTACCAATTTCGCCATAGTCCGTGTCATCTAGGCCGGCAGCGGCTTTAGCATCTTCCCAAAGCTGTCCGCCGATGACGTTGGGGATATCGAAAATAGCCGTATCTTCGATGCCAGTACCGATGAAGTTCTTAACATCTTTTTCGAAGTAGCCAACGGAGAAGTAGCTGTCATCGGCGTAGTACCACTCGAGTGACAAATCGATGTTCTCAGACTGGATCGGCACGAGGCCTGGGTTACCCGCAAAAGCGCCCGGCGCGGTATTGGTTCGGTACTGAACTCGGCCCGATACGCTCAGTCCACCTTTGATGTCGTTGTAGCTGGGTCGAGTAATCGTCTCACTGTAAGAGGCTCGTGCCACAACGTTTTCTATGAACTCGATATCAAAATCGATATTAGGCAGCAACACGTCGTAGGAGGCTGTGATGTCCTCAAAGCCCTGTACTAAGTTGCCATCCGCATCTTCAGCCGGTAAGACCAAGACTTCTTCGCCGGGTGCAAGCCACATGGTTCGATCGTACAAAACGCTCTTAGCCGCGGAGGTGACATCCGTTTCTTCGTAACGAACCCCCATGCGCATGTTGGCTGGCATGCCGCTCACGTCGCCAGACCAGTTAAGCTGGATGTAGGCGGCAAAGGATTCTTCCGTGGTTCGGATGTCGTTACCCCAGTCGGTGCTTGCGCAATACCCGGTGCCGCAGTCACCCGTGGTGGCATAATCTAACCCTTCTGCGGCGTAATGCGCCTCACCGACGGCCTGCAGGTCTGCAAGGCTGGCGGAGAAGAATTCGGTTTGCAACTCAGGGTGATCGCTGCCAGAAAGCTCATCGAACTGACCATCGATGCTGGATCGAACAACAACATCAGCAAGATCGCCGGGCCTGGTCAAGCCGCCCCAGTTATCAAGCTGAACGTTGCTTGAAACAGAGCGATTGCTGACTTCAGTCAATTGCACCCCAAAATCAATGCTGGAGGAATCCGTGAAGTCGAAGGTGCCGCTCACCTTAGCTTGTTCAATATCCATGAAGGCCGCGTCATTGCCAAAGGTACTACCGGTAATGATCATGTCGCTGGCGTATAGCGGGCGATTGGTCTCGCCGCCTGAGTTGAGGTTCAGCACCATAACGGGCATGTCAAAGCCCGTTATGAGGCTCTGCCCAACTTTGTTAAAAGACGCCATCGTGACGAGAGAGCTGGTGCCATTGCCACCGATCGCGCCGGTTTCAGCGCTAGAGTCGTGATAGTCAAGCGCCAACATCAGTCGGTCATTAAGATCCCATTCAATGTTAAGGCCAACAGAGTCATTGGTGTTTTCCCGCCCATCTTCGCCCGTGCCCATCGCAAAGTCAGCGTTATTAACAACTTCGCTGTAAATCGTAGGGGTGTAATGAATACCGGAATTATCCCATTCGCTGGTTTGTGACACCGCATTGGTGTTTGAGAACCAAGCAGACATGTCGCTGTAAGAGCGCTCCAGCGTGAAGTTGGAGTGGATATAGTCAACCGTTGCGATGATGTTATCTGTGGGCGCCCACTGCAGGACGACCTGACCATTGGTTCGCTCGGATTCGAACTCAGCAATATTGTAGGCCATCGATTGTGGGATGGAGTAAAACTCGCTTGCAGACTGCGGGCGATTCACTTGGTTGGCATCATTAACCACGATCGAGGCATCATCGCCTGTCCGCGTAAACCAGCCGCCGGTCGAGGCCGCATTCACGCCATTGTTTCGGTTCTGGTTGGACGCGGTAATCGCGATGCCGACCGTGTCGTCTGCAAACTTACCAATATAGATACCGGAAAATTCAGGGGTAATGTCATCGCCAGTCCGTGTCGACGTGTCTTGGACCATCTTGGCTGAAATGCTGGCGGTGCTGTCCGTTTTGAGTGGCTCTGGCATTGATATGTTGATGGTGGATCCGACGCCGCCGGTTGGAATATCGGCTCGGCCTGTTTTGTAAACCTGAACCCCTGCGACACCTTCTGAGGCTAGGTCGCCAAAGTCAAAGGATCGACTCGCGCCGTTGTGGGTTGGCATTTGGCGACCATTTAAGGTGACCAAGTTGTATTCTGGACCAAAGCCGCGAACAGTGACCTGGCTGCCTTCGCCCCTGGAGCGGGAAATCGAGACGCCGGTGATACGCTGAAGTGATTCCGCGAGGTTCGCATCGGGGAATTTACCCATTTCTTCTGCTGATATGGCGTCAACCACGCCGCTGGCATCGCGTTTGATATCCATCGAACGCTGCAGACTACCTCGGATACCTTTAACGACGACCTCTTCCATGGTCGCGTTTTGGGCGCCCATTTCTTCTTCGGCCATGAGTGGGGCAGCATAACCAGCGATTGCCAAGGCCACGCTGCTAGAAAGTAGTTTGCGTTTAAATACCATTGTGTTGAACCCCCTAGGTCGAGCTGCGCTCTTCAGAAGCGCATTTATGATTTGATCAGCCGTTTCCGGACATTTCTGCACTGAAAATGCTAACGGTTGGCCTTCCGAAACACATTGTTTTTGAGACTAACAGGGCATATATGCGATAACAGGGACGCTCAGCTTTTAAAAAGGCCTAGATGCCGCAGTTTACCGCGTTAACGAAGGTTTTGGGGACCAAAATAGGCCCGCGTGCGTTGGTTGCATCAGCAAATCTTACGGTCTGACCGCCTCTTTTGGGGCTTTGAACGGCGTGTATAGATCCATGGTCTCTGCCGCAATTAGCACGATCAGCGCATCCGGCCAGCGGCTTCCGATCGGTGCGAAAACGTAGGCGTTCAAAGCGTTCCGTTTCGTGAGCAAGTTTTTGGATACAAGCTTTTGGATACAAGCTTTGGCATATGAGCTTGGGTACAAATGGTGGATTCATTCGAGCTGCCGACGCGCTTAAAAAAGTTAAAGGATCGTTTTCAACTGGGCAACCACCCGTTGATCGACTGGCCATTTAAAATCCGTCGGATTCAAGTCGCAAAGCGCGACCCAGCGCGGGACTTCGCATTGCAAGCCGGCGTCATCAGGGAAGTCAAATGGCGTCAATTTCGCCTCAAATCGTTGTTCGCCAATAAGTTTTACATGGTAATAAATGCTGATCAGTTGATCGGTCTCGCGGAAGGCGGATGGTTGAAAATAATCCGTGGTGTAGAAGTGCTCTAGCACCTCAACGGGTTGATCGAGTTCCTCCATAAACTCCCGTGCTAAGCAATCTCGTGTGCCTTCTCCCCATTCTAATCCGCCACCTGGGAACTTGGTGAACCGATTGCCTTTTATCAGCTCATCGCTCACCAATAATTGGCTTTGAGGGTTTACCAAAATACCGTAAACCCTGACATTAAATTGCTTCGACATGATGCTTTGATTGCTCTATTGGTGCTTCGGATTTAGCGGCTACCGTGCCGGGTTGTAATAGGGAGGACCCATACCCTGCCGGGGTCCATAATCGTTGCCTGCCCAACATTAAACCATCATTGACCCAATGCTGCGTAACTTAATCAGGCTTGCGCTGAACGGCGTCGTCGATCGGCATCATTCTTTGACGGTGATGAGCCGAATAGGCTTTCGAAAGGTTATGAGGGTTTGTTCTCTGCGCCTTCGGTAAGGGCGCTTGTAGGGCGGCGAATGCGGATCAGGGGATGCGGACAAGACGCGGCCATTATCGTTTACCTATTTT
>JAFMIA010000059.1 GCA_017854255.1 Pseudomonadales bacterium
ATCAAAGAAGAGTGTGACGCTCTCGGTGTGGACTGGAAAGACGTGATGTTCTATCGCGGTCAAAATGCGCTAAAGGATTGGCAAGTGCTTGAGTTGATATCGGAACTGTAGACGAATCCGTTTTGCGCCATCCTAAAGCAAAGGCCTAAGCCGAATCGATGAGATGGCTGAAATAAGCGGTTATCGGGCAGGCCCCGGTTCAGATGGCGCCACCATGGATATGGAAAACCCGGATCCTATCCAGGGACCCAGCTTCCATGAAACCCAAAGGGCACCCGTTGTGGGAGCTCGATACAGGCAATCGGTTCTGCAGCAACGTTTTGAGCGTCAAGAACGATCAGTTCGCTGGTGTTTTTGTCCTGGTCAAAGACGTAACTCATTAAATAACCCTCGTCTTCGGCCTTGGCATCATGCTTTGGAACAAAAACGGGTTCCGAGGCCATCTTTGATGGCGCCAGTTGATGCACCGCGACGTGGTCATCGCGCCGGTGGTATTTCAGAATTTGATTGAAATCCAGCGCATTAGCATCTCGACCGACACCGAGCGCATAGCCAAATTGGGTTTCCTGACCTTCAAGGTCTGGGTGAACGCGCGGAAATTCTGAAGCACGATCATCAAGTTGATCTTCGGTGACAGACCTTGTGCCGACATCCATCGTCCATCGGGTCGGGTAGGGCAAGGCTTCGCCAAATGGACCCAATTTGTTTTGATCGAAAATGCGTTCGTACCGCATGGCTTCGAGTATCACGCGCCCAGCACGGTCTTCAAACGCATTCATCGCGTGGAAAATGTAGCACGGTGCAATGTCAAACCAGGTGATCCCTTGACTCAAATCTTTACGGTGCAGCAGTCCGATTCTGGCTTGATGTTTTGAATTCCAGGCGAAGGGAAAGTAGCGTCTGATGAGCCGGCTTGGACTGAAGGTAATCGACAGATCAAAAATCAGAATATAGTTTTCGGTCAAGGCGCAATCGTGCACCATTGATTGGCTAGGCAATTTAATTTCTTTGTGTTGCGCAAGTCGATTGTCAGCACCGATTTCAACGTAGGACAGCCGGTAACCGCGTTTGAAGTCGTAGCACATTGCGTGGATCGACCCCGTTGCAGCTTCGAATTTGGTGTGCGCACTGAGGCCGCGAGGCAGGGTGTTTTCAAAGGCCGGTTCATCCAAAGAGTTTAACTGATCATCGACTTTAACCGGCGCGCCACCGGCTTCAACCAGGGCGTAAAGATTGCCGGCGTGACCAATGACATGGGTGTTGGCCGTCGAGCCATTGGCGCTGACGGGTTGATTGCGATACCACAGCGCGCGGCCCTGCTCAAAGCGGATGCCATGCAACATGCCGTCTCCGACGAACCAGTGATGCTTTGACGCTTTGGGCGGTGTCATTGGATTTGGGCCGTTCCGGACAAACAACCCATTAAGGTCCGCTGGTAGCGTACCCCTGCAAGGCAATTCGGTCTGGTGCAGGCTGCTCGTGACCGGTGCATAGTTACCTTGAAGATAGGGGTTTTCGAACTTTTTCCTTGAGAACACGCGGGCTCCTTAATGGGTCGTAATGGTGATCAGGGTAGCATAGTCTTAATTTGGGATTGTATGGGGCGACCGCCCAGAGACCTTGCATTAACGTTATCAAGCGCTGTCGGCAGTTCAGCGCATCAAGGCATAACGCGCTAAACTTGGCGCTTAAATTGTTAAGGAGTTTCTTGATGCTCGATCAGGCATTTGTGCGTTCCCAGTTTCCGGCCTTTTCTCAGCCTAGTCTTGTCGGACAGGCCTTGTTTGAAAATGCGGGTGGGTCCTATCCGTGCCAGCAGGTCACAGACCGGCTGGCGCGTTTTTATCGAGAACGTAAAGTCCAGCCATACTATGGCTTTGAGGCCTCGCGATTGGGCGGCGAAGAAATGGATGCCGCTCGAGCAGGGCTTGCAGGCTATTTAGGCGTCGGGGTCGATGAAGTCAGCTTCGGCCCGTCAACGACTGCGAACACCTATGTATTGTCCCAAGCCTTTCGTCAGATGCTCTCTGAAGGGGATGCGATCATCGTGACCAATCAAGATCATGAGGCCAATACCGGGCCCTGGCGCCGGCTGGCGTTGTCCGGCATTGAGGTGCGGCAGTGGTCGGTTGATCCTGAGTCAGGACACCTTGATGTCGATGATTTGGCTGAGCTACTCGACGAGCGGGTTCGTCTCGTGTGTTTCCCGCACTGCTCAAACGTTGTGGCGGAAATTAATCCGGTTGCCAAGATCACGGCGATGATACGGGCGGCGGGCGCGGTGAGCTGTGTGGATGGGGTGTCTTATGCGCCCCACGGGCTGCCCAATGTCGCGGAATTGGGCGCCGATATTTATCTGTTTTCGTCTTATAAAACCTATGGACCGCACCAAGGCGTGATGGTGGTGGCGCGAGCGCTCGCCGAGCGGCTACCGAATCAAGGACACGACTTTAATGGCGATAGCCTAACCAAAAAGTTTACCCCCGCTGGGCCGGATCACGCCCAAATTGCCGCCTGTACGGGTATCACAGACTACTTTGACGCCGTGGCGGCGCATCACGGATGCCAGAGCCAAATTCCGGTTGAACGCGGCGTGTTTGTCCACGATTTGTTTCGCGAGGCGGAACAACGTTTGTTACAGCCCGTCTTGGATTATTTTTCAGCCAAGAACAATGCGCGGGTACTGGGACCCCTTGATGCCTTGACCCGAGCGCCAACGGTTGCCGTTGCGCTGCCGGCACCGGGGGCCGTCGTTGCAGCGGCACTGGCAGAGCATGGCATTATGGCCGGTGATGGGGACTTCTACGGCGGTCGAGTGATTCGCGCAATGGGAGAGGATCCCGACAAAGGGCTGTTGCGGCTCAGCTTTGTGCATTACACCGCCGAGCAGGAAATTGATCAGCTCCTGACGGCTTTGGATGCCGTGTTATAGGCCTGGCAAGAAGGGGCGGTGCAACGAGTTTGGCAACGCGGTTTGAGATGATCGTTGCACAGCTCAGGGCGCGTATGATTGTTAGGATGAACCAGCCCGGAAGACGCCGTGGCGCGATCAGGTCAGGTCAGTTGAGGTCAGATCAGGTCACCGTAAAGGTGTTAATCCGGGTCGATTCGCGTTGCCGCGCAGTTGGGGCCCGCAGAAAATGGGTTGGCCCGCCAAGCAGAGCGCGATTGAAGGCGGCCGGGGACGGTCCCTTTTTTTAAAACATCTCAAATAAGCTTTTTTGAGCCGGCAGGCCCGGCGCGGGAGCTCTGGACGATAGATACGAAGGGGCGAGCGGGATGAAGGGACAAAAGGGATGAAGCGATGATTCAAAAGATGACCCACAAGGCGGTGTTATGAGCCCGGTGAAACGTTACGGACAGCTGGCCTTGGTGATTATCGCTGGCGGGGCGGTCTACCCTTTGGTGTATTTAAGACAGAATTTTGAGATCACCCTATTAGAAGCATTTGGCATCTCAGGCGTTGAGTTACGAGACATCTTCTCGTTGCTGGGCCTGATCTTTGTGCTGACCTATGTGCCCAGTGGTTGGTTGGCGGACCGGTTCTCGCCCCGAAAGCTGATGGCTTTTTCTCTGGCTGCAACAGGTTTATTAGGATTTTGGTACGCAACCTTACCAGCGCTCTGGGCGATTCAAGCGATCTTTTTATGCTGGGGTTTGACCACGGGGCTCACTTTTTGGGCGGCCATGATCAAGAGCGTCAGCCTGCTTGCCCAGAAGGATGAGCAAGGCAAGTTTTTTGGGTTGCTGGATGGCGGCCGGGGCTTAATCGAGGCATTGCTCGCGAGTGTCGCTTTGCTGATCTTCGCTTACAGTATGGACCAGGTTGAGGTGTCGTCAACGCGCGCGCTGCAGCGCGTGATTGTGTTTTACAGTCTTGTTTCGGTTTTAATGGCGCCTGTGATTTGGTTCGGTTTGCCAAAGGAAGGTCTGTCAAAAGCGGATGCTGCAGGTAGGTCATTGAGTCTGTGGTATTCCTTGGGCTTGCTGGCAAGAAATCGTTCTCTCTGGTTGGCGGCAATCTGTATGCTCACGGGTTATCAGTTGTTCTGGGCAACCTACAGCTTTTCGGGTTATTTACAGGGCGAGCTTGGACTTAGTGCGGTCGTGGTGGGGAGTGTAACGGTTGCAAAACTCTGGATGCGTCCGATTGGGGCAACCATCGCTGGCTTCAGCGGTGATTTTTTTGGCCAAGAGCGGGTGCTCTCAGTGTTGCTGTTTTCGAGCTCGATGATGTTCTTAGCGCTGACCCAGACATCGCCCGGGACCGGCGTCGTTCTTTTGTTAACGATCGTTCTGACCGTGGGCCTACTCACCTACGGCATTCGCGGTATTTTTTGGGCAACCCTTGAGCGCGCCAATGTTGATATCCGAACGAAGGGCCTTGCGATTGGCGCGCTCAGCTTCATTGGCTATGCGCCGGACGTATATCAACCTTGGATCAGCGCGCGCTTGATGGACGCGTTTCCTGGAAAACTGGGTTTTGATCTGTATTACCTTTGGGCCGCGGTGTTTGGTGTCGTGGGCGCGGCCTTGGCCCTACTGCTTGGGCGTCTCAATGCACGGGCTGACATAAGCGCGGCCAATGACAGTGTGTCGCAATCGCCATAACGGCGGCTCCCCAGCTGGATTCGGTCTCTAGATAGGGTGAAACCCTGGGGCCACATTATGTAAGAGCAGCGGGCATGAGCGGGCATGAGCGGGCATTACTGGCAATTAAAAAGGACCCGGCTGAATGCGCTCAATAGGAAGTGAGCCCAGGGCTTTTCTAGGACGCTCATATTAAGGGAGTGTCTCCCGTCAGCCCGAGTTTGAGTGCGTTTTCGGTTGTTTTGACCCGCCAAATTTATTCGGGCTTTAGGGCCAGAAAGGGGTTCTTCTAAAGGGGGGTAACGGGGTAGCATTCGGGGATGGCAGGCTTTGTCACAGAGGCCTGAAACGTTCAATCTGTGGTGCGGCCGCTGAATGCCGGCAGCTGAATCAGCCAAGGTGTGGGTGGTGACATGGCGGAATTTCCGAAACAGGCAAAAGTGGTTATTGTCGGATTGGGCGGCATCGTTGGATCGTCCATTGCACACCATCTGATCGAGCTTGGATGGGACGATATTGTTGGGTTGGATAAGTCAGCGATTCCGACTGATATTGGTTCAACCTCTCATGCCTCGGATTTTTGCTTCACGACCGGTGCGGACAAATTCACGGCCTATACCACGCAATACAGCCAGCAGTTTTTCGAGTCGAGAGGCAACTACGTTCGCTGCGGCGGGCTGGAGGTCGCGCGGGTTGATGATGATGCGCGCATGCTCGAACTCAAGCGTAAAATTGGCCAAGGCAAAGCCTTCGGCAGTCGGGTCAGTCTGATTTCGCCCGCCGAAGCCAAAGCCAAGTTCCCGCTCCTGGCGGAGGATCAGATTCAGGGTGCGCTATGGGATCCGGATGCCGGTTTGGTGGTTCCTAGGTCGCAAAAAGTTGCGGGCGATTTGGTGGATGAAGCCGTTGCAAGCGGTAAGTTAAAAGCCTTCCCCAATACGCCGGCATTGAAGATTGTGGTGGACGCGGGGCGCGTCATCGGGGTTGAAACCCGGCGCGGGTTTATAGCCTCCGAGAAAGTGGTTTTGTCCGTGGGAATTTGGGGGCCGCTGCTTGCGGATCAAGTCGGCTCGAAATTGCCTTTGATGCCCCTCGAACACCCTCTGCTATTTTTTGGGCCATATGATGAATTGACCGGCAGCGGACAAGAAATCGTCTACCCACTATTTCGAGATCAAGGTAACTCCAGCTATGTGCGGGATACTGGGGACCCCAAGACGACGGAGGGGGGGCGTGTTGAGTGGGGCTACTATGAAACAGAGCACCCTCGCTTGGTCCATGCTCGAGATATTGCAGCGCCGGAGACGGCCAGAATGTCGCCGTCGATGCGGGATCTCACCTTAGATCAAGTGATGGACGCTTACGAAAAAGCCATTGAGATGACGCCGATTCTAGGCGAGCTGGGTTGGGAGGAGCGACACAGCTTCAATGGGTTATTATCAGTCACCTCAGACGGTGGGTCTTTGATTGGTGAGTCACCTGAAGTGGCCGGATTATGGTTTGCCGAGGCGGTTTGGATTAAAGATGGTCCGGGTGTGGGCAAGGTCGTGGCGGACTGGATGACCGAAGGGGCACCGGCGCTCGATCCCCATCGTGTCGATATTGCCCGGTTTTATCCGCATCAAAAACAAGACGATATTGTTGAAAGTCGTTGCGCTGAGATTGCCCAAAAAGTCTACACCCCGGCGGTTCATCCTCGCGAGCCGTTTGCCACCAGTCGGGAACGGTTTGTGAGTCCTTTCTATGAGCGTGAAGTTGCCCTCGGGGGCTACTTTATGGAAATCAAAGGCTGGGAGCGGGCCCATGGCTATCGCGCCAACGAAGCAACCTTGCTTGCAAAATATCGAGATCGGGTGCCGGCTCGGGAACATGAGTGGGACAGTCGTCATTTCTGGGAGGTGTCCAACGCCGAGCATCTTGAGTTGAGCGAAAGCGTTGGCATGATCAACCTCTCGCATTTTGCGATTTATGACATTGCTGGGCCGGACGCCGAATCCTTGCTGGAGTATTTATCCGTCGCGCGAGTGGGTGGTCCAACGCCGGTTGGGAAGGGCGTGTACACCCATTTTCTGGATGAAAATGGCGGTATTAAGGCCGACCTTACAATTGTTCGGCTGGATGCGACCTCCTTTCGGGTGATTTGCGGGGGGGATACCGGTCACCGAGACTTGGTTTGGATTCAGCGCATGGCGGCGGCTCGAGGCGCGGACATCACGCTTTTAAATCAAACCCATCGCTTGGCCACCTTAGGCCTTTGGGGTCCCAAGGCCCGGGAAACCTTGTCAAAACTAATGTCGTCGCCGGATGCAATCAGTCCTGAAAACTTTCCCTTCGCGACGGCGAAGGCCTTCGAGGTCGCGGGCATCACGGTTTGGGCCTTTAGAATTTCTTACGTAGGTGAGCAAGGGTTTGAACTGTATTTTGATTTTGATTCTGGCCTGGATCTTTGGGATCAGTTATTTGCGCTGGGTGTTGTCCCAATTGGGGTCGAGACCTATGCCAATAGTCGCCGATTAGAAAAGAGTCTCAGGTTACAAAATGCCGATCTTGAAACCGATTTCAATCTCTATGAGGCGGGCCTTGCACGATCTGTTGTCAAAAAAGCAGCCTTTCATGGTAAGTCGGCCTACTTGGCTCAGCGCCAGCTGGATCAGCAAACCAGCTACCTCTGCACGCTGGTGATGTTGGCTAATGAGGATGCCGAGGGCATTAAACGCTATCCGGTTGGGGAGTGGCCGATTTTGGATGCGGATACGGGTCTTGTGGTGATCGACGCAAAGGGCCGACGATCCTTTAGTACCAGTATCAGCTATGGACCTTCCTTGGGCCGCAATCTCTTGCTGGCATATCTTCCTGCGGATCGCGCCAAAGTGGGTGAAACCTTTCTCTTGGAGTACTTCTGCGAGCATTATCCGATTCGTGTCGAGGCTGTTGGTAGTGCACCCGTGCTGGATCCGGACAATGAGAGACCCCGCTCTTGAAATGGTTTCAAGCTGACGTTGGGGCGCACAACTGATGGCAAAGGTGGTGCAACTTCATGGGCGCACGAAGCGCACCTTTAAGGTTGGATTCTTGCCGCTTGAACAGTTCACGCTGATTGCGTTGTCGTCAGCCATTGAGCCCTTGCGGATGGCGAATCACTTAACGGGTGAAGCGCTCTACGACTGGCAGTTGATTCGGCCGGCGATTGCCCCGGTGACCGCAAGCGGTGGAACGAGCATGCTGCCCAATGCGTGTCTGAATGATGTGGGGGATTTAGATCTCATCATTGTGGTGGCTGGGGTGAATGTTAAAGACAACATTGAGCCCGAGATCCTTGCGTGGCTGAAAAAACGCGCGACGAGCAATGTGCTGATGGGCGGTCTTTGTACAGGCCCGCTGGTGCTTGCCCAGGCAGGCCTACTCGATGGTTATAACTGTAGTGCGCATTGGGAGTGTCTCGCTGCGCTTCAGGAGGATTACCCGCGAATTTTTTGTAACAACAATCTGTTTACCTTTGATCGAGACCGAATCACCTGTACCGGCGGCGATGTCGCGCTGCATATGATGCTGCATCTGGTCGCCGATCATTACGGAGCGCCATTAGCCAATGCGATATCGGATATGTTCGTGTGCGACCGCATTCGGGACAGCCAGGAGCCACAGCGGTTGCGGATGGAAAATAATGTGTTTGCGAGTCAGCCAAAATTGGCCAGTGCGGTGCAATTGATGGAGGCTAATATCGAAGAGCCGATCGATCTGGTTGACGTGGCCGCCTACTCAGGGGTATCGCGCCGGCAGTTGGAGCGCTTGTTCCTGAATTTTCTAGGCATTACGCCCTCTCGGTTCTACCTAAAGGTTCGATTAGAACGGGCCAAACAGCTGCTGCGCCAAACGACCTGCTCAATCGTCGATATTTCGTCGATCTGTGGTTTTGAGTCGACCGCACATTTTAATCGCACGTATAAGAAATATATGAGCTTATCGCCGAAATCAGAACGCTCGCTGCGGGTAACCCTGGGATCGAATTTAGTCCTCACAGAGGAAGCAACCGGTTTGATTCCAAACATCGCCAGTGAGGCCTTGGCCTTCGCCAGGCGGGAGACGTCTTTTGGTATTTTGGCAAACCATGATGCAGAGCAAGACGCATCGAAACATCCGGAAGGGTTAGGCGAGGGTTAGGTGCAACGGTTTTCAGCGTTTAGTTTATTCAGGCATGCTTTGTCGCATCATCAAAATTGGCAGCGATCTTGGCGTAACCCTGAACCTAAGAAGCACTACGATGTGATCATCGTCGGTGGCGGCGGACATGGTCTGGCAACGGCCTACTATTTGGCCAAGGTGCACAACGTGACCAATATCGCCGTCATCGAAAAAGGGTATCTTGGCGGCGGCAATACGGGTCGCAATACGACCATTGTTCGGTCGAACTATCTCTGGGATGAAGCGGCGCACCTGTACGAACATTCGTTGAAGCTTTGGGAGACCCTCTCAACGGAGCTGAACTACAACGTGATGTTTTCGCAGCGGGGCGTTTTAAACCTTGGCCATACCCTGCAAGACATGCGCGATATCGAGCGAAGGGTTTCGGCTAATCGGCTGAACGGCATTGACGGCGAAGTTTTGGATGCCTCGGGTGTCAAAAAGATCGTGCCGCATATTGATATTACAAGTGCTAGGCGGTATCCCATTTTAGGCGCCTCTTGGCAGCCGCGAGGAGGCGTTGCGCGGCACGACGCGGTCGCTTGGGGATACGCTCGCGCTGCGGATGCTTTGGGGGTTGATCTGTTGCAGGCGTGTGCTGTGACCGGCTTCGAGCTTGAAGGCGATCAGCTACGGGGGGTGGTTACCGATCGTTATGGGGTGATCCATGCCGGCCGAGTGGGCTGCGTGGTCGCGGGCAATTCGGGTGTGCTCGCCGGTTACGGCGGCTTTGAGCTGCCCATTGAATCGCATCCACTTCAAGCTTTAGTCTCGGAGCCGATCAAACCCATTTTGAATACCGTCGTGATGTCGAATCAGGTGCATGGCTATGTCTCCCAGTCCGATAAAGGCGATCTGGTGATTGGTGCGGGTATTGATAGCTATACCGGTTATGGTCAGAGAGGCTCGATGCCCGTCATTGAGCATACCCTTGCTGCGATGATTGAATTATTTCCAATGTTCTCAAGGGTCCCGATGAATCGACAATGGGGCGGTATTGTTGACACAACGCCGGATGCCTGCCCCATCATCGGCAAAACGCCGGTTGAAAACCTGTACTTTAATTGCGGCTGGGGAACCGGCGGTTTTAAGGCAACGCCGGGTTCAGGCCATGTCTTTGCGGACTGCTTGGCGAGTGATGAGATTCCGGCTTTGGCCAAACCCTTTGCGCTGGATCGATTTTATTCGGGCGCATTGATTGATGAGCACGGTGCAGCCGGCGTCGCGCATTAGATCTTTATGAGAGCAGCATGTTAAGAATTCATTGTCCTTATTGCCAAGAATTAAGAGATGAACCCGAGTTTCATTACAGCGGGGAGGCCCATCTTGCGCGCCCAGACGACCCAGCAAGCTGCAGTGATGCGCAGTGGGGCACCTACCTGTACTTTCGTCGAAACCCACGTGGACGGCATCATGAAATGTGGTATCACGCGGCAGGCTGTCGGCGGTTTTTTAATGTTGTGCGAGATACGGTGACCTACGACATCGAGCAAACCTATGCGATGGGTGCGCAACCGGTCAAAGATGAGGCGCTGTTGCAATGAAACAAGTTAATCGAATTGCAGAGGGTCGTCTAATCGATCGGGATGTGCCCATAACGTTCACGTTTAATGGTCGCACGCTGCAAGGTTTTCGCGGCGATACATTGGCCTCGGCTTTGTTGGCGAATGGCGTCAAAATCGTCGGTCGCAGTTTTAAGTACGGGCGGCCGCGGGGGATCATAGCCGCCGGGGTCGAAGAGCCCAACGCGATACTCCAAGTGGGTGCCACACCGAGCACCCAGGTGCCAAATGTTCGAGCAACCGAACAAGCGCTCTACGAGGGTCTGGTCTGTCGAACGACGAATGGTTGGCCCAGCCTCGAGTGGGATGCGATGGCGATGGTTGGCAAGCTCGCAGGAAAAATGATGCCCCCCGGGTTTTATTACAAAACGATGATGTATTCACAGCCAGTCTGGCATGCGGCTGAGCGCGTGATTCGTAAAATGGCAGGTCTAGGGTTTGCGCCGACCGAACCCGATCCTGAGATCTACGACAAGATCAATCGGCACTGTGACCTGCTCATTATCGGTGCCGGACCGGCGGGCCTTGCAGCAGCCCTGACGGCCCAACCTTCTGGTGCTCGGATCATCATCGTTGATGAAAATCCCACACCGGGCGGTTGGCTGCGCTTTAGCGATGATCAGGTTGACGACGCGCCGGCGCGTGTTTGGGTTCAGGCAACGCTTCATGCGCTGAGGGCTGCGGCCAATGTTGAGGTTCTCTTGAGATCCACGGCGACCGGGTTGCACGATGGCAACTTCGTCACAGTGGTCGAGCGTTGTCGTGATCATCTTGCGCCGACCGTGACCCAAGGGTTAGCCCGGCAGCGGATGCATCGTATTCGGGCCCGGGAAGTGGTGCTGGCCAGCGGTGCCCATGAACGGCCCCTGGTCTATGCCAACAACGATGTGCCGGGTTGTATGCTGGCAGGCGCTGTATCAGTCTATTTGAAAGGCTATGGCGTTCGGCCCGGTAATGCCTTAGTGGTCGCGACCAATAACGACGCTGGCTATCAGGCTGCAATCGATTGGTTGGCGGCGGGGACCGGCAGTGCAACGGTGGTCGATGCGCGCGCCGCCCCAACGTCGAGCCTGGTTACACGAGCAGAATCAGCTGGCGTGGTGGTCATTCAGGGGGCAGTGGTCGTTGACGTGGTGGGTGGCGCCTCGGTTAAAGCGGCTGTTGTTTGCGATTTTGATGCCCAAGCTGATGCTCGATTGGGTCCGGTCAGAAAGCTGGCAGCAGATGTCATCGCAAGCTCTGGCGGCTATTCACCCGTTGTGCATTTGTCGGCTCATCTAGGGCATCGGCCGGTTTGGCGCGAAGATGTTTGTGGCTTTGTACCGAATCCTGATCACGAGCGACTGTTGTTTGCTGGCGCTGTGACCGGGGAGTTTGCTTTGGGCGAAAGTTTAGAGCAGGGCGCGATCGCTGCGCACCAAGCGCTATCGAGACTGGGGTTCGACGCGCCGAAAAGTCTTGCAATATCGGGTAGCGAAAGCATCGGCTTCGCGTTGCAGGCCTTGTTTCAGGTGCCCCATCCTTTGCCGACGGCCAAGGCACCGCCCCAGTTCGTCGATTATCAATTGGATGTCTCGGCGGCTGCGATTGAAATCGCGACCCGCGAAGGCTTCGAGAGTGTTGAACACGTCAAGCGTTACACCGCACTGGGATTTGGGACCGACCAAGGTAAATTATCGAATGTGAACGGTGTTGCGATCGCGGCAAAAGCCTTGGGCCAAAGCATTAAAGAGACCGGCACGACGATGTTTCGGCCGAATTACACACCGGTAAGTTTTGGTGTAATGGCGGGCAGAGATGTGGGTGAATTTTTCGAACCCAAGCGCTACACCGCAATGCAGCCTTGGCATGAGGCCGAGGGTGCGGCTTTTGAAGATGTGGGGCAATGGAAGCGGCCTTGGTACTTTCCGCGGGGTGATGAAACCTTGCAGGCCGCCGTTCGGCGCGAGTGTTTGGCCGTGCGACAGAGGGTCGGCATATTAGATGCTTCAACGCTCGGAAAAATCGATATACAAGGCCCGGATGCCCGAGAATTTCTCAATCGCATTTATACCAACGCCTGGCTGAAGCTGGCGCCAGGAAAATGTCGCTACGGATTGATGTGCAGTGAAGACGGCATGGTGATGGATGATGGCGTGACCGCATGTCTTGCGCCGAATCATTTTTTAATGACCACGACAACCGGTGGCGCCGCACGCGTTTTACAGTGGTTAGAGTTGTGGCATCAAACAGAATGGCCAGAGCTCAAGGTGTTTTTTAATTCGGTGACGGATCATTGGGCGACGATTACGCTGTCTGGACCAGAATCGCGTTCCTTGCTCGCACCCCTGACCGATATAGATTTAAGTCCTACAGACTTTGCGTTCATGGACTGGCGGGCAGGGCTCGTCTGCGGTCTGCCCGCTCGGGTATTTAGGATTTCGTTTACGGGCGAACTTACCTATGAAATTAACGTCAACGCGAACGATGGACTCGCCCTTTGGCAGGCGTTGATGGCGGCTGGCGCTGAGGTTGATTTAACGCCCTATGGCACCGAAACCATGCATGTGCTGCGCGCTGAGAAAGGCTTTGTGATCGTCGGTCAAGATACAGATGGTTCGGTTACCCCAGAAGATCTTGGTATGGGATGGGCGGTGGCAAAACGTAAAAAGTTCAGCTTTGTTGGGCAGCGGGGAATGATGCGCGCCGATTGTCTACGGAGTCAGCGCAAACAGTTTGTGGGCCTGTCCCCCCTCAATCCGTCCTGTGTCTTGCCGGAAGGCTCGCAAATCGTGTTTGCGCGGCCCCAGTCCTTACCGGCTGATATGGTGGGACATGTCACGTCGAGCTATGACAGCCCTGTGCTCGGGCGCAGTTTCGCTTTAGCGCTGGTAAAAGGTGGGCTCGATCGCCACGGAGAGATTGTTGAGGTTTCCGTCGGCCCGGATCGATGGGAGAAAGCCGAGCTTCGGTCGCCGATTTTCTATGACCCTGAAGGAGCACGCCAGCATGTCTAATTCAGAGCCTGCAGGAGATGAGTTGCCTGCGGAATATCACCAGATGCCTGAGGCGGGTCATCGATCAGATCGTGCCGCCTCGCCCTTGGTGCGCGGCGATCGACGCGCCATTTCTGGGCCCTCGCCAATCACGGTGACAGAACGCATCAATGGACACTTAATCCTTCGTGGCCCGCCTGAAACATTGTCCGCGGCAGTGGTGAAAAGCCTTGGGCTTGCCCTCCCGATTGCCCCATTAACGTCGAGCGTGCGAGCAGCCCTCTGCATCCGTTGGTTGGGGCCAGATGAGTGGTTGTTAACCTTGCCATTAGACGACCTGGCACAGGCTGAAGCCGATCTCAGGGACGCTGGTGGCGCGGAAATTGCCTTGGTGGATGTGAGCGGTGGCCAAACGGTATTGGTGGTTCAGGGTGACAGCGCAATCCAAGTTTTGATGAAGTCGACGTCCTACGATGTCGGATTGCAAAACTTTCCAGTTGGTAAGGTGGTTACCACGACGTTTGCACAAGCTCAGGTTGTGATGAGACGCATGAATGAGGTGACCTTTGAGCTGATCCTGCGTCGAAGCTTTGCAGACTATCTGTGGGCTTGGCTCCGGGATGCTGCCAGCGAATTCGGGTTTGCCAGTCAGGATGAGGCCTGAGGTCGATTGTTCCGCCGTCGTCGAATCAGGGGTTCTGCCGCAATGGGCGGTGGACGCTCGATTTGCTCAAAGAGTAATGAGAACGGATCGGTTTTGTGGGGGATGGCCATCGCCTCGATGAAGTGCTGCTGAAATGCGGGTTCCACTGCGGTCTCAACCTTCTCCACTCGTTTAACAAGGGCCGCAAGGTCCACTCGGCTCTCCTGATTGAGCAGCGCGATCCGCAATCCTGTGCTTGCGGCATTACCGACGGAGGTAACGTGGGGCAAAGCACAGTCCGGTATGAGTCCAAGTAGCATGGCATATTTTGAATCGACGTTGCTGCCAAAGGCGCCGGCAATACGAATTTCATCGACGCCTTGAACGGGAAACCGATCCATTAATAATTTAACACCCGCGTAGAGTGCCGCTTTGGCCAATTGAATTTGACGAACATCATTTTGGGTAATCATGACCGGGTTGTCCCCGGGTACGAGTACAAAGGCGAAGGTTCTGCCATTTTGAATAATCCGGTCACTGCGCTCAGCCGCACTTGCCTGGATCACGCCATCGCTGGACAAAATACCCGCTAAAACCATCTCGCCGATCACTTCGATAATGCCGGATCCACAAATGCCTGTGATGGTGAGGTCCGCCGTGGTATCCGCAAAGCCATCCTCATCCGACCAAAGTGTCGAGCCAATCACTCGGTAGCGGGGTTGCAGCGTGTTGGGATCGATTCGAACCCGCTCGATCGCGCCCGCCGCCGCCCGTTGTCCACAGCTGATTTGAGCACCCTCAAACGCTGGCCCGGTCGGGCTGGAGCAGGCTAAAAGTTTTGTGTTGTTCCCCAGAACGATTTCCGCATTCGTACCAATGTCGATGATGAGTGAGATTTTTTCACTCAAATGGGGTTGCTCAGACAGCATCACAGCAGCCGTGTCGGCGCCGACGTGCCCGGCGATACAGGGCGGCAGGTAGAGTCGGCCGCCAGGGTTGATCAAGAGGTTAACCGTTGCGGCCGGCACATTAACTTCGGTGTCGATGGCCAAGGTGAAGGGCGCAACCCCTAACGGCGTTGGGTCTATACCCAGCAGCAAATGATGCATGATTGGATTGCCGGCTGCCGCGATCGATAGGATTAGGTCTGGATCGATGTTGGCCTCGGTTGCAGCCTCTTGAATCAACTCGTTGAGCGCGGCTCGAACGACTTCGGTCATCTCCGCGATCCCGTCGGGATGCATAATGGCATAAGAGACGCGGCTCATGAGATCCTCACCAAACCGGATCTGGGGATTCATGCGACCATTTGAGACTAAGACCTCGCCTGATTGCAGGTCCGTCAAATGCAGCGCGAGGGTGGTCGAGCCGATGTCAATGGCGGCGCCAAAAACGCGATCAACGAGGCCAGGCCAGACACTGATGAGGGTTTTCGTCGACTCAGATTCAAAAACGGCAACGGTGACAGACTGATGGCCGTTGGTCAGCGCGTGATGCAGTCGGGATAAAATGCTGGGGTCAAAACCGAGGCCGTCAAGTCCCCAATCGGCCAGCAGGGCCGCTTGTATCCGAGTAAGATCACTCGTGCTAGCGTCCAGTTCATTTTCGGCTACTTCAATGTAGTACAACCGAATATCGGGCACGATTTTGATATCACGAACCACAGCAGATTTTCGAACTACCTGACGGTGGACTTGTGACTCAGGCGGCACGTCGATGACCAGGGGGCCTTCGATTAGCGTGTGACAGCTGAGCCGTCGACGCCCAAGTGCGCCTTTGCGGCGTTCGAAATGGACTTCTGTTGCTGAGAAAGCCGATAAATGCGCCGCTTTCGAGGTAATGCCGTGTTTTGGGAAGTCACCTTCAGCACATAGAATTTGACAGCGTCCACAGAGGCCGCGGCCACCGCAGACTGAATCAATGTCGACCCCCAGCTGGCGGGCTGCGGTCAGCAGCGGCGTGCCATGGGCGAAGGTCCCGCGCCGCCCTGAGGGTAGAAAAACAACGGGTATTGCGTCGCTCACGGATGACATGCTCGGGTACCAGGGTGCATTAATTGCGGCGCCGACGGCGTCCACCCTCGCGGCGCGCAGAACCGGCATCCGCGGCCTGTAGCACTCGGTGTTTTTTGATCCAGCGCGCGCAATCTGGATCGTGCCCCATCATCACGTCGGCGCCGAGCACCGCCCGGACGACTTCTTCATGCAAGGGATTGGTGATGGCAGAGGTCATACCAGAGGCCATTGCCATGGGCAGAAATGCGGCGTTAATGCCGTTGCGATTGGGTAGACCAAAACTCACATTTGAGGCGCCACAGGTGGTGTTGACCTTCAGTTCTTCCCGCAGACGACGTACGAGGTGCATGACTTGCCGCCCAGCGGTGTTGATGGCGCCAATGGGCATGACCAAGGGGTCAACGACAACGTCACAAAACGGAATGCCATAGTCGGCTGCCCGCTCAATAATTTTCTTTGCGACGTCAAACCGCACATTGGGATCTTCGGAGATCCCGGTTTCGTCGTTTGAAATCGCGACGACCGCGGCTTTGTATTTTGCAACCAAGGGTAAGACCGCATCGAGTACTTCATCTTCGCCAGTGACCGAATTAACCAGCGCCTTACCTTGATAAACGGCAAGACCTGCTTCGAGCGCGGCAACAATGGACGAGTCAATGGTCAGTGGGACATCGGTAATCGATTGCACTAATTGAATGCATTGCGCGAGGATGGCGGGCTCATCCGCCAACGGAATACCGGCATTGACATCGAGCATTTGCGCGCCGGCGGCAACTTGAGCCAAGGCATCGGCTTCAACCCGTTTAAAATTGCCTTGGGTCATTTCAGCCGCCAGAATTTTCCGCCCCGTTGGGTTGATGCGCTCACCGATGATGACAAAAGGCTGATCGAACCCAATGATGACCTCTTTAGTCGCGGAACTTAATATCGTGCGGGTCATAACTTACTCCAAAGAAAAAACGCGTTTTAAGACTGGATTTGGGTGGGTGTGGACTGACCCGGCTCAAGACCCTTATTTTTGATGAGGGCTGAGAGATCCTGATCCGAATAGCGTGCTTCTAACGCTGCTGCGGCATCGTTGGCCGCTTGTGCCAGATCCTGCGCGGCCGGTATGTCTTGGGAGACCCGCTGCCAGGCATCGAGATAGGCCTCGCTACCGCCTTTTCCGGCTCGCATCGCAGCTCGGTCAATGGCGGCTTGAAAACGATGAGAGAGTTGCACCTTGGCTTTGGTGCGACCCGCCTTGACGAGGACTTGGGAAGGAATATCCCGCCAGGAAATGGTGATTAATTTCATGCAGCGCACCAGGTCAGGGGTTCGCTGAGCGCGTTGTACCCGACCGGCTGGTGCTCGAAGGAAAGGCCCAAAAATTGGGCGGCAGCACGCGCGCTTTCAAGCAACGCGTCGTCTGCGCTCTGGGACAGATAGCATAGTCTGTTGTAGTGACCAAAATAGGCGGGCAAGAGTTCTGGATGCGTGTCCAGCCCTAAAGACTTAACAACCATGGTTTCAAAATGCCGGGTGAGAAAATCGGTTAACCAAAAGGTGCCAGGATGGGCCGCCATTTTGGTCTCAAAATCCTTGAGTCCTGCAAAGGCGGCAAAGCAGTGCGGGCCTGGCAGACGCTCAATATGGTCCGCATTCTGAATCAGCCGATCAATCGCGCCTTGTGTGCCGCAATCGCCATAAGCAATTAGAATCTTGGCATACCGATGGCCGGCCTGATGAATCTTTTCCGCCAGCCGACCTGGGATTTTCGCAGGCGTGTTGTGCAGCGCCGCATCCAAGCACTGAATCTCTAAATGCTGCCAATCATTCACGGTTTTTAAATGCTGAATTTCCCGGGCGAGTGCGCCGCAGGCAATAACCAAGCAGGGCTTAGGCATTGGCTGTTCTGCGCGCTTCGATCAGCCGGGTCGCCTGGGCTGCGGCTTCTGCCGCATCTCGGCAATAGGCATCGGCGCCAACCGCCTCACCAAACTCTTCGTTAAGCGGTGCGCCGCCAACCATCACGATGTATTGGCTGCGAAGGTTGCGTTTCACCAGCTCGTCGATAACCACTTTCATGTAAGGCATGGTGGTGGTTAACAGGGCTGAAAGGCCCAGAATGTCTGGCTGATGTTCTTCTAAGGCGGCCAGGTATTCATCAACCGAATTGTTAATACCGATGTCGACCACTTCAAAACCGGCGCCTTCCATCATCATGCCGACGAGGTTTTTGCCGATATCGTGAATGTCGCCTTTGACGGTGCCGATCACCATTTTGCCAATAGGTTTCACACCGGTCTCCGCCAGAAGCGGCTTGAGCACCCCCATGCCGCCTTTCATGGCGTTGGCTGCCAGCAAGACCTCTGGTACAAACAAAATGCCATCTCTGAAATCGACGCCGACAATTTGCATGCCGCCGACCAGTGCCTCATTCAGCACTTTCTCGGCGCCCCAACCTCGATCCAAAAGAATCTCGGTGCCCTCGACAATTTCATCTTTTAATCCGTCATACAGATCGTCATGCATTTGGGTCACGAGCTCTTGATCGTCTAGCTCATTCAGGTTGAAATCATCGTCGAATTCTTCGGTCACGTGCATTCCTCCTAGTAGTCTTGGTCAGCGGAGGCGCTTTTTCGGCGCGCCATAAATTCGATCAGTGCCTCATCAATTGCCTCATCCAGAGGC
>JAFMIA010000147.1 GCA_017854255.1 Pseudomonadales bacterium
CTAAAGAGCCTTCAGCGGACTAAAGAGCCTTCAGCGGACTAAAGAGCCTTCAGCGGACTAAAGAGCCTTCAGCGACTTAAAGAGCCTTCAGCGGACTAAAGAGCCTTCAATGCACTATAAAAGCTTCAGCGACTTCAAGAACCTTCCGTGTCGCGCGCCTTTCTAACCTTTAATGTACGCGCCCATCTGAAATTCGTGTCACTCAAAGAATGAGCGGATTCTGCGAGAGGCTGACATAAAAGGCCGCTTGCCCTTACGCACGTGCGGCCGGTGTTGCTCCGGTAGTTTAGGGCAGACGATGCCTTAGAAGTAGGCCATGAAAAAGTTTTTGGAATTCGTTATTGTTCGCCATTCATTCTATGAACGGTTGTCTATGAGCGATTTTCCGAATATTCGTCACGTTATTGATTACTTTGAAGGATTGCAGCGTCAAATCTGTGAGGCCATCGAGGCCGTTGACGGCGAACAAACCTTTAGCCTGGAAGAAATTGAGACCCCCGGCGGCGGTCACGCACGGCCACGGGTGCTGGATGGTGGCGACCATATCGAGCGCGGCGCGGTGCAGTTTACTCACAGCATCGGTCAATCCTTGCCCCCGGCGGCCAGCGAGCGCAATCCGCATTTGGCGGGGAAAGGCTTTCAAGCGACTGCCATCTCCATGATCATGCATCCTCGAAACCCGTTTGTGCCGACCTTTCACGCCAATCTCCGGTTCTTTCTTGTCGATAATGAGAATTGGTATTTTGGGGGCGGCTTCGACCTCACCCCGTTTTATCCCTTTCGAGAAGATGTTGTGCATTGGCATCAGACCGCACGTGCGGCCTGCCAGCCTTTTGGCGAGGATCTGTATCCGAAAATGAAGGCTTGGTGTGATGACTATTTTTACTTGCCCCATCGCCAAGAAACACGCGGCGTCGGGGGATTGTTTTTCGATGACTGGACTGAGGGCGGCTTTCAAAACGCGCTGGCGCTGGTGCAAAGCATTGGTGATCATATTTTGCCAGCCTATCTCCCGATTTTAGAAAAACGACGCGCCCTGCCCTTCACTGAGGACCAAAAGGCGTTCCAACTGTATCGCCGAGGTCGCTATGCCGAGTTCAATTTGGCAATCGATCGGGGGACTCGATATGGGCTTCAAAGCGGTCGGCGTATTGAGTCGGTGCTGGCCTCTATGCCGCCCCAGGCGATTTGGAAATATAACTGGCAGCCGGAAGCGGGTTCACCGGAAGCGGCGCTCACCGAGCACTTCTTGAAACCGCAGGACTGGTTAGCATGAAGACCCCAGTCGGCGCCTTAGTCAGCAAATTACCGGACGTCGGCACGACGATTTTTAGCGTGATGTCGAAGCTGGCGAGCGACCATAACGCGATTAACCTTTCTCAAGGGTTCCCGGACTTTGAGCCACCAAAAGGCTTGCTCGATGCGCTGCAGCGACGCTTGTCCCAAGGCGGCTATCATCAGTACCCACCCATGCACGGTATTGCGGATTTGCGGTATCAAATCGCTGAAAAAGTTCGCAGTCACTACCACGTTGCGGTCGACCCGGAGCTTGATATTACCGTCACCTCTGGCGCAACCGAGGCCCTGTTCGTTGCCATTCAAGCAGTGGTGCAGCCGCTGGATGAAGTGATCTTGTTTGACCCGGCGTACGATGCGTATGACCCCGCGGTTCGTCTGGCAGGCGGCATTCCGGTTCACTTGGGCCTGAAGGCCCCTGGCTTCACCATTGATTTAGCCGGGCTGAGAGCAATGATCACGCCTAGGACGCGATTGCTTGTGATCAATTCGCCCCATAATCCCTGCGGCAGTTTGATCGATGTTGAAACCTTGAAAGCGATTGGCCAACTTGCTGAAGAATTCGGATTATACGTTTTATCCGATGAGGTGTACGAGCACATGGTCTTTGATGGCGCGCGGCATATTAGCGCGCTCGAAATTCCGGAACTCAGAGACCGCAGCTTTGTGGTCTCGAGCTTCGGCAAGACCTACCACGCGACCGGTTGGAAGGTGGCGTATTGCGTGGCGCCGGATGCCTTAACGCGTGAGTTTCGCAAGGTGCATCAGTTTGTTACGTTTACGACGCATACCCCGAGCCAGTGGGCGATTGCGGATTTCATGTCGGCAGACTCAGGACATGTCGCAGGTTTGTCCGCGTTTTATCAAGCCAAGCGCGATCAATTGCTCAGGCTGTTCGAGGGCCTGGGGTTTAAGATGACGCCCAGCCCAGGCACTTACTTTCAGCTTGCGGATTATTCCGGCGTTGCGGCGCTCGCACATTTGTCAGACACCGATTGCGCGGTTGCGCTGACCAAACACTATGGTGTCGCCGCGATCCCAGTATCGGTCTTTTATGAAGCGCCGCCGGCATCCAGTCGACTCCTGCGGTTTTGCTTTGCCAAATCTGATGAAACCCTCATTGAAGCGGCTGACCGGTTAGCTTCGGGCCTGGGACCGGCTGGGACAGCCCCATGAAACTGGCTATCCTGCAGACAGCACTTCACTGGGAATTGGCGGATGAAAATCGTCAGCACATCGCACAGGAACTTAAAGGCCTTGAGCCGGTTGATCTGGTGATTCTGCCTGAAATGTTCACGACAGGCTTTTCCATGCGGGCGCCAGCGTTAGCAGAAACCATGACCGGGCTAACCCTTGAATGGATGCAAGCCTTAGCGCAGGCCGCTCAAGCGGTTCTATGCGGCTCGGTCATCATGATGTCAGAGCGCGGCTATACCAATCGCCTGCTTTGGGTCTCCCCGCTTGGCGATGTGCAGTATTACGACAAGCGCCATCTCTTTCGAATGGCCCAAGAGCACCAGCACTACTCGGCTGGCCAAGAAAAGCTCGTTACATCGCTTGCAGGTTTTAATTGCTGTCCGCTGATCTGTTACGACCTGCGCTTTCCTGTTTTTTCACGCAACCTTGGCAAAGAAGTGGACTTGCTGGTTTATGTGGCGAATTGGCCTGCCAAGCGCGCAGCCCATTGGCGGGCATTACTCCAAGCGCGCGCAATCGAAAATCAGTGCTATGTGGTGGGCGTCAATCGACTGGGCATCGATGGCAATACGGTTGCTTATCAGGGGGATTCGATGGTGGTGGATTTTCAAGGCGAGATCATAGCGGATGCTTTCGATCGGGATGGTTTGCACTACGCTAAGCTGGATCTGGCTGCCTTGAACGACTATCGCGCTGCGTTTCCGGCTTGGATGGATCAGGATGGTTTTACGCTGGATCTTTGATTGGCTGTCATGCCAACCGCCGAGACCTTAATCCCCATAAACGGCGTCTCGTCCGTCGCGAATTGTTTGTTACCTACTGTGGCCCTCAAGCCAGGTCTTAGAGTGCGATGGGCCCTAAATCCCCGATTCGTCTGAAACTTCCAAGAAGCATTCATTATTGGGTGCGCCCAGCACGCTATACTGACTGGCTTACCCTATCAGGGACGCAGAGTGCTTTATTATCTTAGCCAATGGCTTGCCGAATGGGCGGGCCCCGTGCGACTGTTCAGCAGTAATATTTTCTTGGCTGGCGCGGGTACTGCGATGGCAGCGGGT
>JAFMIA010000014.1 GCA_017854255.1 Pseudomonadales bacterium
TCAGCACGACACGCGTCAACACAACACAATACAACATAAACAGAGCCGCCAATCGCCTCTTGAAATGACTAGATCAGGATTTTTACGCGCGGTAATCGCCAGTTATTGGGTAATTACCCCTATTTAATAACATAATAAATTAATATATTGGGGATATATTTTAAATTATGATTTATAAGAGAATTTATTAAAAATAAATTTTAAAATAGATTAATAGTCATTAAATTATCAATTTAATGACTATTAAAAAAGTTGAAACCCTTAATTAATGCAAAATTATTCATATTAGCTGTTAATTATCCCTAAATTAATACAATCGACTCGGATTCCCACCTGCAACCAAGCGATTATCAAATCAGTTAGTCCGCCTAACACCGCCGCCAGACACTTTCGAAGATAACCGCGCGCGTTGAACGGTTGCTTTCAACCAACACACCCTTTAGCTTTCAACCTCTCGCACCGCTTAAGGACGATATGAATCATGGCGCAAACCTTTCCAGGCATCTTATCCTTTGCGTTTTTGGCGGCATTGCTCGTCTTTGGAACCCTGATCCGGGCCAATGTTCGGTTCTTCCAAATCAACCTGGTCCCAGCGAGCCTAATTGGCGGCACCCTCGGCTTCGGCCTGATCGCCCTTGATTGGGCTATGGGGTTCAAAGCAGCCGACTTTACCGCTTTTGCGTTTCATTTTTTTACCCTCAGCTTTATGTCTCTTGTGCTGACCAGCCGTGCTCAGCCCATTGCAGGGCAACAGCCTGTCGCGCTCGGCGGTTTGTGGCTATCGCTTATCTGGGTGATTTGCCTCGTGTTACAGGCCCTTGTTGGACTCGCGGCCATCAGCGCCTACAACACCATCGCGTCAGAGCCCCTTTCCGGCTTTCTCGGTTTAATTGCCACACACGGCTTCACACAAGGCCCCGGCCAAGCTTTGGCCCTGGGGGATTTATGGACTACCGCCTATAACATTCAGCATGCGGTGGACTTTGGACTCATCTACGCAAGCCTTGGCTTTGTTGCCGCTTTTGCTGTGGGCGTCCCAATGGCGCGTTGGATTCTCAAAAAAAACTTGCACAGCGGAAGGGGCGGGTCGCTTGATCAGGATTTCGAACGCGGACTCTACAGCGGGGACGCGGCCCCAGCTTCAGGCAAGCTCATCACCCATTCCGCGAATGTTGATTCATTCGCATTTCACATCGGTTTGCTCGGGTGCGCCTACCTCATCACCGATCAATACTTAAAGCTCGTTCACCCTTTCGTGGCCGGAACCCATTTTGAGAATATCTTTAGCTATAATCTTTTCTTTTTCCACGGGCTGATGATCTGCGTGGGGTTACGTGCGCTCTTGGACCGCTTCAATCTCGGCCAATTTGTGGATGACGAAACCCAAAAACGGATCACTGGGTCCTCGGTGGACCTCATGGTTACCGCAAGCCTTTTGAGCATCAACTTCGCGCTGTTGACCCAGTTCTGGCAACCCATCTTACTGGTCGCGAGCCTCGTAACCTTGGTGACCGCTGCACTGTGCTTTACCGCAGGACTGCGCCTCAAAACATTGGGCGCCGAGCGCGGCCTCACGATTTTCGGCTGCTGTTGCGGCTCAACCGGCAGCGGCATTTTATTACTTCGTATTCTGGATCCCAACCTTGCGAGCTCTGTCGCGAAAGAATTGGCCTTCTTCAATATTGCGATTTTGTTCCTGAGCTTTCATATCCTGGCCATTATGGCGCCGATCCTACCCAGCATTCCCGTTATCTGGATCATCCTGATCTACCTCGCAACCGCAGGATTCGGTTTAATCCTGGTTCAGCTGCTCGGCTCGAAGATGAGCGGAGATTATTCTCAAAAACCTGAACCCAGATAATGACCGCGCAACCCAATTAAAGATCAAACCGGTCACCGATTCGGGCGATCTTAAACCCCAAGGCAAGTACCGATTGCGTTGCTTTCGAACCCGGGTCGAGCAACGGGTTTGTATGGTTCATATGCGTGAACACAACCCTTGAGCGCACAGGCCTGGGCAGTTGCTTTAACAGCGCTATCGATTCCAGAACCGTTGGGTGAGGGATCAAGGCAATATCGCGACCAGGTAACTCATCCCCGCTGAAAAACGTGGCATCGAGCAATGCGACATCAACCGTTTTAAGAACCGTGGCCAAGTCTTGATCCCACTTTTGCCACTTATCAATATCTGGCAAGTACACTGCCCGCTTATTGGGCCCTTCAATCAAATAACCGACGGTTTCACTAAACTCATCTCGATGAGGCACTAACCAAGGCGTTATCTTCGCGGCCCCAATCACAACAGGCGTATTGGCGGTTAACGGACGCACCGCAATATTTTGCGTCGATACCAATTGGCTCCAGGGTCCGTTTCGCGCAAGGAACGCCATCATCCTCGGCATGGCATGCACTGGCACCGCGCGGGTGTTGGCAGCCTCTTTACCAAAATGCAGCAGTCCTGCGTAGTGACCCATATGGGCATGGGTTAACCAGACGCCGTCCAGGTCGCCCAAGGTTAAACCGGTCTCTGTCCAGAACTGATACAACTGGCGCGGCAAGGTCGGCGCCGCATCAAAAAGGTGAAATCGCCGGCCATCAATTACCAGCGCCAGCATACTTGCGCCGGAGCCTAACTCGGGCTGTGCCCAGACCGGCAAGCACCGCGGCTCATAACAATTCACCTGCGGATAACCGGCATCTTGCGCGACCCCCAAAACATGCAGCACCACCTTCGAAGTGGCCGGTGGCGATAGCGCCGCATCTTCGCTGAACGCGGCCGAACTGACGGCAAACAAAACAAGCAGCAGTAAAACCTTCATAGACAGATCCTGGTTGACGCGATGACGCGCATTTTCACAGACCGCTTCCACGCCGAGTAAAGCAAACGAAGAATTTCAAGGACGCAGACCTTCACCAAACCGGCGCTGGCGCTTGCAACCCCAGAGCGCGATTCGCGCCCGGACACCTGCTTTGATTGTGCAAAAGATTCCGTTCGGATAACTTAAACAGAATTTTTGAGCAATTAGAAACCCAACATGAGTCAAATTATCAACTACGGATCCTGCTGCATTGATCACGTTTTTCAAATTCCGCATTTTGTTCGCGCAGGCGAAACCCTCAGCAGTACGGGTTACGCCATTTTCCCGGGCGGGAAAGGTCTCAATCAATCCATCGCAGTTGCCGAAGCCGGTTGCGCGGTCACCCATGTTGGCGCAGTCGGTGAGGACGGACGGTGGCTTGCAGAGCTTATGACCGCACGCGGCGTGAACATCACCCACCTCGGCATTACCAATACACCAACAGGTCAGGCGATTTTACAAATCGACCCGAGCGGAGAAAATGCCATTATCATCTTGGGTGGTGCCAATCTAGCGGCACACGAGCACCTCATTGATGCGGCGCTTAACGACGCAACTGGCGATGAGATCTTACTCATTCAAAACGAAACCAGCGGCAACGAAGCTGCTATTCGTCAGGCCAAAGCAAAAGGCTTGCAAGTTGCTTTCAACATGGCGCCGATGAACGCAAACGCCCGGGCCCTGCCCTTGGCGCTGATCGATTACTTTATTATTAACGAGACCGAAGGCGAGGCTTTAACGGGTAAAACCGAACCAAGCGAAATTTGCGATGCTGTCTTGGACCAATATCCCCATAGCGCGGTGGTCCTCACCTTAGGTCCAGCGGGCGTTCTGTTCCGAACCGCTGAACGCAATCTGTCGCAACCTGCCTATCCGGTTGAGACCGTTGACACCACTGGCGCGGGTGACACCTTCACCGGATATTTTCTCGCAACCTTGATGAAGACACAGCAGGTCGAGCTGGCGCTGCAGACGGCTGCCGCCGCGGCGGCACTTTCGGTGACCCAACCGGGCGCCGCAACCTCAATTCCGACATTACACGACGTCAATCAATTCCTGGCGACGCGCGCGTCCTAGAGACCCCGTAAGGATTGGTGTTTGTACCGGTAGACCTTTTAATCATGGGATGCCATGAACACGGCCACTCGGGGCTTACGCCGATACCCCGCATTGGTTCCCCAACTCACGGGCTTTAATTGCGCTGGACCTCTCCAACCGGTCGGCGCGATTTAACCCTAAAGCCTGCAAAAACAGAAAAGAATATTGTGAAGATAACAAAAGAAGATAAGAAGATAAGAAGATAAGAAGATTTTAAACTCAGAATTTCCAGCATCGATCCGGACTCGGCACCCCACCCTACAGCCGCCTGCTCCGATCAGATTCAGATGAAACCGTGACCGTGTCCTGAACACGTTCTAACCACGTGCGGACAAACGGACGCGGATTAAATAACCAAGACAAGGCCCGCAATCGGGGCTCGGACAAAACGGCCTTATTTAAGCCTCAGCCCTTGTCCAACCCAGCGCCGCGTCAACCGCTTCTGCTGGCCAATTTTTTGGTGGCAGTGCGGTCGCTCGAATCGTGCTCGCATGCAGAAAGCCAGCGTCAAAGGGAACGCAGGAACCCTGGGTCACGAATTGCGCGAACTCTGGCTCGTCAGGCATTGGTAAGAACACTTTCATAATGACTTCCTCTCACAGTTGCCTTTATTTAAACCAAACTCATCGGAGTCAGCAGGAAGGAATGATGAATATTCGAGGTAAAACCCTGTAGAACCGATGGAGCCTGCTATAAAATCGGCCTCTGATGCGGAAAGTAGCCCTTCCACACTACCCGCGAGCGAATGAATGCTTTAACTTTATCAACACCTAGCGTGAGGACGACTGATATGGCAAAAAAGATCGTGATCGTCGAGGACGACATCGACCAAAGAAATAACTATATCGATGCGATCAGCAAGAAGGGATATCAAGTTCGCGGCTTTTCAAGTCGGGCTGAAGCACTGCTCGGCTTCGACAGCGAACTCCCCGATCTTGTCATTTTAGATATCATTCTTGGCGATGAAGTTGATGCCGGATTCGAGATCTGTCGAGATCTTTTGGCCCGGTCTCCGAACCTACCGGTCATCTTCCTAACCGAACGTATTGCAGAAATCGATAAAATTAGCGGTCTGCGCTTGGGCGCCTGGGATTATTTACCCAAACCAATTTCATTGGATTACCTTTCAGAAAAAATTAGCTCCCTGCTCCGGATTCATGAAGTCCGAAACCTTGCAACTCAAGGCACCGCGGAAGCCAAAATAGTCGGCGACATGTCGATCGACCAAGACGCTTTACTGGTCTCATGGAAAAATCATCCCATTAATTTATCCGGAACCGAGTTTAGAATGCTGGCAAAACTCGTTCGCGTACCCGGTCATGCGGTCTCTTACGACACCCTAATGAATGCGACCATGCAGTCCTTGGTGACCAACAATACGATCAATACCCACATGCGTAATATTCGCAAGAAATTCGAAACCATCGATCCCGATTTTAAGTGCATCAAGAGTGAGTATGGCTTTGGATACCGGTGGTCGACGCAATAACACATGGGCACCTTGACCTATAAGGGCCCAAAGCTGGGAACCAAGCTTTTTATTCTGACCAGTTTTATTTTGGTGGTCATCCCCTGGTTCAGCTATCTCTACCTAAGCGAAATGGAAGAGATCCTGATTGATAGCCAAGCCAATGCCCAACTACTCACGGCAGAGGGGATTTCAACGCTTTTAAATGGTCGATCCGATCTTTTTGACGAGCTACCGATCAGTCCGGATGGCTACGAAAAACTCTATGCGCACCCCCTCGAGAAACCGATTCGAATCGATGGCAAGAATTCAGACTGGGAGGATGTCCTGGATTTTAATGTTGGCTTTGGACAAGCGCCATCGCTTAACGCCAATGATCCAGAAGCCTTAAACCAATTTTACCTCGTGTTGGGCGAACACAAAGGACAGGTTTATGCCTTAGTACAAGTCCTAGACGATCAAATGATTTATCGTGACAACGATATTCTAAGACTCGATTTATCTGACCATATCCGAGTGACCTACACCGATCAGGCCGGCCAAACACAGCAACTGGTGATCACGGCAACCGAAGAAGGCATCACAACCGCCTATCGAGTCGACCGAAACTGGCGCTATGCCCTTGATGGCGAGGCCGATAATCGGGTCCCGGGCGTCCTGCTGAAGACCGAAAATGGCTATGCTTTAGAGTTCCGGATTCCGCTTGAGCTGCTCGGACCAACGCGCAACTTTGGCCTTGCGGTCGTTGATGTCGACAACGACTCAACCCGTGCGATCGAGTCCATCACCGGCACCTTACCATCAGGCGAGCGCGAGGCCTTCGGACTGGTTTTGCTCAAGACACCAGAGGTCTTAAGAATTATTGAGGGCCTCGGATACTCAGGCGCCAACATTCAAGTGATCGATTCCCAAAGCCGCATTCGAGCCGAGGTCGGCAGCTATCACTCTGATGACGCAGTGCCCGCCGACGCGTCGAGCAGCGCAGGCTTTGGGCTCACCGCGATCAGCGCCTGGCTATTAGACCCATTTTACACTTTGGTCGAACGGACGCTGAGTACAACCCGCGTCGGCCAAGAGGACAATATCATTACAGCGGCCCTCGCCGGCGAGCCAACCGTTGCTTATTTTATTTCGCCCATGGACGGTGAAATAATCGTCGCGGCGCACCCCATTATTGACGAGGGCGCAATATTAGGCGTGGTTGTATTAAAACAAACCACCGATCGAATTCTCAATCTCCGCCGGGATGCGCTCAAGCGGATCGTGAATTTTTCCGTCATCTCGGTGATCATTTTCGCCGGGATCATCCTGCTTTTTTCAGCCCGGTTAGCGCGCAGAATTCGCAGATTGGGTAACGAAGCCACCGGCGTGATCGACCGACACGGTCGACTGACCTCGCCCCGATTAACCTCCGAGACCAACTCTGGCGACGAGCTCGGTGATTTGGCCCGCGGGATCTCAAACATGCTCACAAGGCTCCATCAGCACAATCAATTTCTCGAAAACATGCCACGAACGCTTCGCCATGAAATCAACAACCCACTCAACACGCTGTCAACATCGCTTGATAACTTAGCGACTGAACAAACACCCGAGGGTCGGCAAAAGTACCTAGACAGCGCACGACGCGGCCTCAATCGCATTGGGTTAATCGTTCAGAATCTTGCCGATGCCGCAAACCTTGAAGAAGCACTCATTGGCGATGACCTTGAATGCATTGACCTCAAACTGCTCCTGCAATCCTATGTGAGCAACTGCAAGATGACGCAACCTGGCCGGGCATTCACCCTCAACGCGCCAGATGAGCCCCTGTTTGCTTGGATATGTGATTATCGAATTGAGCAGCTCCTCGACAAACTCATCGACAACGCAGTCGACTTTTCGGAGGTCGGTAGCACTATCTGCGTCGATCTAAAGGCCGTCGGCACGGACCTAAACCTCGACATCACGAATGTCGGCCCAGGTATTCCAGAGAATTTGCTCACCAGTATTTTTGATTCAATGGTAACCGCCAGAGCAAACAATCCTGACAACCGCCTGCATTTCGGGATTGGCCTTTATGTTGTCCGGGTCATCGCCGACCACCATCAGGGTTCTGTCCACATTAACAATCTAGCGGACCCCTCTGGGGTTCGCGTTGGCGTCACCCTCCCGAGAGCTGCGCCGCCTGCAAACCAAACCTTGGCGCTTTAATTCACGACTTTAAGATTTTGTTGCACGAGCGGGTCAACTGGCGCTTGAATTCGCCAATCGGCTTTCGACGCTGCCGAATGCAAGATTGCCGTAATCGATACCGCGATTTCATGATTGAAGGTTAAATTAAGGCCCTCACCCGCCTTCGGCAATAGCGATACGTGAAGCTGATCTTCTTTGATTCGGTAGGTCAGTTTGTAGGCAAGTTGGTATGCTTGCGGCGTACTGACTTCAGGGTCACTGGCAGCTGCAAAGGGCGTCTCAAAATTTGCCCGATCCAAGGCTTGACGCTCTTTATAATCCTGAACATCCTGCCGATCCGAGGCAGACGCAAGGGTTCCCACATCAGGATCCGCAGCGGCGTATTGCCCGAGCGCCTTCAACAATAGCTGTAAATACCGCCGCGTGAGTAAGATGCCGTGGGCTTGCGCTTCATCTGTGCCCACACGTAGCAACAACCGATCTTCCTCGGCATCGTATTTTGCTTGTATTTGCCGAATCGAGGCCATAATCAATCGGCTCCTTCTTTTATCAATTTATTTTGATATTTAATTGCACTCTGCGTTGTTTTGAGTACTATATCGAAAAATTTTGATATAGCTCAATGAACGCCCAACCTTTACCAACCCCAACCGCCCCCGCAGCCATTCTTGCGCTGTCAAAAGCTTTTGCAGATCCCTTACGCCTGGACGTCTTGCGACTGCTCCAAAACAACTCGTTCGGGGTGATGGAGCTTTGTCACATTACCACGACGCCCCAATCGGGCATGAGCCATCACTTAAAAATTCTCACCGGGTGCGGCCTGCTTGAAACAAAGCGCGAAGGCACCTCCATATTTTATCGTCGCGCGATGTTACCGCAGAACGGTTTCTTGAGCGATCTGACAAAAACCTTCTTAGAAACCCTTGACCAAACAGCCTTATCACCTGAGTTGCTTAAAACCCGTCAGGAAATCTACGATGACCGTAGTCAACAATCGGCTGACTTTTTTAAGCGCTGCGCGGCACAGCTGAAGGAAAATCAGGATCTTGTCGCATCCTTCGAGCACTACTCGGGGTGTGTGGGAGACTTAATCGGCAACGAAAACCTCCCAAGAGAAACCCGGGTTATTGAAATCGGCGCGGGCGAAAGCCCATTACTCACAAGCCTTTCAAGCACTTTTAAGTCCGTCCTGGTTGTTGATAACTCGGCCGAAATGCTCAAGAAGACCAAAGCAAGGGTACAACAAGAACAGCTTAAGAACGTTCACTTCATGCTGCAAGATTACGACACCCTGACCCTAGATTTCCCGGCGGACCTATTGGTCTGCAACATGGTGCTCCATCACTTACCGGCGCCCGCCGCCTTTTTTCAAAAAGCAGCTGGACTCATCAAGCCAAAGGGCAAGCTGCTGTTAATTGACCTTTGCCCGCACCAACAAGACTGGACCCGGGACATTTGCGGGGACCTTTGGCTTGGATTCGAACCTGACGATCTCGATCTTTGGGCGAGCGCATCTGGCTTTCAGCGCGGGCAGGGCGCGTTCCTTGGTTTGAAAAATGGTTTTCAACTACAGCTGAAAATTTTCACAGCACATTCACTTTAACACCCAACCTTAGGAGTCATCATGACCGATTATAAAGTAGCCGATATTAGCCTCGCCGATTTTGGCCGAGCAGAAATTGAACTGGCTGAAGCAGAAATGCCAGCGCTGATGAAGCTGCGAGCCAAATACCGAACCGAACAACCCTTAAAAGGCGCCAAAGTTTTGGGTTGTATCCACATGACAATCCAGACCGCCGTTCTCATTGAGACCTTGGTTGATTTGGGTGCAGAAGTGCGCTGGTCGTCTTGCAACATTTTTTCAACCCAAGATCATGCTGCCGCGGCAATCGCTGCCAGCGGTATTGGTGTTTTCGCATGGAAGGGTCAGACCGAAGAAGAATTTCTCTGGTGTATTGAGCAAACCATCTTAAAAGATGGCAAGCCTTGGGATGCCAATATGATCTTAGATGACGGCGGCGACCTGACTGAAATGGTGCATAACAAATACCCAGATCTATTAGCGGCGATACACGGTATTACAGAAGAAACCACGACCGGGGTCCACAGACTCCAAGAAATGCTCAAAGCCGGCGAACTTAAAGTACCCGCCATTAATGTCAACGACTCTGTTACCAAATCCAAAAACGATAACAAGTATGGTTGTCGACACAGCCTGAACGACGCAGTCAAGCGTGCAACCGACATGCTCATGGCGGGTAAAAAGGCCTTGGTCATTGGTTATGGCGATGTTGGTAAAGGCTCGGCTCAAAGTCTTCGCCAGGAAGGCATGATTGTCCGCGTCACAGAAATCGACCCTATTTGCGCCATGCAAGCCTGCATGGACGGCTACGAAGTCGTGTCTCCCTATATCAATGGCATTAACACCGGTAAAAAAGAAGATATCGATCTACGATTGATGCAAGGCACCGATATGATTGTGACCTGCACCGGCAACGTCAATGTGTGCGATGAGAATTTGTTGGCAACGGTTGCGAGCAACGCGGTCGTTTGTAACATCGGACACTTCGACACTGAGATCGATACACAGTTCATGCGCGACAACTGGCGTTGGCAAGAAGTTAAACCGCAGGTTCATAAAATTTTCCGCAGCGACGATCCAACCGACTACATTTTGCTACTGTCAGAAGGCCGCTTGGTCAACCTTGGCAACGCGACCGGTCACCCGTCACGCATCATGGACGGCTCTTTCGCGAACCAAGTTTTAGCACAAATGTATCTGTTCGAACGTGCGTGGGCGAGTCATGATCCGATGCAGCGGCAACCGATCACGGTTGAGGTTTTGCCCAAAGCGCTCGATGAAGAGGTTGCGCAATACATGGTGGAAGGTTTTGGCGGGACGATTACTCGACTGACTCAAAAGCAAGCTGATTACATTAACGTGCCTGGAGAAGGTCCTTTTAAATCTGAAGAATACAAGTACTAAGAACCTGCAAACCCAACCCGCGTTGGGTTTGGACTCGGCGTCTGAAGTCGGAGACAATAGTGTTTCGACTTCAGGCACCTTTTTCCATGAAACAAGCGCTCTCAGATCTACTCACGCTTTTAGACCTCGAACAAATTGAAACCAATCTCTTTCGCGGCGTCAGCCCCGATGAAGGTTGGCAACGCGTTTATGGCGGTCAAGTTATTGGTCAAGCATTGGTCGCAGCATCCCGAACCGTCGACGATCCAAGTCGATCCGCACACTCTTTACATGGTTATTTTTTAAGACCGGGCGATACAACTTGTCCGATTCTGTATCAGGTCGATCGCATCCGTGATGGCCGAAGTTTTACCACCCGACGCGTCAAAGCCATTCAGAAAGGCCAGGCGATCTTTAGCATGTCGGTTTCGTTTCAGGTTATGGAGGCAGGCCTAGAGCACCAAATGACCGCGCCCAGTGCGCCGCCGCCTGAAGACTGCAAAAGCGAAGAGATGCTGATGGATGAATACCTTCGCGACGTGCCAGAGGCTGACTCAACCTTTGTTAAACGCCCCCGTCCGATCGAGATGCGCTTTGCGGACCCAATGAATGATGCCAACCCGCAACCTCTGGCCCCAGAGCAAAGTGTCTGGATCAAAACCATCGATACGATGCCCGATGATGTTCGCTTGAATCAGTGCCTGCTTGCTTACGCCTCAGACATGACCTTGATCGATACCAGTTACCGGCCCCATGCGATCAATTGGCGTCAAGATAATTTTCAGGTCGCCAGCTTGGATCATGCTATGTGGTTTCATCGCCCGTTTAAAACGGATGAATGGCTTTTGTATCATCAAGACAGTCCCTACTCTGGCGGCGCCCGAGGCTTTAGTCGCGGCACCTTTTACGACACAGATGGCATTTTAGTGGCGTCGTGTGCACAAGAAGGTCTTATCCGGCTACACACGTCATGATTCGGTATATCGAGCGAACCAAAGCCTATTATCGGGCGCAAGGGTTTGACCAGGACTACCAATGGGCCACGAATACGCAGACGCCGTTCAGCAAACCCGCGAGGCCACTCAAATCTGCACGGATCACGCTTGTGACCACCGCTGTCGTTGAGCCCAGCATTCCCAAACCGATCCGGGCCGCTAAAAGCTATCGATTTTCTGACGTGCCTGCGCATTTCGACACCACTGAAGTGTCCTGGGACAAGATCACAACCCATACCAACGACCGAGAATCCTACTTTCCGCTACACGCGCTCAACAAACGGGTTGCCGCGGGCGACATCGGCTCCCTCGCGCCAAGATTTCATTTTATCCCAACCGAATATAGCCAGCGTCATACCCGCGATCAGGATGCCCCGCTGATTGCCCAGCACTGCCTCGAGGATGCCGTTGATCTCGCGATCCTGATTCCGTTGTGACCGGTTTGCCATCAAACCGTCAGTTTGGCGGCCAGAGCGCTAGAGTCCGCGGGGATTGCAACCGTTGTGATTGGCTCCGCGTTAGATATTTTGCAACAGGCTGGGACGCCCCGCATCGTCTTTAACGACTTACCTTTGGGGAACCCTGTTGGCAAACCGTTTGATCGAGCAATGCAAAATCAAACTCTCGAGGCCGCCCTCGAACTGCTTTATCAGGCTCAAAATCCTGGCGTCGTTCAACAATTGCCGAACCAGTGGTCAGCGTCCGAGGACTGGCGAGACAATTTTATGGCCATCACAGCCTTTAATAGAGAACAGCTCTTATCCCTCGGTGACGAAAACCGGCGCCAGCGCCAACGCAATCGAGAACAGGGCTTGTTCCGGCCTTAATCATTCTCAACCGCACGATTTTGCATGAGCGACCGCAAGGCAATAACCGTTCCGAGTACGCCCGAAATGACGGCTGGCCGAGGTTCGATCTGAAAAAGCGGCGAATGATGCGATGGCAGAGACTGGCCCTTTGCTTCAAAAGCTGCAAAACGCGCTTGGGATGTGCCGCCTACCGAGAAATAAACACTGGGTATAACAGGATCCTGGGTGAAAAACGGGAAATCTTCGCCGCCCATACCCTCTCGCTCATAGACAGCAATGATGTCCTCACCCAGCTCGTCCGCCCAAGCCTTGAGTACCTGACTCGCCAAATCGGCATTATTTTCAGTAACCGGCACGCCCCCTTTCATTTCAAGATAAGGCAACTGACTTTCTGGCAATCCACCCGCGCGCCCGATATTCACCGCGATGCGTTCAATCGCTGCGAGCAATAGGGTTCTGGTTTGCCCGGAATCTGACCGAACGGTTAACTCTAACCGCGCCTCTTCTCCGATGACATTGCGTTTGTTGCCGGCGCGAAAAACCCCAACGGTCACAACTGCCGGCTCTCGTGGCGAGACCTCCCGCGCGACAATGGTTTGCAGCGCCAACACGATCTGCGCGCCGATGACGATCGGATCACGACCGCGATGCGGGCTCGCACCATGAGCCCCAATCCCCGGGACAACGATGTCCAAAGAATCGACCGCCGAATAAGCGGCGCCTCGGGATGCAAACAACTTCCCGGCCTCAATGTCCGCGGCAACATGAAACCCCAGCGCAAAGTCTGGCGTTCCAAAGCGCTGCCAAATGCCCGCGGCGCGCATGGCTGCAGCACCAGAATCCTTCCACTCCTCCGCCGGTTGCGCGATCAACATTAACGTGCCGGACCAGGTCTCTTTGTGCGCCGCCATTATCTGCGCTGTACCGATCAAGGAGGTGATATGAACATCGTGTCCGCAGGCATGCATGACCGGGAAACGCTGACCCTCTAAATTTTCCTGCACAACTTGCGACGCATAGGGTAAACCGCTGCGCTCTTTGACGGGCAAGGCGTCCATATCCGCCCGCATCATGACCAAGGGTCCAGCGCCATTGCGAAGCAGCGCAACAACCCCCGTCCTGGCAATGCCAGAATGCACCTCATAACCCAACGCGCTGAGTTCCTGAGCCATCCTTGCCGCCGTCTTAACCTCAACGAAAGACAGTTCCGGGTTGGCGTGAAAGTGTTTAAACAGCTGATCAAGGGATTGATCATACAAGGCTGCCACCTCCTGCTGCAGCGGGTCCTGCGCCGCCAAAGCAACACTGGGCACAGCCCAAAAACAGAAGCTCATAAACAACATGCGAAGGACTGAGTTCATCCAGTGGGCCATGATCTTCATTTGTTATGCCTCGTTAATTGCTGTTCGTTCCTTACCGCTTATCCTCGCACCCCGGTTTGGGCCGGTCGACACCCAATTTGGGGTCAAGCAACTTTACCAGCGCCGAGTGCCTGATTTGGCGCCAATCCTATTTAAGATTTAACAGTTCGACGTATCGCTTAGCCAAGGCATCCTGGCGTGTTTCAAGGTCAACCCGCGCGCCATCAATCAAAACCGCCACAGGCGCCGAGGTCACCTCAAGTGGATCACCATTCCAAATAACCAAATCAGCAATAGCGCCTACCTCGATTCGACCAAGGCCTTTAAGTCCCCAGATTTCGGCAGGCGCGGCGGTGATCGCCGTGATCGCCTGCTGCCAGGACAAACCCTGAGCCACAGCAATCCCTGCCGCCTGACTCAATGAGCGGGTTTCCGAGTAAGGCGAGCCCGAGAAAAAGGCAAAGCGCACCCCCGCTTCCGCCAATAACGTCGCTTGATCCAGCCGAGCTCCCAATCGATCAAAATTTTGCGGCAGGTTCTCCATAACATTAATCAAAACCGGAATATTGCCTGCCTTTAAAAGCGGCGCCACTTTCCAAGCTTCCGTCGCGCTCGCCAAAACCAGGCGCAGCGCCGGGTACGAACCAAAGGCCGTCACCACCTTAATGATGTCGGCCGCGCGATCAACCTGCACCACCAGCGGTACCTTGCCGCGCCGCACCGCCGACAACGCGACAAGATCCGATTCATCTAGGTTAAAAGACCGATTCTTGTTGGTATTGAAAGCCCGCGGCTGTTGATCATATCGCGCAGACTCCTCAAGCGCCTCAAGCGCCGCAGCAAGCGCACTGGACCGAGATCCCCCCGCTCGCCGCCGATCGCCCTCACGCAAATACAAATGCTGCGCCACCGTTTGCTGCTGCAAAAACGCAGCACCACGCGTAAATCGGACCAACGCGCTCTGACCAGCATAATTGCTATCCCCCGCCTCCGGCACAATCAGACCGCGCGTGATGCCATCGTTACTGGCGATGGGGATGAGGCTTGAGTCTTCGTTTAAGGCCAAATAAACCTGAAAGCCCGCCGTCATATCATCATCCACCTGCTCGCCGTCACGGCTTACGCCAAGGCCACTGACTTCGGCAAGACCGATGGTCGTGCCTGAATCAATAAAACCGGCTGTCACCGGCTGATTTTCACCATCGAGAAAGGTGGCACCCGGGCTTGGCGCTAGGTCAGCGCCGATCTCCGTAATAATGCCATCTTCAACCCGAAGATCGACGATGACGCCAGATTCGAAGCTGGTTGTAAGCAGCCTTACGTTCTGAATCAGCAATTCATTCGCTGACAGGTTAGACATAACCAACATCGTAGTAACCAGGAGTAATCGTTTCATCAAAACACCTCTTCGCGTTGACCCAGTTCAAAGTCGGTCACCGGACTCAGTCCAGCGGCTCGATCAAGGCGGCGAACGCCATCAATGAACACTGTTTCGGCGCGTGCATAAACACTCATCGGCGGATGGCTCCAGAGCACCATATCCGCCATTTTACCGACTGCTAGGGTCCCAGTTTGATCGGCAACGCCAAGCGCTTGTGCCGCATTTCTTGTAATCCAGGTCAGCGCGACCGAGGCATCAACACGCAGACCCAACCGTTGCCCGGCAGCCATCGCCTTTGCGGCCTCTTGATTCAAGCGTTGTATGCCTGTTGCCGAATCCGAATGAACAATGGCGCAAGCGCCAGCTGCTTGAACCATCGCGACGTTCTCTTTGATGCCGTCAAAGGACTCCAGTTTAAACTGCCACCAATCCGCCCACATTGCCGAGCAAATGTTATTCGCAGCCAAGAGATCGCCAATTTTGTAAGCCTCGACCGCATGGTGAAATGCGGTCACTTGGTAACCGAACTCGCGGCTCAAATCAATAATCTGGGCCATCTCATCTGCTCGGTAACAGTGGTTATGAACTAAAATTTCGCCCTTTAACACGCCAACCAAGGTTTCCATCTGCAAGTTGCGCTTAGGGGGCGAGGGCGGCTCCTTGTAATCTGATTCGCCCTCGTTGCTGGTACGCCAAAGTTCGTACTCACCCAACGCTTTTTCAAAGCGTACCCATTTTTTTTGATATTCTTGCGCATCGATCCAGGCTTTTCGATAACCTGCAAAGTTGCCCATACGTGTTGAAGGGGACTGGGAGCGACCGCCATAAACCCGTTTTGGGTTTTCGCCGCACGCCATTTTCAAACCGTAGGGTGCGCCTGGGAACTTCATACCTTGGACCGTCCGCGACCAAATGTTTTTCAAAACGACGCTGCGCCCACCAAACAGATTCGCGGAACCCGGCAGCACTTGCAGGGTTGTGACGCCCCCAGCAAGGGCAAGCGGAAACTGTGGGTCTTGAGGCCAAACACTGTGCTCAGCCCAAACTTCAGCCGTCACGGGTGACGTGGCTTCGTTGCCATCACTGTGCGCCCGATATCCGGGCGACGGATAGTCCCCTAAATGACTATGGACATCGATCACGCCGGGCGTCAGCCAGCGGCCGCCCGCATTGATTTCGAGTGCATCACCGGGTGTTGGTTCGTCCATCCTGCCAATGGCCGCAATCTTGCCATCGGCCACCGATACCCAGCCGTTGAACTCGCCCTGCCCTTCGCCAATGTCAACGATTGCATGGGTCAGCACGAAAGCTGCATGGGGTGGCGGTTCATAGGTCGACGGATAATCAGCGCAAACTGCCCAACTCAATGCAACGCCTACAATCAATAGCCAAAGTTTTGTCATGATCCCCTCATAAATTTACCCCTTGTCCGAAAAATAACAGCTTAGAGTGCAAATCACGAGCAAGGGCTCACTGACACTAACCGAATTAACCCAGTCCCATTTTGGGGAAAGTGCTCAGCAAACGCACCCACGGTCTCGCGCCACACGATAGGCTGCGCCGCCATTCGCTAAGATAATCTCAGCTGCACGGCGCGAGAAAATGCAAAGCTCGGCTTACGCGCTTGACTCGTTACGCCCTAAGCAGACGCTGTTCCGGATCACAAGTTCGCCTTGAGCGCGCCATCTATCATTCAACATGATCCATAGGGATCGCCATGAATGATAGTCTGACTCTGTCTGTACAAGTTATCGTGGTCTTTCCATAATGCCTGACGCATTATTAGCCCGCGCCGTGCAACCACTGCCTGTCGCATTACCTAATCTATTCAAAAGGGGATCACCGTTGACCTTAGACCGCGACGAGCACCTAGCGACCATTGAGGCCATCCACTCCGGCCTAGCAGGGTTAAACTATATATCCAATGAACAGATCGCGACCGCGGTTTTCTTGGCCTATCACTTAGACAAGCCAGTACTCATTGAAGGCCCTCCCGGCGTTGGTAAGACGGAGCTGGCGAAATCCGTGGCCGATATGCTCGGCATCAGTTGTATTCGATTGCAATGTTACGAGGGCCTAGACGAATCAAAGGCCATCTATGAGTGGAAATACGGCAAGCAGTTGCTTTATACCCAAGTCCTCAAGGAAACCCTGGGCGAGATTTTAGACGGCGCAAAAGGCCTGACAGAGTCGGTGGCGAAACTTCATGAATTCGGCGATGTCTTCTTTTCAGAGGAGTTTTTAGAACCAAGACCGTTGATGAAAGCTTTAAAAGAAGAAGCGGGCTGCGTTTTATTAATTGATGAGGTCGACAAGAGTGATCATGAATTTGAATCCCTGCTCTTAGAGATGCTGTCCGACTACCAACTCTCAATTCCCGAAATTGGCACGATTAAAGCAAACCCCGATCGCAAGCCCTTGGTTTTCTTAACCAGCAATAATACCCGTGAGATCAGCGATGCCTTAAAGCGGCGCTGCTTACACCTTTACATCCCGTTTCCAGACGCCGACCTTGAAAGCCAGATCGTTCAAGCCCGCGTGCCAGAGGTTCCAGCGGAACTCAGGCGACAACTGGTTACCTTTATTCAAGCGTTGCGTGAAATGGACCTTAAAAAAGTGCCTGCCATCAGCGAGACCATCGACTGGGCAAAGGCGTTAATTCTGCTGCATACAGAATCCCTCGATGCGGACTTGGTCAAGCAAACCCTGAACGTCATCTTGAAGTTTCAAGAGGACATTGAATCCGTGACCGGCGAGGTGCAAATGTTGACGAACAAGGCACTTAAGGGCAGTTAATGGAGAAAACAATCGTCGATTTTGTGAAGGTTCTGCGGACGGCCGAAGTTAAGGTTTCTCCGGCTGAGACCCTCGATGTCATGGCCGCCATTGAGTTTGTCGGCTACGAAGATCGTGCGCTGTTTAAAAACACCCTGTCGATGTTGTTGGCCAAGAACCCTGAAGAAAAAGAAACGTTTGAAACCTGTTTTGAAAAGTTCTTCACCTTTGATGATGTTATGCAGGCCCCAGTCGCTGGCGGCAGTCCGGATGAGGCAGAGGATAGCGATGCCTTTGAGGATGAAAATTCCGGCAACAATCCCCAAGGGCAGCCTGGCGGCAAAGGATCAGGCCAAGGCTCAGGCAACCCCTCTGAGGCCGAGGATGCGGAAAGCGGCAATGAAGACACGCCCCCACCCACCTCAGCCCTGGGTCAACTGCTATTGCAAGGCACCCGCAGCGACTTAATGGTTGCGATGGCCGAAGCCGGCCGGGCAGTTGAAGTCAACCAAATCGTTGTGTTCACCCAAAAAGGGCTCTATACCCGAAAGATCATGGATCAAATGGGCCTGAAGGCCCTGCAAGAGGAGATTACCGAGCGCCAAGAGGCCGCTGATCGCGGCGAGCAGCGCTTGGCCGGGAAATTAAAACGCGCGCGGGATCAGCTTCGAGACCAGGTCCGCGATTATGTCGAGAAGCAATTCTTTCTTCATGCAGACGAACATGGCAAGCAGCTGCGAGAAGAGCTGCTCAAGAAGGTCAAACTCAGTAACCTTGAGAAACGCAATCATAAGGACGTACAAGAAATTGTCTTTAAGATGGCCAAAAAATTGGTATCAATTCATTCAAAACGGCGCAAAACGCACAAACGAGGCCAACTCGATATTCGAAAAACGCTTCGGCATAACATGCAATACGATGGCGTGTTTTTCGATCTAAAGTGGAAATCAGTAAAAGTTGATCGGCCTAAAGTCATGTGCATCTGCGACGTCAGCGGCTCAGTCAGCAATTACTCTCGATTTTTGCTGATGTTTTTGTACAGCCTTGCGGAAATCATCCCAAAAGTGCGCAGCTTTGCCTTTTCGTCTGATCTTGGCGAAGTGACCCGACTGTTCCAGAGCAGCAACCTTGAAGATGCTATGGCAAAGACGATGCGTGATTATGGCAATGGCTCGACCGACTACGGCCAAATGCTCGAGGATTTCAAGCGCAACTGTATGGATGATGTGGACAACAAAACCACCATTATCGTTTTAGGGGATGCCCGCAACAATCACGGCGATCCAAAGGCTGAAATTCTCCGAGAAATGTACGAGAAATCCAAACGGGTTATCTGGCTCAATCCTGAGCCGCGATCAAACTGGCTCGTGGGCGATGCTGAGATGAAAAAGTACGGCCCCAATTGCCACCAAACCGAAGTGTGTAACTCGCTCACCCACTTAGAGCGCGTTGTTTCCAATCTGTTAAAATACGCGGCCTAGACCGCTTAGGTCGTCTCAGGTATTCGGACAAATCAGTGGCCCATGCTAGACTTCGATTTCCGTGACCTCGAATCAATGACCATGCCAAAATTTTTTATTCTGACACTGTTCCTCTTCGCTTTTTCAAATCCTATCCTGGCGCAATCAGTCGATGCCGCGGCTCAAACGGTCAAAATTGCCTTGGCCCAAGAGCCACCACAACTGAACAACATGACCGCAACCGATCAGGTGTCCATTTTTGTGTTGGGACATGTTATGGAAGGTTTAACGCGATATGACCGTCGCGGCAACTTGGCGCCGGGCGTTGCGGAGCGGTGGGCGTTAACGGAAGATTCCGCCACATTTTGGTTAAGAAAAGATGCCAAGTGGAGCAATGGCGACCCGGTAACAGCACACGACTTTGTGTTTGCCTGGCGCAACGTGGTCGACCCTAAAACGGCCTCCCAATACGCTTTTATCCTCTACCCCGTTAAAAACGCCGAGGCCATTAATCAAGGCAACAAGCCTCTAACCGATCTTGGCATCGAAGCCATCGATGACTTTACGCTCCAAATTACTTTGGAGCGCCCAACCGGTTACTTCCTCAAATTAACCGCCTTCGTGACGACCTTCCCTGTTCAGGAAAAATTCTACCGCGCCACCGGCAGCGCCTATGCCGCCGACAGCAAAGACATTCTGTATAACGGCGCCTTCAGAATTTCGGACTGGGTCCACAGTGCTTCACTGAAAATGGAAAAGAACCCGAACTATTGGAATAGCGAGGCCATTTCCTTAGAGGTCATTGACGCTGAATACATTACTGCCGATACGCGAGCACGCCTCAATCTATTTATTGACGACAAGATTGCCTATACCCAACTCGATGGCGAGACCTACAAAGATGCCTTAAACAATCAATTTAGAATTAAGAAATTCGTAACCGGCAGCGTCTACTTTTTAGAGTACAACTACCGGCCAGAACGCATTACCCACAATAAAAAGCTCCGCCAAGCCATCCAAGCCGTATTCGATGCTGACGAGTTCGTGAATAAGGTTCTGCAAACGCCGGGCAATTTACCGGGGGCCAGCTTATTCCCAAGTTGGATTATGGGCGTGAACAAACCCTTCCGACAAGAATATCCAGCGGTCGTCACTCGACCGGATTTGGCTAAAGCAAAGCAATTACTCCAAGAGGCAAAAGCCGAGCTTGGTTTAGAGGCGATTCCACCCTTAATCTTGCTCGTCAGCGACAGCCCAACCGCGACCAAACAAGCGGAATACATGCAAGGCATGCTGAAGACCAAGCTTGATCTTGATCTTAAAATTGATGTTCAAACGTTTAAGCAACGATTGGCTAAAATGACCAACGGCGACTTTGACATCGTTGGCGCGGGCTGGGGTCCGGATTTTGACGACATCATGACCTTTGGCGATTTGTTCGCCTCTTGGAATTTGAACAATCGGGGTCGCTACAACAATCCGGAGTATGACCGCTTGGTTCGAAAAGCGATGAACAGTAATGATCCCGAAGTTAGAATGGCGGCTATGGCAGGCCTTCAAACCATTGTGCATGAAGATGCCATTATCCTCCCCATGTATGAGCAGGGCGTGATTTATCTGCAGCATCCTAAAATCAAGGGCATGCGACGCACCGTCGTTGGCTCTGATCCTGACTTCACTTACGCCCGCATTGTGCCCTGACCCCAATGTTGAAATACACGCTTGGACGCATTCTATCGGGACTGGTCACTATCTGGTTCATCGCAACCGCCACCTTTCTGGCAATGCACGCCGTGCCCGGCGACCCGTTGATGAACGAAAAAGCCACGACCCCCGAAATTCGCGAGAACCTTGCGCGAAAATACGGCCTAGATAAACCGATCGTCGAGCAATACGTCATCTATTTGGGCAATATGGTGCAAGGTGATTTCGGCATCTCCTTTACCCAACAAAATAGAAAAGTGAACGACATCATCCAAGACCACTTTCCGGTTTCGGCAGCCCTTGGCATCTTAGCCATTACCTTTGCCGCGCTGGGCGGCATTCTCTGGGGCGCTTTAACCGCGCTGTACCGAAATCAGCTGCCCGATATCATCATTATGTTCCTGGTGATTCTTGGTATTTCCGTACCCAGCTTTGTCTTTGCTGCTTTGGGCCAACTCCTTCTGGTTAACATTAATCAGTGGTTCAATATTTCCTTTTTACCCGTAGCGGGCTGGGGCACCTTTGCTCATATGATCGTGCCGTCTCTGGTGCTCGGGCTCGGTACCATGGCCCTACTGACGCGACTCATGCGCTCGTCTATGCTTGAGATTGTAAACGAAGACTTCATCCGAACCGCACGGGCCAAAGGCCTTTCACCGAGCCGGATCTTTTTTCAACACCAGCTCCGCAATGCCATCCTGCCGGTTGTCACCGTTTTAGGACCCCAAATTGCGGCGATTACGACGGGCGGCTTTGTTGTCGAGCTTGTTTTCGCGATCCCCGGTCTGGGCCGATATTTTGTCCAAGCCGTTCAACAGCTCGATTACACGGTCATCATGGGAACCACCGTATTTTATGGCGCCTTCCTTGTTTTTATGGTCATTCTGGTCGACATCATTTACGGCTTTATTGACCCCAGAGTGAGGCTGAAATGATCCCTCATCCCGCGCTGCAAGCAGACGATTTCACGCCAGAGCTGTCGACTGACAGCCTTGAGCAGCTTTCAAGGCCATCGCTGTCCTACTGGCAAGACGCTTGGATTCGGTTAAAGAAAAACACCCGCGCCATCATCTCCCTATACCTGATCATTGGTCTTGCGCTCTTTACCATCCTAGGCCCCTTTCTTTGGACCAAGGACCCAAGTGCTCAAGATCTGGATCAAATATCCCAAGCCCCGGCACTGCCCAAAACCGCGCTTTTGGTCAGCGACTATCTGCCTTGGACGCCGCCGGTTGACCAAGGACATCCCGCCGAGCCGACCGGATATCCCGATACCCTCGACGCCGTCACGGGCTTTGCGACCATGGGGACGCCAAACACCCAATCCATACGGTTAACTTGGTCACCGGTTCAGGACGCAGGAGGCTATAGCATCTATCGAAGTGAGTCCGAGCCAAGCGGCCTGCAAGGACTTGGACTGCCCCTTGAGACGATTGACGCGGGCAACATCCTAGGCTTCGAAGATCGACTTAATCTCAAGTCTCAAACTTACTTTTATTCGATCATTCCAACGGACGGGCTCGATGAGTTCGATGTTGTTACCACCCTCAAGGTGACCCCCGTGCAATCCATTACCATGAGTCAGGCCCTGGAACGCGGTCTCATTGATCCATCAGACGCGCCTGGACGCTCGGTATCGCTCGCCTTTCATCCTTTCGGAACCGATTACCTTGGTCGAGATATGCTGGCAAGGCTAATGCAAGGCGCTCGAGTTTCTTTATTTATTGGGGTTGTTGCGCCATTCATCTATGTGCTTTTCGGTGTTTTTTATGGCGGCTTTGCCGGCTACCTTGGTGGCAAGATTGATCAATTTTTAATGCGCTTTGCCGACTTTGTGGTCGCCCTACCCTTCCTGCTGTTTATGATCCTGTTTAAAATCGGCTTCGGCATCGGACCAGGCGAAAGCGGTATCCTGCCGATGCTCGTTGCGCTGATCCTGCTGCTCTGGCCGAGCACCGCACGTTTGGTGAGGGGTCAGGTTTTAAAGATCCGGGAGCAAGGCTATATTGAAGCGGCTCGCCTGCTCGGCGGCAGACCCAGCTATTTGATTGCAAGACACATCATTCCCAACACCATGGGCGTGATCCTTGTGACCTTAACCTTTGCCGTGCCCTCCGCGATCTTCACCGAGGCCTTTTTATCGTTTATTGGCATGGGGGTTGCGCCACCCACGCCGTCCTGGGGATCAATGTGCAATGAAGGCGTGAAAACGATGCTCAGTCATCCCCATGAACTATTTTTCCCTGCCCTTTTTATCAGTATCACTGTGCTCGCGTTTAACCTGCTGGGTGATGGACTAACCGAGGCCTTAGATTCAAAGATGAGGTCGCGAGAATAATGGGCACCCATAAACTGCTTGAGGTTAGCAACCTTTCCGTTGAGTTTGAGACCTATGGCGGCGTCGTTAAAGCTGTCAGAGGCGTTGATTTCAGCGTCGATGCCGGGGAAGTCTTGGCGATCGTCGGTGAATCGGGATGCGGCAAAAGTGTGACCGTGCAATCCATCATGGGCATCATTCCAATGCCGCCCGGCAAAATCACCGGCGGCTCTGCAAAACTCAAGGGTGAAGAGATTCTAGGACTCCAGGCTCAAGCCGCGAATCAATTTCGGGGTAAGGAGATCGGGATGATTTTCCAGGACCCTATGACGTCTCTTAATCCAACCATGACCATTGGCGCCCAGATCGCAGAAACCTTAAAGGTCCACCGCGGCCTGAGCACTCAACAGGCAAGCGAGATTGCCAGCGAACTCCTGATCAGAACGCGGATCCCAGAAGCGCAAAAACGCCTTAATCAATATCCCTTTGAGTTTTCAGGCGGCATGCTCCAACGCGCCATGATTGCCCAAAGCCTCGCCTGCTCGCCATCACTATTGATTGCAGACGAGCCAACCACCGCTTTGGATGTGACCATACAAGCGCAAATTCTAGACTTGTTGAAAGAGCTTCAATCCCGCGATGGCATGGCAATCATACTGATCACTCACGACCTTGCCGTTGTCGCAAGGACAGCCCAGAACGTTTGCGTCATGTACGCCGGCCAAATCGTCGAGCAGGGCAGCGTCGATGATATTTTCTATAAGAGCGCCCACCCCTATACCCTTGGGTTGAAGTTGGCGATGCCTAGCAATGTGAGCCAGCAAAACAAAAAGCTTGAGCCCATACCCGGTAGTCCCCCTGATTTGTTTTCACCGCCAAGCGGTTGCGGTTATGCGGCTCGGTGCCCACATGCCATGCGTATTTGTCACAAAGAAAACCCGCCATTGTTCAGCGACCCACGCGAGCCCCTTCATGCCGCTCGATGTTGGCTGCAAGCGCCAGGAGCACCCAAAACCCAAGGCCTGTATCAGCCCAACCTGATTGCGAGTCATGGCGCATGATAGAAACCAAAAACCTTAAAAAGCACTTTCATGTTGGGCGCAACCAGACGCTTCATGCCGTTGACGGCATCTCTCTTTCGATTGCCGAAAACGAGATTCTAGGTCTGGTTGGCGAGAGCGGATCCGGAAAATCCACCTTTGGAAAAACCCTAATTGGCTTGCATGAGCGGACAGCCGGCGACGTCTTTTTTAAAGGCTCGCCCTTGCCGCAGAAATACACCGCAAAAGACCACTTGCGATATTCCGCTGATATTCAAATGATTTTCCAAGACCCTTATGCATCCCTCAACCCGCGCATGACGGTGCTGGATATCATCGGCGAGGGTCTTGCGCTCAAGGGCATCCCGCGTGCCGATATTCAAGACGAAGTGGGTTTTTGGCTACGTCGAGTTGGCCTGCACCCTGATCACATGTCACGGTTTCCCCATGAGTTCTCAGGCGGTCAACGACAAAGAATCGGGATCGCACGCGCTATGATCATCAAGCCTAAGTTTGTGGTGTGTGATGAGCCGATATCCGCGCTCGACGTCTCCGTTCAAGCCCAAGTGGTTAACCTGCTCGAAGACCTAAAAGATTCATTGGGCTTGACGCTATTATTCATTGCCCATGACCTCTCGATGGTGCGTTATATCTCCGATCGAATGGCCGTTATGTATTTAGGAACGCTCGTTGAGAGCGGTCCATCGGACGCTGTTTTCTTCGAGCCTAAACATCCTTACACCCGACTGCTGATTCAATCCAACCCGGAAGCAGACCCAGTTCTTGAGCGCACTCGGCCAAGTGCCGAGCTGACGGGTGAGATTACCTCGCCGATCAATATGGGCCCCGGGTGCCGATTTGCCGACCGCTGTCCTGAGGTTATGCCCCAATGTCAATCTGTGACGCCCGAATCTCGACTGATCGCCTCGGATCATCAGGTTGCCTGTCATCTTTATGACGAAAGGTGAGTCGGCTGGCGGGTTAACCCGTTTTTCGAACCATTCTTAAAATAGAATCCTCGCTCGTGTAGGTCTCAATTGCTGACAGCGCAGCCCAAGCTAGCTCATTCGACTCCTCGCTGACCGTTAAAGCCGGATCCCCAGCGCACTCAAACAGATAACGAACATCATAGTGGTAATGCGCAGGCTCATTACCGCGTTCAGGAATCAAATGCACATCCAGATCAAAAATCTCAGAACTCACGAGCTGCAGCGCTTCAAGACCAGACTCTTCATAGGCTTCCCGGGTCGCAACCCGCGCAATATCGTCATCGCCGTCCGCATGGCCACCTAACTGCAACCACCGGTCGAGTTTGCGATGGTGGGTCAACAAACAGTGCTTATGGGGCTGGTCTACAATCCAGGCCGATCCTGTCACGTGTCCCACCGTGAGGGAGCGTTCAAAGCAATTTTCATGACTGCGAACAAAGTCCTCGAAGGACGCAATGACGTCGGCTTCTTCAGGATACCGACGACCATAACGATCGATTAACTTTAACAAGATAACTCTCGACACTGATTACCGCCTTTGAACCGGTGAGCCTGGCTTTTGCTCGTCAAACAAGCCCACCAACTGCTCAGTCATGGCATCGCCAAGTTGTTCTGCATCCGTAATGGTGACGGCGCGCTCATAATGGTGCGTGACATCATGACCAATACCAATCGCCACCAGCTCAACACTTTCGGTGTTTTCAATTTGATCGATGGCGAACTTTAAATGCTGTTCCAGGAAGTTACTCGGATTGACCAAGAGGGTGCTGTTATCAACGGGCAGACCATCCGAGATCACCATCAAAATCTTGCGATCCTCGGGTCGACCATGAATACGGTTATAGGCCCAGAGTAGCGCTTCACCATCAATATTTTCCTTGAGCAACTCCTCGCGCATCATCAGCCCCAAATTTCGCCTTGCACGACGCCAGGGCATATCCGCGGCTTTGTAAATAATATGCCGCAAATCATTCAGGCGCCCGGGTTGCTGCGGTTTTCCGCGCTGCAACCACAACTCCCGCGATTGACCACCCCGCCAAGCCTTGGTCGTGAACCCCAAAATCTCAACTTTAACCGAGCACCGCTCAAGGGTTCTGCCCAAAATATCAGCACACATCGCCGCGATCGAAATGGATCGGCCGCGCATTGATCCAGAACTATCGATCAAAATCGACACGACCGTATCTTTAAATTTAGTTTCTTTTTCCTGCTTAAACGCCAGCGAGGAAAATGGATCCATGATAATGGTCGGCAGCCGTGAGGTATCCAGTACGCCTTCCTCAAGATCAAACTCCCAAGCACGGCTCTGCTGCGCCATCAATTTACGCTGTAATCGATTGGCAAGCTTACTGATAATGATCTGAGAGTTTTGCAGATGCTGATCCAGAACGCCTCTAAGGCGATCCAACTCTTCGCTATCACAAAGCTGATCCGCAAACACCACTTCATCAAACTCTGTCGTGTAGGCTTGATATTCAAAGGTCTTCGGGCGCGCCCAACTTCTTTGCGCATTAGCGTCAGGCGGCGCGCCACCGTCGTCTTCAGACCCATCGGATTCTGTTAAATCAGATGCATCCATATCAACGGGTACATCGCCTTCGATGGCGTCTGAAAGATCACCTTCAGCGCCCTGGTCTTGATCTGCCCCTTCGTCCCCGGCCTCGGCTTCGGCCTCTTGTTCCTGATCATCCGTATCATCTTGATCCCCGTTCTGATCATCTTGACCAAAATCTTCGGCCAACCCAAAATCAGCGATCAAACTGCGCGCCAGTTCTGAGAAGGCTTCCTGATCAAAGACCTTCCCTTCGAAATCACTTAACTGCGTACCGACGCGATCTTCAATATACGTCCGCCAAGGATCCAGCACGCGCGCGGCGGACTCTGGCAACTCGGCGGCAATTAATTTTTCGCGGAGAAACAACCCGACTGCCTGGCCAAGGGGCGCGTCTTCTGTTGAGGTAATGTCGTAGGCGCCTTGTTGTTGCAAGGCATCATCCAGCTGGTGATGCAAATTATCTTGCACCCCGCGCATGAGATACGTGCCGATCGCTGCAATCCGGGATTCCTCCACCGCATCAAACAGGTCTTGGGCAACCCCGGCCGCTGGCCGGCCCTGATCGTGCAGGGCCTCGTCATGGTATCGCGTGCGCAGTGCAAACCGATCCGCCGTGCCCCGCAAAGCCGCAAGCGCCGCTTGCGAGCCACCGACTTCCGGCACGGGAATCCTCGCCTTATTGCCATGAATAAACGGCTTACCTCGACCAAAGGTCACCGAGAGCTCATCATTGCCCGAGATAGCCCGCATCGTTGCAGTCACGGCCTGACGGAAAACTTCTGTTGCATCATCCAGCTGGGGTGGCATCAGATCATCAGCCCGCTAAAACCACGTTTGCGGTCGATTCGGGCAGGTCAGTGCCCATGCACCGCTGATAGTACTCAGCAACGATTGCACGCTCGGTTTCATCACACTTATTTAAAAATGTCAGCCTGAAAGCAAAGCCCAAATCACCAAACAACTCGCCATTTTCAGCCCACATGATCACGGTTCGAGGCGACATCACAATCGAGATATCGCCGTTCATGAAGCCTTGCCGAGTCAGCGCGGCCACTGACACCATATGCCCAATGGTTTTACGATCCAGATTCGGCCTTTTTGCGGCCACGATCTCAACTTCTTGTTCATGGGGGAGGTAATTCAGGGTGGTCACAATATTCCATCGATCCATCTGGCCTTGGTTAATTTGCTGCGTCCCGTGGTACAACCCGGTTGAATCACCCAACCCGATGGTATTGGTGGTCGAGAAAAGGCGAAAGCTTTGATGGGGGCTAATAACCCGGCTCTGATCCAGCAGCGTTAGCTTGCCTTCAACTTCCAGTACGCGCTGGATTACAAACATCACATCCGGCCGACCTGCGTCGTATTCATCGAAAACAATGGCACAGGCGCGCTGCAACGCCCAAGGCAGCAACCCTTCCTTAAACTCGGTGATTTGCTTGCCGTCCTGCAGCACAATCGCATCTTTACCCACCAAGTCCATGCGCGATACATGCGAGTCCAGATTGATCCGGATGCAAGGCCAATTTAGACGCGCGGCGACTTGTTCAATGTGGGTCGATTTCCCGGTGCCGTGAAACCCCTGCACCATACAGCGACGGTTGTGCGCAAAGCTCGCCAAGATCGCAAGCGTTGTCTCCTTATTGAATAAATAGGTTTCATCGATGGCCGGTACATGTTCAGAGGTCTGAGAAAATGCCGGAACCAAGAGATCGACATCTATACCGAAGGTTTCTCTCACTGCGACCTGCGTATCTGGGATACCGTCTCCAGCCAACGCGCCTAATTGCTTTGCCATAATTTTAACCTTAGAAAACTGAGCGGCTATTGCCTTGTAATAACCCCGCACGGTCACGACAGACCGCTTGGAATCGTTGAGGTAAACCCCGCACCAGATGAGGCCCCAGGGGTTCGGTTCAACCGCAACGGGTTTGCTTTTAGCCACCCACCGCAGGGTTCTAAGAATAGCGATTTGTCCCTTAAATTGCCACGGCGGGACCTTTAACTCTGCTACCATAAGTGCCACTGATAGGAGAGCCTTACCATGCCAAAGGTCTATATGGTTCGACATGGCCGAGCCGCTGCCAACTTTACGAGCGATCTTGACCCGGGACTCGATGATCTCGGCCGCGACCAGGCAGTGCAGGCCGCAAGCTTACTGGCGGTCCAGGCGCCGCTTGCGCTGTTATCGAGCCCCTTGAAACGCGCCCAAGAAACCGCGGTGCCAATAGCTAAACAGCTAAAACAAGCCGTAACCATTGATTCTCGCGTTGCCGAAGTGCCAAGCCATGGCATTGCTTTAGAAGATCGGGGCGCGTGGCTGCAAGCCGTTATGCAAGGCCAATGGTCCGAGCAATCCGAGGCACTACAGCAATGGCGAGATCATATGGCGCAATGCCTGATGGCCTGCTCAACCGATACCGCTATTTTTTCTCACTTTGTCGCCATCAATGCGATGGTTTCCTACGCCACCCAACGCGATGAGGTCCTGGTTTGCCGCCCAGATAATGGCAGCATCACCCTCTTCGACGTTCAACCTTCAGGCATCACCTTGATTGATCGGGGCAGTGAAGCCACAACCCACATCAACTAAACACCTCGCCGGATCTCTTTTAGTCAGGCTAGGGGTTTCATTTCGGGAAGGGTACAACGATTCGGTGCCCCGATAACCGCATCGAGATATTGGCCATAACATCCCAGGGCTCACCTGGCTCGACGCCTTTCACAATGGCATCGACTGCCCGAACCGCCCCATGAATGGCTTGAAGGTCATCGAGGCTGAGACGCTGGACCACGCGACTGATTAAGGCTTTGCGCTTAGGCCAAATACGCGCACTCTGCAGCGCCGCCTCCAAGGAGCCGGCCTGCGCTTGCGCTTTGATCCCAATCAAGGTGCGAAGTTCTCGCGTCAGGACGCCAGTGACCAACAAGACCTCGGTGCCTTCAGCCTGAAGGCCATTGAGAACGCGCAAACAGCGACCCGCCTTCCCCGCAAGGGCCGCATCCAACCACTGGTAAACATCATAGCGCGCATGGTCGCCAACGGTTGCTTGCACCATCTCAAGGCTGATTTCGGTGGCCGGCGCCGCCAGGATCAATCGATCCACTTCCTGTACAGCTGCCAACAAGTTGCCTTCCACCCGAGCCGATAACGCAAGCACCGCATCCCGGGCAATGCGAAAGCCCTTGTCTTTAAATCGGTTTTCAATCCAGCGCGGCAGGTCTTTTGACTCAATCGGCCACACCTGAACCAGCACCCCAACAGCCTCAAGGGCCTTAAACCATTTGGATTTCTGAACGCTTGCGTCTGCCTTCGGCAAACTCAAAAGCACCACGAGATCCTCACCAACGTTTGCAAGTTCCAGGAGCGCTTTCGCTGCCTTTTCTGGCTGTTTTGCCGCGCTCAGACGGACTTCAATCAATTTCTTGTCGGCAAATAACGACAGGCTATTCGCGCTGTAATGGAGCTCTTGCCAGTCGAAACCTGTTTCAACATGGAACAAATCTCGCTCGATAAAACCCGCCGAGCGGGCGTCTGCCCTAATCTGATCGCACACCTGCTGACGCAGTAAGGGTTCATCCCCAGAAATCAGATAAACCCTTGCAAGCCCTTTTTTGAGTTCTGCCGCCAATTTTTCGGGATAGATTTTCATCCTTGGCGCGGCCTGCCCAACCCGTCCATCCCCTGCAGTTCAGTCACTTTGACAAGCTCACATCAAGCCAAGGTTGCATTCGGTCTCGTAATTGGCTCGCTAATTCAGCACGCATTTGCACCAGACGAGCGCTTTCGGTTTCGCTGGCGGCAACCAAGCGTTGATTGTGTCTTGTAAGATGCGCGTTCGTCGTGATGCGCTCGGCATCAACCAGCCGTTCACCCCGATTATTTTTCAGCGAAAATATCCACTGCAGCGTGACGTCGAACTCCGTTGCCTCATCAAAGGCTGCAGCCGCTATGGGAAACTTTGAGTATATTTCTTCATGAATAATTAAAGACAGCGGCGACGGAATCGATGCCTTGCCTTTCCTACGCGGCCCTTGATCCAGCAAACGCCCCACGGCGGAGTCGATGCCTGCCGAAACCGACACCTCAACGCCCTGCAATGACACCGGCGGACTCAGCTGATAACCGCAGCCCGCGAGCATGAGCAGTACAAGTCCTTGGCAGCCAGCCCAGAATATCCGCATCAATTCACCACAAAGTTGATCAGTTTTTCAGGCACATAAATAACCTTCCGGATTTGTTTACCGTCAAAATATTGCGTCAAATTGGGCAGCTCTGCCACTTTTTGACGAATACTTGATTCATCAATATCCGCCGCCACATCGAGCTTCGCCCGTAACTTACCGTTGATCTGAACGACGAGTTCTATCGAGGTTTTAACCAACGCACGCTCATCGGTTGCCATCCATTGAGCCTGGCTCAAATCTTCGCCCGTTAACCTGCGCCACAAGGCACTTGAGATGTGAGGCGTGATCGGCGACAAAACCAATACAACGGCTTTTAACGCTTCTCGCAGTACCGCGCGAGATTCGCTGGAATGCCCGTCAAACTTATTAATATGATTCATTAGCGTCATGGCAGCCGCAACCACCGTATTGAACGCCAGCCGCCGGCCATAATCGTCAAAGGCCTTGCTCAGTGTTTCGTGGGTTACTCGTCGCAGTCCTTTGTCGGTCTCATCCAAACGCGTCGGGTCAAAAGCGTCCGCTGTGCCCTCGGCAACATGGTTTTCAACCGTTGTCCAAAGCCGAGTCCGGAGCCATTTGAAGGCCGACTCTACACCATTTTCTGACCACTCAAAGCTTTGCTCTGGCGGCGCCGCAAACATCATCGCCATTCGAACCGCATCGGCACCAAACTGATCGAGAAGATGCTGCGGGTCACCGGCGTCGCCCGCGGACTTCGACATCTTACTGCCATCTTTTAAAACCATTCCGAGCGCCAAAAGATTCGTAAACGGCTCATTGGTTTGCACCAGGCCCTGGTCGCGCATGACTTTATGAAAGAAACGGGCGTAGAGCAGATGCAGAATTGCATGCTCCTCGCCCCCCACATAATGATCTACTTGCCCCCAATATCTCGCCCGATCATCCAGCATTGCAGCCTCAGAATCGTTCGACATAAATCGCGCGTAATACCAAGAAGACTCCATGAACGTATCAAATGTATCGGTTTCGCGCTCACCCGGACCGCCACAGCTTGGGCAAGGCACGCTAGACCAAGCAGACAGGGTCTTAAGCGGAGATCCAACGCCTTGAAACTGAATATCGGTGGGTAACACGACGGGCAGATCCTGCTCAGGGACCGGCACAGCACCGCATTGCTCACAGTGGATGAATGGGATTGGACAACCCCAGTAGCGCTGTCGTGAAACCCCCCAGTCTCGCAACCTATAATTGACCCGACGGGCACCCAGGCCTTTGCCTTCTAGGGCGCCCGTAATCGCTGAAAAGGCCTCATCAAACCCTAACCCATCGAATTCACCAGAGTTGATCAATTCGTTTTTATCCGTCAAAGCTTGATCGAGGATTGAGGCGCCATCCGGACGACTCGCTATGACCTGTTTGATCGGCAAGTCATACTTTTTAGCAAATTCCCAATCTCGCTGATCATGTCCCGGCACGGACATCACCGCCCCAGAGCCGTATTCCATCAACACAAAATTTGCGACCCAAATGGGGATGCTTTCGCCAGTGAGCGGATGCGTTGCAACGTAACCAGAGTCAATGCCCAGCTTTTCCATCTTCGCCATTTCGGCTTCGGCAACTTTGACCCGTTGGGCATCTTGGATAAAGGCGTCAATCGCTGGACTTGCGCTTGCTGCGGCCAACGCTATGGGATGTTGCGGCGCGACGGCCAAGTAAGTAACCCCCAATAAGGTATCCGGTCGCGTCGTGTACACAGCGACCCCGCCAAATTCGGGCATTGGGAAGGTGAGCTCAACGCCTTCTGAGCGACCGATCCAGTTTCGCTGCATCGTCTTAATCTTGTCTGGCCAGCCTGGCAGGCGATCGAGCTCACCCAATAACTCTTCGGCATAGTCTGTGATTTTGACAAACCACTGAGACAGCTGCCGCCGCTCAACCGGGGCGCCTGAGCGCCAACCTTTACCATCCACCACCTGTTCGTTTGCAAGGACGGTTTGATCCACCGGATCCCAATTCACCCAAGCTGCTTTTTTATAAACCAGGCCCTGTTCAAACATTTTGGTAAAAAACCACTGCTCCCAGCGGTAGTATTCCGGATCACAGGTTGCGAACTCCCGAGACCAATCATAAGCCAGGCCCAAACGCTGCATTTGGGTCTTCATGTGCGCAATGTTTTTTAGCGTCCAATCGGACGGTGGGACCTGATGCTTAATCGCCGCATTCTCAGCGGGCAAGCCGAACGCATCCCAACCCATGGGCTGCAGTACCTGTTTGCCATTGAGCCGTTGAAAACGAGCAATAACATCACCCAATGTGTAGGTTCGAACATGCCCCATATGGAGCTGTCCGCTGGGATAAGGGAACATCGCCAAGCAGTAAAACTTTTCCTGACCGGCTTGCTCGACGACTTTATAGGTTTCTTGTGACTGCCAATTTGCCTGTTCAGCGGCCTCCAAAACCTGCGGGTCATACGCGTCCGGTACCTCTTGCCAAGCCATAGTCACTCACCTATTCAACGAATTAATATTCTACCTTACGCGCCAGAGTCTCGGCGAACTTTGCCGCTTAAAGCCGATTCCAAATCAGCGAAGCCGCCATAAACCCCAATAACAACGCAATGATCGGAGATTGTCCAAATCGACTATAGGGCGTCTGGCCCGTAAAGAGCGGGACGGATTGCACCATCACGCCAGGTTCATCTTTCGGTAACCGCGCCAGCACGTCACCCTTGTTTGAGATCAGAGCGGTTACCCCATTATTCGTCACCCGAACGACAGAACGCGCGAGCTCCGCTGCGCGCATTGCCGCAATCTGCAAATGTTGCTCTGGCCCAATTGAGGCACCAAACCAGGTGTCATTGCTGACGGTGATCAAAAGCGCTGGATCCTGCGCCGTACCGCGTACGAGCTCTGCATCCGTGATCTCATAGCAAATCGACAAGGACAACTCGTGCGCGCCAAGCCGAATGGGCGCCTGCACGGCTGGACCCGGCTGATTCCGAGACATGGGCAGATCAAAAAACTGAATCAACCCACGCAAAACAGACGCCATCGGGACAAATTCACCAAACGGCACAAGATGTCGTTTCAAGTAGCGGCCCTCAGCAAGGCCCAGGCCCTGCACCGTATTGTAAAAACCGGTCTCATCCGCCCTCGGCAGGCCAACAATCAGGCCCACCCCCGCGGCATCGGCCCAATCTTTCAGCTGCTGCAACGACGCTTGTCCCTGGTGCGCAAAACGAGTGAAAGAGGCTTCCGACCAAACCACCAAATCAACTTCTGGCAAATCGACCATGAGCCGAGTGTGGGCATTCAGGTTGCTCAAGAACTGTTCCGGTTGCCACTTTGTGTGCTGATCAAGGTTCGCTTGGATCCCAGCAACCTTGAGGCTCCCGGCTCGATCGACGAATTCAAGACTGCCAACGCTGAATGACAGCGCGAATAATCCCGTCACAACCACCGGTATCCAATGATTCGGCGCACGCCACTGTCGAACCAAAAGCTCCGCGAGGAGCACCACGACAAAGCCCACGAGCAGCACGCCACCAATAGGCGCCCAATGCCCCGCCCAGGTTCCCGTGTGGGCGTAACCGACATAGAGCCAGGGAAAGCCCGTCAGGAACCAACCTCGAAACCACTCACCCAGAACCCAGGTCATCGCCATCCAAGGCGCATTCGGCCAGCCACCCCGATCGCGCAAGTAGGACAAGACATAGCCTTGCGGTATGAAGGTTAAAGACCACAATAAGATAAACAACCCGGTTAGACCGCCCGCCAGTAAGCTCGAGGCGCCGCCATAGGTGTGGATACTGACGTAGATCCAAGCAACCCCAGCGCCAAAGAGCCCCAGGGCAAAGCCGTAGTGAAGGGCTGCGAGTCGGTGTCCTTTAAAGCCTGTGCTGACCGCGCAAAACGCCACCAAACTGATCAAAGACAGCGGCCAGTATCCGAAGGGCGCAAAACTGCCAACCAGCACACTACCGGCGAGCACGCAAATGAGCCAAGCGGTCTTAAATCCGAGTCCGGTCAACTTAATCTGTGCTGCGGCGAGCAACCTGGAGCAAATGGATTCTCCGATTGTCCGCATTGAGCACTCTGAACTCAAAGCCTTCGATGACCACCTGATCATCACGGTTCGGCAGCCGGCCAATTCGATTCATCATCAGACCACCAATGGTATCAAACTCATCGTCATCAAATTCGCTGCCGAACGCGCGATTAAAATCATCGATGGTGGTCAACGCTTTGACGGTATAGGTGCCATCCACATGCTGCTTGATGAAGTCGTCTTCATCATAATCAAACTCATCTTCGATATCGCCGACGATTTGTTCGAGCACATCCTCAATGGTGATAATCCCACTCATGCTGCCATATTCATCATAGACAACCGCAAGGTGGTTTCGATTGGCTTTAAATTCTTGGAGCAACACATTCAGACGTTTACTCTCCGGGATACCCGGGGAAGGTCTCAAAAGCTCCCGAAGGTTAAATCGTTCCGAGCGGTCAGGATGCGCTAAAAACAGCATGTCTTTTGCCAGCAAAACGCCCAGCACATCGTCATTGCCATCCCCAAGGACGGGGAATCTAGAGTGCCCACTTTCAATGACCCCGGTTAGGATCTCGCCAGCGGTTTGGTCTATCCTAAAAAAAACCACCTGAGACCTTGGCACCATAATCTCGCGGGCCTTTAAATCAGAGACCGTCAATGCGCCTTCAATAATAGATAGGGCTTCGGCATCGAGCAATTCCCGTTGCTCAGAGGCACGCAACACTTCAAGCAACTCGGCTCGACTGCTGGGCTCACCGGTCAACGCCATCGATAGGCGTTCTAACCAAGAGCGGCTTTTTTCAGTTTTCGAGTCGCTTTCACTCATCGACAATCACCTCATACGGATCTTGAACGCCAACTTCTTTTAAAACGGCCACTTCTAGCGATTCCATTGTCTCTGCATCAGCTTCGAATTCGTGATCATACCCAATCAAGTGCAGCATACCATGCAAGACTAAGTGTAAAAAATGATCGGATGCCGCTTTACCTTGGTCTGCCGCCTCCTGAACTAAACAGGCCCCGCAAATCACCAAGTCGCCGAGATCTAGACAATGGGCTTCATCCAGCATATTGGTTGTAAACGACAACACATTGGTCGGGTAATCGCGTCCTCGGTAGCTTTGATTTAAAGCGCGTGATTCGGCCGGATCAACAAATCGGATACAGACTCTGAACTGCTGGGCCTGGGGAAGACTCAAAGCCCTGCCTTGGGCCGCAGCTTGTTGCCAAGTCGATGCCATCATCGTTTGAATCAAGGGCAGTGCCGCATCACAGGCAATATCCGCCGGACAAAGCGCATTTTGCTGAAAATCGATTTGAAGGGGCATCATGCTTTGCGCCTGGCTACGGTTTAATCGCGATCTTCAAAGGCTTGATAGGCTTCGACAATCCTTTGAACCAATGGATGTCGCACAACGTCTCGAGAGGAAAAGTGCGTAAAAGATAAGCCTTTAACACCATCTAACACCCGCATTACGTGTTTGAGTCCGGATTGGGTTCGTGGCGGTAGATCCACCTGTGTCACATCACCGGTGACCACTACGGTCGAGCCAAATCCAATCCGCGTCAGGAACATTTTCATTTGCTCAACCGTTGTATTCTGGCTCTCGTCTAGAATAATAAAAGAATCATTCAGCGTTCTGCCGCGCATATACGCCAGCGGCGCAACCTCAATAAAACCCTTCTCAATTAACTTCTCAACCCGCTCAAACCCGAATAACTCGTACAGCGCGTCATACAAGGGCCTGAGGTAAGGATCGATCTTCTGGCTTAAATCGCCCGGCAGAAAGCCTAACTTCTCGCCCGCCTCAACCGCTGGACGAACCAGCAGTATCCGCCCCACTCGTTCCTGCTCGAAAGCCTCGACAGCACAGGCCACCGCCAAAAAAGTTTTCCCCGTACCGGCCGGCCCAATACCAAAATTGATGTCATGGGTTCGGATGGCACTGACATAGACATTCTGATTATCCCCTCGGGGTTTAATCGATTTCTTTCGGGTCTTGATCAGTTGAACGGACGGGTCTTGGCCCTCCGTAATCGCCTCGATACCCGACTCCTGCAGAAATAAATGAAGCGTCTCAGGGCTCAACTCGCCGCCGTTGATCACTTCTCGATACAATTGCTTGAGTAACTCGAGGGTCGCAACAACCGTCTTATTGTCCCCAAGAATCTCGAATTCGTGTCCACGGTTCTTAATTTTGACGTCTAAGCGGGACTCAATCTGCCGAAGGTTTTTATCAAAAGGCCCACACAGAGCTGACAAATGATCAGAATTATTGGGTTCAAGCTTTATGACTTTCGCCACGCTGGCATCAACATTGACCTCTGCAACCGGCTGACGACTCAAAGGATCATGCCTGTATCGAGTGCACTGACCCAGTCTCCGCGCAGGGAGTTGGGTAAGGCCTCGGTCACATTGATCCGACTAAACCCGCCAATGAGTGCGGCATCATCCGATCTAAAATTCACGACCCGATTATTTTCGGTTCGACCTTGCAGCTGTCCAGGATCCTTTTTAGACACGCCCGTGACCAGAACGACCTGCTCGGTGCCCACCATTCGCCGACTAATCAGCATGGCATGCTGCAGAATCCGAGCTTGCAGGATATTTAATCGTTCTTTTTTTACATCCATCGGCGTCTCATCGGGCAACTCCGCCGCCGGGGTTCCCGGTCGGGCGCTAAAAATAAAACTAAAGGAATGATCAAAACCCAGCGCTTCTATGAGGCTCATCGTGGCGGCGAAATCCTCATCGGTTTCTCCTGGAAAGCCAATGATAAAGTCTGAAGACAAGCTGATGTCAGGCCGTATTGCTCTCAGCCGTCGTATTTTGGACTTGTACTCCAAGACGGTGTGACCCCGCTTCATCCGAGCCAAAATACGATCTGAGCCACTTTGGACTGGCAAATGCAGGTGGCTGACCAATTCTGGCACTTCTGCATAGAGGTCAATCAAACTGTCGGTAAATTCCATCGGGTGTGAGGTTGTATAGCGAATCCGGTCGATCCCCGGGATCTGTGCAACGGTTGCAATCAAATACGCCAAATCCGCGAATTGATCGTCTTCCAGCTTGCCGCGATAGGCGTTGACATTTTGACCGAGTAAATTGACCTCACGCACCCCTTTTTCTGCGAGCTGAATGACTTCCCGAACGACATCAATCAAAGGGCGACTGACCTCTTCACCCCGAGTGTAGGGCACCACGCAAAATGTGCAGTATTTACTACAGCCTTCCATGATCGAAACAAACGCGGATGGTCCGTCGACAGAGGGTTCAGGCAGTCGATCAAATTTCTCGATCTCCGGAAAGCTCACATCAATCACAGCTTGCGCGCTGTCTCGCTGGGTCTTCAGCATTGCCGGCAAGCGGTGGAGTGTTTGTGGCCCGAAGATTAAATCGACATAGGGCGCTCTGAGTTGGATCGCTTTGCCTTCTTGGCTGGCAACACAACCGCCGACGCCAATTTTTAAAGATGGCTTAGCTTCTTTGAGTTTTCTCCATCGACCCAATTGATGGAAGACTTTTTCCTGAGCCTTCTCCCGAATAGAGCAGGTATTGAGCAATAATAAGTCTGCTTCGGCCTCAACATCAGTCAGCACATACCCATCGGTTGCACCCAGCAAATCTGCCATTTTAGAAGAATCGTACTCGTTCATCTGACAGCCATGGGTCTTGATAAATAATTTGGGTTGAAGGCTCAAAGTCTCACACCACGTTTGGTTAGGACCCGCATTATATTCCGGACCGTCTCGAACCACTAGCGTCTTGAAAAATCCCTTGTCAGGCCTGATATTTCCACAAGGTTCGCGCTATACTCCAAGCGCGAAGGCCTTGCTTTACTCTACTGGTCTATTGAAATATTGAGCGTCCAAACTATGCCTAGCTTTCCCACCTATAAAGTCATTTTCTATAACCAGGGGCAGATTTTCGAAATCTTTGCTCGCCAAATCTACCAATCAGACCTTTATGGCTTCATCGAAATTGAGGAACTGGTTTTTGGGGAACGCTCCGGTATGTTGGTGGATCCCAGCGAAGAAAAGTTAAAGGCCGAATTTGATGGCGTAAAACGCAGCTATCTCCCCATGCATTCAATCGTCCGAATCGACGAGGTTGCTAAAGAAGGGGTCGGAAAGATCTCCGAGGCCAAGGGCAATATTGCGCCCTTCCCGATGCCCGCCTTCAATCCCAAGGGCAGTGGCAAAGACTAATTTCGACCGATGCATCCAGGCCTGCACAATCAACTGCGTCCGAACAAGCTCGCTTTTGTTTCTGACGACGGTACCCAACAAACGACCTATCGCCAATTGGACGAGCAATCCAATCAAACCGCGCATTTCCTATCCAGCCTTGGTCTAAAGCACCGCGATGGCATTGCCATCCTGTTAGACAATGACCTCCGATTTTTAACCATCGCCTGGGCCGCTCAACGCTCGGGACTGTACTTCACGCCGATCAGCACTTTTTTTCAGGCGGCGGAAGTCAATTACATCCTTGAAAACTGTGAAGCTCGCGTCCTGTTCACCAAGCAATCCATTTTGGACCAAACAAACTTAACCTTACCCCCACAGTTGACCGTGGTGACGCTTGACCGGGGCCCAAGTCTTTCTTGGGGCACGGCCATTTCAGACTTTCCCATCACCCCTCAGGCCGATGCGCGTGAGGGCGCCGAAATGATTTATTCCTCCGGCACGACCGGCCTTCCGAAAGGCGTGCGGTTTGATCTACCCTTATCCCCAGTCGGTACAGTGTCCGATCTGATTGCAAAACGCATCGAGATGCATGGCGTTAATGACAATACAAAGTACCTCTCTACCGCGCCGCTCTATCACTCAGCGCCTTTGCGGTACAACCTAATGGTTTCTCGCCTAGGCGGCACGTCGGTCATCATGCGGAAATTTGATGCCCAGCAGGCCCTTAGGCTGATCGAGCAGCATCGCATCACCCACAGTCAATGGGTCCCAACCATGTTCAACCGATTGCTGGCGCTGCCCCAATCAGCTCGCGACAGCGCGGATCTCAGTAGCCTTCAATATGCCATCCACGCAGCAGCCCCATGCCCCATTGAGGTCAAGCAAGCCATGATCGCTTGGTGGGGGAATATTCTGTACGAGTATTACTCGGGCACCGAGTCGAACGGCTCAACCGCCATCACCAGCGCCGAGTCCCTCACCCATCCGGGCAGTGTCGGTCGCGCCTTTCACGGCACCCTCCGAATTTTAGATGATGATTATAATATTTTGCCCGCTGGCGCCATCGGGAGCGTCTACTTTGAAAACGGCACAGATTTCAGCTATTTCAAAGACGAGGCCAAAACCGCCGCCGCCAAATCACCTCAAGGCTTCACAACATTAGGCGATATGGGATACCTCGATGATGCCGGCTACTTGTATTTGAAAGATCGCAAGTCCTTCATGATCATCTCTGGCGGCGTCAACATCTACCCACAAGAGATCGAAGATCTGCTCGTGAGCCATGACGTTGTCCTCGATGCCGCTGTGTTTGGCGTCCCGGATGCGGATTTCGGCGAAGCGGTAAAAGCTGTGGTTGAGCTTAACCCGCGTTACAAAACCCAAGAACCGGACGCGCTCGCCGAAAAGCTGATCGCGTTTTGTCGCGCCAACCTATCCCATATTAAGTGCCCTAAAAGCATCGAATTCATCGAGGTCCTACCCAGGCACCCCACGGGCAAACTCTACAAAGCAAAACTTCGTGCGCCGTATTGGGAAAACCGATCGTCATTGATCATTTAATCCCAAAGGGCGATGACCAAACTGGGCGCACGCTGGATCAAAACGCTCAAACCCTCATTGATCCCCGGAAATCGAAATGCCGGGGCGATATCCTGTAGCGGCTGGAGTACGAAGCGCCGATCCAAAACCTTTGGATGCGGCAAGGTGAGCGCAGGCGTCGAAAGGATCTCATCTCCGGCGGCAATTAAATCAAGATCCAAGGTCCGCGGCGTGTTCTTACCATGCTCTTTTGGGCGACCAAACGCCGCTTCAAGCGCTTGTAAGTTTGACAGCAAGGTTTCAAGAGGCAGACCGCTTTGAAACGCCACCACCGCATTCGCAAAGTCCGTCGCATCAGCTGCCATATCAACCGGTTCCGTGCGATAGATCTCGGAGGACCGAAACCCTTCCGGAAATTGTTGCGCCAGATGCGCCATGGCCCTTAAGACATTCTGATCTGGCGCACCAAGATTACTCCCAAGTGCTACAAAAACCTCCCGCATCGATCCTCCTGACCACGGCTCAAAACTTCTAAAGTTTCAGCCCGCACGGCCTTCATTTTGTGTTAATTTTAAGCCTCGTTTGTTATTCACGCTAGGGACTCATCATGAAAGCAGCTGTATTGAGAGAACAAAACCAGCCCATGGAGATCGAAGAAGTTCAAATCTCAAAGCCTGGCCCACGAGAGGTCCTCGTTCGGCCCATTGCGGCGGGTGTCTGCCATAGCGATTTGCATTTTTTAGACGGCTCATATCCTTACATGCTGCCGACCATTTTAGGTCATGAGAGCGCCGGTGTCGTTGAAGAAGTCGGCAAAGATGTGACCTATGTTAAAAAGGGCGATCATGTCATTACCTGTCTCTCGGCCTTTTGCGGGCACTGCAATAAATGCCTGACGGGCCATTTATCGCTATGCCAAAGTCCCGAAGTGTCTCGGCCACCCGAAGTCGAATCTCGGTTGAGCATTGGCGGAGAAACCGTTCATCAATTTCTGAACCTGTCATCCTTCGCCGAGCTGATGCTGATCCACGAGCATGCACTGGTTAAAGTTCGAGAGGATATGCCGATGGATAGAGCCGCCTTGATTGGCTGCTCCACGACCACCGGCGTTGGCGCCGTTTTTCATACAGCGGGCGTCGAACCGGGCTCTATTGTCGCCGTAATCGGCTGCGGCGGTGTTGGACTCGCGGCGATTAATGGCGCTGCAATTGCGGGCGCATCCATGGTAATTGCAGTTGATATGGTCGACAGCAAACTCGAATTGGCTAAAGCCGTCGGCGCAACCCATACGATCAATGCGCGCTCAGGCAATGCCGTGGGTGAGGTCCTTGAACTCACCAAAGGCGGATGCGATTACACTTTCGAGGCGATCGGCTTAAAGGCCACTGCCGAGCAGGCCTTCCAGATGCTTTGTAGCGGCGGCACCGCAACCATTATCGGCATGATTCCGGTCGGCACGATGGTCGAGCTGCATGGCGTTGACTTTTTAATGGAGAAAAAAATACAGGGCTCTAATATGGGCTCCAACCGGTTTAGAATTGATATGCCGCGCTTCGTTGATTTCTACCTGAATGGCAAGCTTCATCTCGATCAAATGATCTCAAAGCACATCAAATTAGCAGACGTTAATACGGCGCTCCATGCACTCAAGAGTGGCGAAGAAGCGCGTCATGTCATCATGTTTGATCAATAAAAGGATCCCTTGATGGCCACAGCGCGAATCAAATCAGAAATCACTGGTACCGTTTGGAAGGTCCTGCTTGCTGAGGGCGACGCCATCCAAGTTGAATCAGAGCTCATGATTTTGGAGTCTATGAAAATGGAGATTCCGGTCGAGAGCACTGTTTCCGGGCGCATTCAAACGATTTTGGTCGCCCCAGGTGATGCCGTCGATGAAGATCAGGATCTTGCGATCATCGAGCTCGATTAGTCGCCGGTGAACGTCGGGGCGGTGCCCGCTAAAAAGCCCTGGATGCCCAGCGCACGATCCTGACTGCTGCCGGTCAATAAATTCTGATCGGCATCCATGTGCAAAATGGCCTGATCTAAGGCGCCTGAAATCTGGTTAATGGTCTGCTTTATCATTTGAACCGCAATCGGCGGTTGCGCCGCGTAACGGTCCGCCAACGCCTGTGCTCGAGGCATCAGTTGTTCTTCCGGCACCGCTTCATCCCAAAGCCCCCAGCTTAAAAGCGTTTGCGCATCCAATCGCTCGCCTAACATAATCATTCGCTTCGCCCGTGCAGGCCCGACCAATCGCGTGCAAAGTCCAACAGATTGCCACATTAAATTCATGCCCAGGTTCACTTCTGGGTAGCCACCTATCGCCGTATCGGCGGCAATTCTGAAATCGCAGGCGGTTGGAATACAAAGCCCGCCGCCCAGGGCCGCGCCGTGCACCGCCGCAATGGTCACTTGGGGGATATCAATAATGGCACGCAGCATGCGGCCGCCGAGTTGCGCGTCCCGCCGTCGCTGAACCAAAGACGCGTCTGAGGCTGGTGCTTTCAAATCAGCACCGGCGCAGAAATGACGTCCAGCGCCGCGTATCACGAGCACCCTGGCCGGGTCGCTCAGCATCGATCGACCAAAGGCTTCAATGGCCAACATTAGCGCTGGATTAAGCGCATTCAGCGCCTCCGGGCGGTTCAAGGTTAAGATTAAAACGTCATTCAAACGCTGGGTTGTTAACACCTCTTCAGCCATCAATTTCCTCCCCATCCTGAGGTTTTAAGAAATGCTCGAGCGAGCGATTCAAATCATCAAAATTGCGTTTTGCGATCCTAAAGTCGAATCGTGTGAGCGCCTCACGACTTGGGCCTAACACTTGATCCAGAGCCGGTGATCGCTTTGGCTCAACCGCCTTAACCTGAAGCGTCTCATCGCTCGCATCTGAAGGGTCCACCTCATCGGAATCAACCACGATGCGCAACCAATGGCCTTCTTGTGCCGCCGCTGTTCTTAAGGTCAATCTGTGGCTCGAAGTCAACTGATACACCGCAGAGCCAGCCCCCACCCAGCGCGCCGGATCATGCAGTGCAATATCCAGAAGGCGCAGCTGTCCAACCGTTGTCGCAAGTGGCGTGAGGGCGGTGTCATAACGCAGCGTCCGTCCTTCCGGGGTCGCGGCTAAAACCCAGTTATCGCGCTCATCCCGAACGACCCGGTACTTCACTTCACCAGGATTGCTCAATTCAATGGATTCGATCATCTGGTCGTTAATCGTCAGTAGACTGGGCGCGAGCCAATCGGCCGCTGCCGCGCTCACCTCAAGCGCCTGGTCAATAAGCCAGACTTGATCATCGGATTGAAACCGGACAAAGGTCCCCTGCCGAGTACTGGCTTGTTGGCCGATCACAACCGGCTTCAAAAGGGTATCGCCTTGAAACATTAAAACCGAAGCTGAATCACTGGCGTCTTCAAGTAAGCCCAACGCCTCATGATGTTTCGACAGCGCGGTCTTTTTCTCGATGAGGCGCGCCCGGTCCAGCTGATCAAGCAACTGAAATAATGGCTTGTCATTGACCGGATAATTAAATCGTTGGGCAACAACCCAAGTCCCATTGTCAAAAACAAGGTCAACGCCATCGCCCGCCTTTGATAGGCGAAGCCCGGTCACCGATGGCAGACGTTCCAAAAAGCCCGGGTACAACCAACGCATGGCAGGCGCCTCAAATCGTTGTCGTTGATCCAAGGCAATCGCAACCCCCATTCCGAATAACAAGCCCACTATTAAGATCTTATTCCGCATCGGCGAGCTCCCTACTCCGGATCCTGCGAAGTCCCACAAAGAGCCCGAGCAACACCGTTAACAAAACCGGCATGACGGCGATATTGATCAATTTTAGGTTAGCACCCAAACCCTGGATATCTCGATCCAAGCCATGACGAACTTCTCTTAACTGTTTTCGAATGCTTAATTTTTGATCTTGAAAATTCTCGAGCGCCAAGGTCTGCTCCGGACTCAAGGTCAGCAAGCCATCTGTCGTCTTCTGCGCTTCAAGCTCAAGTAACCGTTGTTCTGTTTCTGCCAGCTCAACCTGCAATAACGCTGCGCTCTGTGAATAACGCGCCTCAGCGCCGCGTTTTAAATCCTGAACCACATCAAATGGACGGCTATAACGGCCTCGACTTCGAATGCTGATTAAATCAGCACTGCCCGCAAGATGTTCTACCGAGTTCACCAAAAAACTCCCATTGTCCGCCCACGCGGTCGCGATCGGCTCACCAAAAAAGTTCTGAACCTGCACCCAGAGTCGGTCGGACAAGACATCCGTATCGCTCACCAAAATAAGGTTAATACCGACCGGCGCGGCGCCTGCAGCTGGATCCGCGAGGACCGCTGAGGCCGGTAAGACACCACTGAGCGCGACCGCGATCGACACCGCCTCACTTCCGGGCACAAACGTTTTCTGAAGGTCACTTGGATCCCGCATAATCTGGAACTGCGCCGCATCCATGCCGCCAGCATAAATTGACGAGGACAACAGCGGCGTCACCGTAAGCTTTGGTTCAAACACATCAATCAGGCCTGCGCTCGCCACATTGATGCTTTCCAAACTGGCCGTTGGGACCTCCAAAGGATTTAACTCTGTCGGGCCTAAGCCCAATATACCCAGGTGGCGGGTAGGCGTTCCGTTCTGTCCTGTAACACTGAGCGCCAATTGCGCGTCACCAACAATCTGCTGAGCCCGGAGCGCAACGCCCCAATCCTCGGTTAACCAATTCAAATCGGAGGCTTGGCCTTGGGGTAAGGTCGGCATCATCGGCGACGGTGCGGCCTGATCCATCTCCGCCAAGGGATCAACAAAGGCAATGATCGCGCCCTGTCGCATCAAGAACGCTCGAATGGCTGCCTGAAGCGCATCGGGCACGGTTTTAGGATGGATCATTAACAAAAGGCTCACACCTGAATCAATGGTCTCGGCATCCTCGGCAATATCGACAATCTCAAAGTTCCTTTCTAGCTCACCGAGGGCTTGCCAGCCTGGCTCTGATCTAAAGGTTTCTGGGTTGACTCGATCCCGAACGGGTAGGGATGATATCAAACCAATTTTCGGCTTCTCTATCTGAATCAACCTGAACAGCAGTTGGCTTATTTCATATTCTAAAAAGGTTTCCCGGTCCGGCTGAAAAAAGCCAATCACTTCCGTGTTGTCCAGCGCATTGCTGCCAACCAATCCGAAATACAAAACCTCTCCAGCGCTACCCACTGGGACCTTTTGCAGACCAAACCCATCCGCTTGGTCCTCCGCTTCAGAAAAGGGCATTGGGTCGATCTGGGTCAAGATCAATTGACCATTGCTTAATGACACATACTCATCCAGCAGCGCCTCAACTCGGTCGGCATAGGTTCTCAGTTGCGTTAATTCGCGACTGCTCTCTTCAGAAAAGAAGTAGTACAAATGAATGGGTTCTTCAATTGATTCAATGATGCGCTGGCTACCGCTGGATAAGGTAAACAATTTGTGTTCGGTCATATCCAAGCGAAGCCCTTTGAAGAAGGCGCTGCTAAATAAGAGCAGTAGTGCAAACACCAAAACTGCGACGACCGCGGTGGATAACTGTTTTAAATTTGAGTTCATAAGCCCTCCTTAATCTGCTGCTTTGGCTTGCAGAACCAGCCGCGTCAAGGTCAACCAAAGCCCGATCATCGCAATAAAATAAATCACGTCCGTCAACGCTAAGACGCCTTTTGAGATCGCCATAAAGTGTGCAATGACGCTGAGACCGGCAATCAGATCCAAGATCAAAGCCGGCACCCAATCTTGGAAAAAGTTGAGCACCAACGGGAAACCCGCAAGCACCAACAGTAAACAGACCGTACCGGTCAGAATAAAGGCAACGATCTGGCTTTTTGTTAGCGCGGAAAGGCAGCACCCCACTGCCAAAAAAGCGCCCGCCATAAACCAACTACCGACATAGCTTGCAGCGATCGCGCCATTATCAGGTTCTCCTAAGTAGTTAACCGACAGCCATAGCGGGAAGGTGCCCAGCAGCGCAAGCCCTGTAAACAGCCAAGCGGCCAAAAACTTGCCGAGGATTGCATCCCACAACGTGATCGGTAAGGTCAGCAAGAGTTCAATCGAACCGGATGCCCGCTCCTCCGACCACAGCCGCATGGAGACCGCCGGGACCAAAAACAGGTACAGCCAAGGATGGAAGTTGAAAAAAGGTAGCAAGTCAGCTTGGCCGCGTTCATAAAACTGGCCGAGGTAAAACGTAAAGGCGCTCGATAAAACCAAAAACACCAAGATAAAGACATAGGCGACCGGCGTCGTAAAGTAACTGGCGAATTCGCGGTTTAAAATAGTGGTGATGTTTTTCATTGCAAGCGTCCTCCTGTTGCGCTGCGGAAAACCTCATCGAGTTGTCCCTCATGCTGTTGAATCCATTCAGGCTGCCAGTGATTGGCTTTCATCAATGCCTGCAGCGCCGCCAATGGGCCTTTCAATGCCTCAGCCGGGTAAACCCGAACGCCACCGCCATTAATCAATGCCACTCGACCGCATTGTGGCAACTGAGAACAGGCCTGACTCAGGGCCTCATCACTCACCCCGTTGATCCGCAAGCTGACCGAGAGATGCCCTTCGGCACGTTGGCAAAGTCCTTCGGGCGTATCATCCAGGACAATCTCTCCTGCGTTAATAATCATCGCCCTTGAACAGACTGCTGAAACTTCTTCTAAAATATGGGTTGAGATGATGACAATTTTTTGATCCGAGAGATCCAAGATCATTTGCCGAACCTGATGTTTTTGGTTTGGATCAAGCCCGTCGGTTGGCTCATCTAAAATCAAGATACTGGGATCATGGATCAAAGCCTGGGCGAGCCCCACTCGACGTTTATAACCCTTCGATAAGGTTTCGATTCGCTGATGCAGAACCGCTCTGAGCGAGACGGTATCGGTCACTCGGTCCACCCATTGCCGAATCAGTGCGCCCCGAGCACCTCTGATTTCTGCAATGAACTTCAAAAAGGCAGCCACCGTCATCTCCTCGTAACTGGGCGCGCCCTCTGGCAGGTAACCCATCTCCGCCTGGGCCGCTTGACGGTGATTTGCAATGTCATAACCTTGAATGCGGACCGAGCCTGAAGAAGGCGTTAGAAATCCCGTAATCATTTTCATGGTTGTTGATTTACCCGCGCCATTCGGCCCTAGAAAGCCCAGAACCGAACCAGCGCCTAATTCAAAGCTTAAATCCTTGACCACCGTCATCGACCCAAACTGTTTTGTCAGATTTTCAACCTCAATCAAAACACACTCCCTGCTTCCTTAAACTTTATTGCGCGGCGCCTCATGCTCAACCCTTATTACCCAATCACTATTGCGACGATCGGTTGTGTTATCAATCCCCACCGGTCCTGAACCGTAATGATTCGCCCGACCTTACAGACAACACAAATCAAAAAATGATCCAGCGCTTTGGGATTTTTTTAACATTCACGCGCCTCAAACAGCATCGCGTTTACCGACCGCATCAACCGGACTTGGAAACGGTTCGCATTGATTGCGCGTGCAATGCCCTTTTAGGCTAAACCTGTTTCCCGCACAGATCCTCCTAGGTACAATGCCCGGCAATACCCAACGACCAGGGCGTCCCTGCGCCCAAAAGCACATCAACACTCTGTGCAAGGTTGTTCGCGCTAGGAGTCGCAGTATGTCTGTTTATTTTGAGCCCAGAGCCATTTTATTTGACCTGGATGGGACCCTGCTCGACACCGAGCCACTTTACACCCTTGCAACCCAGAAGGTACTGGATCCTTTTGGCATCACCTTTACGCTTGAATTCAAACGCACGATCGTGGGTCGACAAGCCTTACAGTCCGCTTTGATGACGGTTGAGCACTACGGCCTTGCGCTGACGCCCCAGGCTTTTCTCGATCAGCGGGCGCACTATTTAAATGACCTGTTCCCAAACGCTGCGGCCATCGCTGGCGCGGAAGCGTTCCTGACCCTGTTAACCGAGCAGGGCATTCCCTTTGGCATCGCAACGAGTTCGAGTCGAGCGCTTTTTGAGCTCAAGCGCTCAACCAAACCGTGGCTGCAAGCGGTCGCCATCACGGTCTGCGGTGATGAGGTCAAAGAAAGCAAACCGGCGCCCGAAATTTTCTTAAAAACAGCCGAAAAAATCGGCGTTGAGCGTGCAGATTGCCTAGTATTTGAAGATGCCGTGACGGGATTTCTCGCCGCAAAAGCGGCCGGTATGCCCGTGATCGGAATTGATAGCCCCTACTTGTTACCAGAGGATCGAAAGCATGCCCGCGGCATCGTTGTTGATTATCTGAATCTAATCAACAACGTCCAGCCGGTATTTGGCATAACCTTGGATTCAGACCCGAGCTTTTGACTCAATGCACATGAGCGCGGATCACGCCCAACCTGCGGCATGGCAATCCACGTACCCATCCTGGACAAACACAGGCCCGACCGTGCCCCACTGGCACCTAGGCCCACTTGATCAAAGCGTGGCATTACCGAGGTATCAAAACGATTATCGGGCGCGAAGGTTATGCCCCAGCCTCCGGCGCAGTCGTTGTGGTCATTGGCCATTCATCCCGCGCGGCCCACTCCGACAAGGAATGATCATACAGCATGATGTTTTCGGTTCGTCCCAGCAGGGCGAGCGCAAAGATGGGAATTGCGGCCGCGATCCCGCCGCCGCAATAGGTGGCAACCGTTTTGTCCGGGGTGACCCCTGCTGCTTCAAAAATCGACTGTAAGGCGCTGGCTTCTTCAAAGCAAAATCGATCATTCAAAAATCGACTGTAAGGCGTACTGACCGAGCCCTGAATATGACCTGGCCGGCCGTAGTGCGGGCCAACACCGTCGAACTGTTGCTTAGACAAGGCATTCAGCAAGCACAGTTGCGAACTGGGTAACTGCCCCGCTAATGTATCGCCATCGATCACTTGCTCTGCCTGATAACGCGCAGCATAGGCGGTTGTTGGAACGGGCTCTATGGCCGTTGACAGCGCCAGTCCCAAGGCCTGCCAAGCAGGCAAACCGCCATCTAACACCAACACCTGGTGATGGCCAAACACCTTGAACAACCACCAAACTCGGCAAGCCCACATGGGATGATTCGCCGCATACACCACAACCGTATCCGTGTCAGAAACCCCAGCAAGCTGCATTGCTGATTCAAACTGCGCAACACTCGGCACCGTAAACCGAAAAGGTGACGTGTTATCCGACAAGTCATTTTGTAGATCAAGATACACGGCGGAAGGAATATGACCTGCTTCATAGTCGGCTCGTCCCGAGACACCGCTAAAATCTCCTGAAGGCAGTACTTTTAAGTGCGTCGTGACGTCGATCACTCTCAGGCTTGATTCGCCCAGACGCGCACTGAGTTGCTGCGCCGAGATCAAATGCTGGCCTCGATGTCCGCTCAGCGACGACTCGGTTGATGGTTTATTCGTCATGCCCTGTCTCCTATCTTTTTTAAAGCCGCTACCTCGCCGATTGTTCTATCCCGAAGATTGAGCGCTTGACGCCCACGAGCCCTCGATTTCTGAACTCACTCGTTTTATGGCGCACCTTTTCCGCAATGACAAACGCGCCCAGCCATCTGGAACCTTTGGGTCATTCGCCAATATCAACCGGTTTTTTCGACCAACATCTCGAAGGCTTTCTTTTAAAGCGCAATAACGGTACCGTCATTATGCGTTTATTTTAAAAGCCCTTCACTGCCTAAAATAAGGTGTTCCACACTATGCACCCACCGATTCCAGACCGCCAGAGACGATATACTTTGTTTGTCTTGGTATTGGTCTTCACCTCTAGCCACATCGACCGCCAAATCATGGGGATTTTAGGGCAGCCCATCAAAGAGTCCTTGCTCATCAGCGATACCCAACTGGGCCTGTTAACCGGCATCATGTTCGCCGTCTTTTATGCAACCCTCGGCATGCCGATGGCGATGTGGGCAGATCGCCACAATCGCCGCAACCTCATTTCTTTTTCCGTCTTTCTGTGGAGTCTCATGACGGCCCTTTGCGGGGCAGCCGTGAACTTTACGCAATTACTGTTATTTAGAATTGGGGTCGGGGTGGGTGAGGCGGGCTCTAACCCACCGTCGCATTCTATGATTGCGGACCTATACCCGCCCGCACAACGCGCAACCGCTATGGCGATCTTTGGCACCGGCATCAACTGGGGCATCCTGCTTGGGTTCCTGCTTGGGGGCTGGATCAATGAATGGTTTGGCTGGCGGACCGCATTTGTGGTTGTCGGCCTGCCAGGCATCCTGCTGGCTGCCCTGGTCCGATTTACCGTGATCGAGCCGCCCCGGGGTTATTCGGAGGCCAATACCAACCCAGTGGTCCCGCCAGGATTTTGGGAAGTTGTGCGGTTTATGTGGGGAAACCCGGTCTTGCGACACGTGGTCGCAGCCGGCGCCCTGATTTCTTTTACCGGTTATGCGTCCATCATTTGGATTCCAATTTACCTGGTTCGGATCCATGAGATGGGCACTGGCGAAGTCGGCAGCTACCTCGCGCTGATGATTGGCTTGGGCGGCGCCCTCGGTATTTACCTAGGCGGGCGGCTTGCAGATTTTTTATCCGCACGTCATGGCGAACATTGGCTTCCTTGGATCATCGCAATTGCCAACTTAATTGCAGCACCGCTTTTATATTTTGCGTTTACGGCCGAGACGCCGATGGGCGCAATTGCGGCTTACGTGATTCCCGCGATGCTCGGGACAGTCTATGTGGCGCCAGGATTTGCGCTGATTCAGAATCAAACGCCGGTTGAGATGCGATCGGTTGCAGCGGCCATTAACCTTTTTATCACCAACATCATCGGCCTCGGTTTGGGCCCGTTCAGCGTGGGGTTTTTCAGTGACTATTTCGCAACCGACTATGGCCAAGACGGCTTGCGTTATGGCCTGATGACCACCCTGGTCGTGATCGCATGGGGAATCTACCATTATTACCGGTGTGGACAGCTCATTCGATCGAAAGCATCAGGTTATGTCTCGGCAACCTGAACTCATCGTTTGGGGTGCCGGCACCAGCCGGACGCTGCGCGTGCACTGGATGCTCGCCGAGCTCAACCTCGAATACGACAATAAAAAAGTTGGGCCGAGAACGGGCGAAACCCAAACCGAGGCCTATAAAGCGATCAACCCGAAAGGGAAGATTCCGGTTCTGGTCCACGGTGATCTCATTATCTCAGAGAGTTTTGCCATTGCTCGATACCTTCGTCGAACGTTCAAGGGGCTCACGCTCGATCAGGATCAATTAAGTCCAGAAGGCGTTGCACGCTTTGATGAACTCGCCTCCTTTATGCTCATGGAGCTCGACGCAACCAGCCTTTATATTATCCGGCGGCATGTTGATCTCGCGTCGATTTATGGCGAGGCGCCCAATGCCGTCATCAGTGCCAAAGCCTACTTCTGTAAAATGCTGGGTGAGGGATTCTCAGCCTCTGAACTTGCCGAGTTTGTTTGGGGGCACTGCTTTTCAGAACTCGATATCCTGCTTACGACGATCTTAGATTGGGCAGACGCCGTTGATATTGCGTTACCAGCGCATTGCCACGCCTACCGTTATCGAATGCACCAGCGCCCAGGGTATCGATTGGGCAAAACCAATAACAAACCTTAACCACCAAGGCGCGCGCTTAGCCTTGCACAACCCAACCCTTTTTACTTCAGGAACTATGCATGTCTCAATTACTCGAACTCTCCGCTGGCATCCTTGACGGCACCACCGACCCCGACGGCACAGGCCCGGTCAATCGCATCAATTTTCAACTGTCCTCGATTACCGATCGCGTTGCATTGGTTGAGGCCTTTTCACACTGCGTTTTATTCGAAACCGATGACGGCCTGCTCGGATTCGATACCTCGAGTGTACAAGGCGGCGAACGGGTTGTGTCCGCTATTCGTAACTGGCGACAAGCGCCATTTCACACCTTGGTCTATACCCATGGCCATCTGGATCACGTTGGGGGCTGCGGCGCCTTTATGGAGAGCGCAAGAGCACACGGTCATGCCAGGCCGACGCTCGTCGGTCATGAGAACATTAAACCGCGCATGGACCGCTACCACCTAACCGATGGCTACAACGCCACGATCAATCGCCGGCAATTCGGTCAGTTTTCCCGCCGGGGTTACGATATCACTAGCGACAACGCGTTCTTACCCAATACCGCAGAGGCGCCGGACATTACCTATCGAGACAAGATGACCCTGGATGTTGGCGGGCTCACTGTGGAGCTGAATCATGAGAAGGGCGAAACGGATGATCATACCTGGGGCTGGATTCCAGCCCACAAGGCGATCTGTTCCGGTGACTTTTTTATCTGGTGCTTTCCGAATGCCGGCAACCCTCAGAAAGTACAACGATACCCGATGGAGTGGGCACGTGCCTTACGAGATATGGCCAGCAAGGGTGCCGAGCTTTTACTACCCGCGCACGGTCTACCGATCGCGGGCGCAGACCGAATACAACTTGTGCTGACGGACGTCGCATCAGCCCTTGAGTACCTGGTTCAAGAAACCCTTCAAAGGATGAACGAAGGCGCCAAGTTAGACGACATCCTTCAGGAGGTGCACCTGGACCCTTCGATCCTTGAGAAACCCTACCTAAGACCCACTTACGATGAGCCAGAATTTATTATCCGTAATATTTGGCGATTGTATGGCGGCTGGTATGACGGCAACCCCGCGCGACTCAAGCCAGCGCCCGACCAGGTATTGGCGGCTGAACTTGCAAGCCTCGCAGGCGGCACCCTTGCCTTAGCAGAGCGCGCCTCAACGCTTATGACACGCGATATCCGGCTGGCGTGTCATCTCGTTGAACTCGCGGTGCAGTCCGACCCTTTGAATCAAGCCGCGCACGAAATCAGAGCAGCAATCTATCAACACCGCCGAAACCAAGAAACCTCACTCATGGCAAAGGGCATTTATGGCGCGGCAGTGAACGAATCCATTGCTGTCATAAGCGATGATCGCGCTTAAACACCCGCCAAGGCCATAACGGCGCGCCACTGATCCTGGTTAATCGGCAGGACTGACAGCCGGCTGCCTTTTCGGGTGAGGGGCGAGCCTTCAAACGCAGGCGTCCGTTTTAACATCGTCAAGGGAACCACTTTTGGGAAAGCGCGCACCAGCGCTAGGTCTACGGCGGTCCAGCGCGGTTGGCATTGCTTCGATGAGGCATCAAAGTAAGGCGATTTTGGGTCAAATTGTAAAGGATCAGGATAGGGCTTGCGCACCACTTCCAATTGCGCAACGACCCCAATCTCCGCGCAACTGGCATGATACAGCAGCACCTCATCCTTCAAATCCATCGCACGCAAAAAGTTTCGCGCCTGATAGTTTCGTACGCCATCCCAGACGAGACTTGCAGGCCCTGCTGCCTGAAAGGCTAAAAGACCGCCGTCCGTAGGTTCCGTTTTAACGAGCCAGTAAGCCATTTAACACCTCAAAGCATCAAAAGCCCCAGCCATTCAAAAGGGGTCACCCCTGGGCATCGATTTTGAGCCGGTAAAGTCGTCCTAACCGCATCATGCCCCAAAGCAATACGAAGGCGCCAACCGTGTCGCCAATCACATAGCCAAATAGACGCGGCAACACCTCAACCTCATCCAGCCCGCTCAACACCAAAATCAGCACAATGCCTAAACCATTGATGAGCGCCGCGACAAAACTCACCAGAACGAGGCCTCGCCACTGTCGTGCTGACCCAAGCCCCGGCTTGAATTCAACGCCGAGTAACTCAAAAACTTTAAATGCCAAATAACCGCAAACGACGCCCGGAATTATGCTCCACAAAGGATAGATACCGTTATCTAACCCCAGAAAATTGCTCAACAGAGCGCCGATCGTCAACGGCATAATCGATCGCGCCCCAACCAAAAACGCCGCAAGAATTCTAATGCCGTGGGGTAAAAAAATCAGGCTCGTAAAGGCCAGAAGCGGGTGATCATAAAGACCATCTTGAATGAGCTTGACCCCATATTTCACGATCACCATAGCGCTAGCATAACCAAGCGACACGATAACCGTCAGCTCAAGCTCTGTGATCAAGCGATCAATCAAGGTGCGAGGCTTGGATTGCAGATGCGATTTTGCCACGCTGCGTCCTTTGTGTAAGAAATCGAGCGCATTTCCGTTTGCGCTCGGCAATCTTTAGCCCTTATCGTTTCTTTTTGGGCTTATTGCCTTTCTTTTTTTTGGGGTTACGGGCCACTGTTTTAGGGCTTGCTTGTTCTCGCGCTACTTGAAACGCTTGCTTCATCGCCTCAAATTTTTCACGCTTTTTTGCTTCGATATGGGAATCTTTTGAGCCCTCGAACGAAATGACGTTGTCAGACATGTCGCTGTCTCCAAACACAACCTAATCGGAATTTTAATGTGCCACATTGGCGAGCGTTATCAAACCTTTTCAGCCATTCATTTTGAATGGCACTGTTTAACACGGACCTTTACACTCTTCGACACGCAATCAACCCTTGAGAGCATCTCCATGAATCCACTCCAGCGACTCAAAACCTTATTCTTGATGGTGCTTATCGCAGGGCCAGCAGTCGGCCTCGCCAAAGCCGAAACCCCTGATGTGATGGCGCTTGCGACGCTAGATCGTTTTATGGCTGCGTTTAATGATCAAGACATCAAAGCCTGGGCCGCGACTTTGCACTACCCCCACGTTCGGTTTGCCAGCAGCCAAGTGATGATTTATGACTCCGCGGCGACCTTCCAAGATCGTTCGGTCTTCCCGACATTGCAAGCCGCCGGTTGGCATCATTCGCTTTGGACGAGCCGCACCATCACCCTATCGTCTGACACCAAAGTGCACATCGATACCGAATTTGAGCGACGAAATGCCAACAATGAAACGATTGGGCGATATCGATCGTTGTACATCGTCACGAAAATAGAGGGTCATTGGGGGATTCAGGCGCGATCGAGCCTTGCGCCCTGAGACCACCGTCGTTGTTCGGTGCGGCCGGACAATCGGCCCCGAGAGGACGACCTCTTGACCCAAAGCAAACCGCCGCATTCTTCAAGCAAACGGACTGTGACGCCTCCCTTGACGGCCAGCGACCCGCCAGCAGGTCCTATTGATGAAACCTAAAAATGACCCAGTTGACTGCGCCTGAGCC
>JAFMIA010000015.1 GCA_017854255.1 Pseudomonadales bacterium
AATCTCAACTGACTGCGCGCGATTTGGCCTCTCGATTGGGGTTGTGCAAGAGCACGTTATCCACTGCGATCGAAGGCTTGGTGGCGTCGCAGCAGCAACTACATGTCCGCGTGGACCCCAACGATGACCGTATGAAACGATTATCGCTCGTACTGAATAACGAGAGTGTCCAGAGGCAGCAAGATCTCATTCGGACCTTCTTACAACCTTTATTGGTCCATCCGGGTGTGTAAGCGGGTAGTAAGAATAATCACCCTTTTTCAACATTCAGAAAAGTATTGTCATCTCCGGAAGTTACCCGCAATCCCCTCTTTCCACGCTTTCCGTCACGAGCTGAATGATTTGGTCATCAGAAATTCGGCGATTTGTCTCTAGAATTCGAGTTTTGGCTGATCGCGACCGTCACCGATGCGCAGTCGATGGGCTGGAATTCAGAATAACGTTGTTTGTTGGCCCGTGCGCCAAGTGCAACAATTAGTAAAATCAGGGCTAAAAGACGAATCAGTAACGATACTGTGTCTAACTCGACACGATCGTGAATGCTTCGAAGTGAACTACAGCGTCGCAGTATAATGATGGTTGTGCCCGCAACTTGACCAAGGTACAGGCCGTCAGTTCGAACCTGATTTCCTGCTCCAAACACCGTTAAACCCCTGCTTGTCAGGTTTTTTTTTTGACTCAATGGTCTCGCCAGCCCAAGAACTCGCAGTCTAAGCAGTCTAAAGAATCCCCTGTTAGCGGCAAGGCAAGCTGGATCGCTTCATCTCGCAATCAGCTTGGTTTATGGTGGACCCTAAATTCTGCTCGGACGCGCCTAGGAGCGCAAGGCTCCGAGACCCACACCAATCATGGGAGATCCCTAATGAGTTTGCGAACCGGCAACTACTGTGGCTTTACAATCGCGGGGCACGAGCATGGTATCGTGACCATTGCCTTTAATCGCCCAGAATCGCTGAATGCCTCAACCGCGCCGATGAAGCGCGATCTCGTCGAAGCGCTTACACAGATACAAATGGATGATTTGGTCCGAGTCGTAATCCTTACTGGCGAGGGCGATGCCTTCTGGGCGGGGGATAACCTTAAAGGCCCTGCGGGTGAGAAAAGCACAGAGGTCCCGCCCATTCACGGCGGACACCATCGTGAAATAGGCACCTATAATGGTCTGAGAACGATTTCTCAAAACGTTAACACGGCGCTGCGAAACCTCGACAAACTGACCATCGCTGCAATAAACGGGTTTGCAATCCAGACCGGGTTTTCAGCTGCGCTGTGCTGTGACTTTAGGATCGCAGCGAGGTCCGCCAAGCTCGGCAGCGCAACCCTTCGTTTTGGGCTATTGCCAGACGAAGGGGGTCAGTGGCTGCTTGTGCGACTGCTTGGGGCAGCCAGAGCGATGGAATTCATGATGCGTCGGCGTATTGTCAGCGCACAGGAAGCTCTTGATCTTGGCTTGGTAACCGAAGTCGTTGAGGATGATGCGCTGGCGACCGCCGCCATGAGCCTGGCGGTAGAACTCGCCAACGGTCCACAAATCGCGATGAGAATGCTCAAGCGATCCACTTATTTGGCAACAGAGTTGACCTGGGAGCAAGCGCTGGACGAAATTGCCTCAAAAACGGCGATCACGGACCATCACGAAGATGCCAAGGAAGGCGGCCGAGCATTTCTCGAAAAACGACAGCCTGTTTTTAACCAATGGCTCGATACGCTGGAGAACAAATCCGAGTAATGTTCAAACGCCATGCTGCCCACCGGCCAAATGTGGCCGAACCCGGGTTGTGAACTCACCCAAGAGCACAAGAACGACAGCCCCGCAGTCACACCTTAACTTACCGGCAGCTCTTCAAGCCCTTCATCAATCGCACACCAATCAGGGGCGTTGTTCCTTCGGTGATTGTGTGTCGGTTTGAAGTGCGACCCGCCGTCGAGGGCCATGCCATTGACGCTGGCGACGCCAGACTCAAGTTCAGCCCAGCACCGACTTCCGCAGTCACGACAGAAGTATCGCGTATTGGTCCGGCCCTGGTCGGACAATACAGCGTAATGTCCAGGTTCACCCCTGAGACGCACCAACTCCGTTACGGGTACGACGTACGCGTTGTAGCTGTTCGCCCCACTAATAACCTGACAATCAGCACAAAAGCACAAGGTCTGTACAAGCGGTTGTGCGGGCACTTCGAACTGCACGGCCTGACACAAACAACTTCCTTGGATTCGATCGCCCATCAAACGCCTCCTCTTAATCACTTGTCCGACAAAAATCTTAAGGGTTGAGTGCACGTTCCTAGTACATCAGCGCTGTTCAGTCTCTAGCCCTGCTGTTGGCTTGGCACTGATAACCTCAACTCAGCTTTAGACGCTAAACCCGACGTCAGAGATCGGCATTTTGCGGACCCTCCGTCCCGTAGCTGCAAAAATCGCATTGGCAACCGCAGGCGCAAGTGGCGGCAGCGCTGGCTCACCCAAACCCGTTGGATCAAAATCGCTTTGGATAAAATGCACATCAATCTCCGGCGCTTGACCGATACGAAGCACTGGATATTGATCGAGATTCGTTTGCTGAACTCGACCATTTTCCATAGTGATTTTTTGACCCGCCATCGTACTGTAACCATCGATAATGGCGCCCTGCACCTGGGACATCGCCCCGCTCATATTGATAATTGGCCCTACATCGACCGCTGCCGTCACCTTATGTAACGTAACACGATCATTCTGATCGACACTGACCTCTGCAATTTCTGCGACGTGGGCCGCATGACAAAAGTAAAAGGCAAACCCCAAGCCTTGGCCCTTTGGCATGGGTCGTCCCCATTGCGCTTTCTTTGCAACTGTATTGATCACGTCAATAGCTCGCCCTGTGTTCAGCGCTCTGACGTCATCCGGGGTTATCCAGCGGCGTTCTCCCATCAGCTCAAGCATCAGCTCAATTGGGTCTCGGCCCGCGAGAGTGGCGAGCTCATCAAAAAAACTTTGCGACGCAAAGGCATGGGTATTCGAATACGGCGCGCGCCAAGGGCCTACCGGGGTATCCATCTGGCGCGTGGTCAGCGAAGCCCGAATATTTTTCATGGTTGAAAACGGGAAGGCCGACGCCCAAGGACCGGTAAAACGGGAAGGTTTACCTCCGGGGGCCACGCCAATGACGTGCTCTTCGATGGCCACCACGCTACCATCAACATCCACAGCACCCTTTAGACGAGTAAACCCACCCTCTCGCAGAAAGTCATAGCGAACGCTGTCTTCTCGGTTCCAGGTGAGCTTGACCGGCCGGCCCGCGCGCTGGGAAAGCTCAACCGCTTCGATGACATATTCTTGGCTCGTACGTCGCCCAAAACTGCCGCCCATTCGCTTCATATGGATACTGACTTGATCTTGATCGAGTCCATATCGAGACTTCGCCATTTCCTGAACTCTTGGACCACTCTGGGTTGGTATCCAGAGCTCAAGATGATCGCGTCCATTCTCATCTTTACGAAAATCAGCGGTGCAGTTCATTGGCTCCAAACACAGGTGACTGACATAGGGATACTCATAGAGCTGACTCAAGACTCTGTGACCTGGATCCGTAAATGCAGCATCCACATCGCCCACGTCTACCACCACTTTCTCGCCCGTTTGATCCTGGGCTTCGGCGAACGCAACGAAGGCCTGCCAGCTGTCCTTTGAGGCCTTTGTTTCGTCCCATTTAACGTCAAGAATTTCCCGAGCCTTAAACACCGACCAGGTATCAGTGCCGACAATTCCAACACCGTCCATCAGTTCTCGCACATTACCGTTACCTTTAATGGACCAAGCATCAATGATGCCCGGGGCGCTCTTAATGTCATCGATGTTGGCTGAGACCAACTCTCCTCCAACCGCCGGACACTTCACGTAACAGCCATACAGCATGTTTGGCACTTTCGTATCAATGCCAAAATCACCGACACCTGTAACGATCTCAAGAGAATCGACTTGACTGATGGATTGCCCAAGTATTTTGTAATCTTCCCGATCTTTAAAAACCAACGTCTCTTTACTGGGGACCGGTTGTCTGTGCGCTAGCGCCGCCAACTCTCCAAAAGACCGCACCTGACCGGTCGGCACGTGAGTGACTTGGCTGCCCTCGGCTTTAAGCTCAGACCTTGGCACCTCAAGCGCAACGGCCGCCGCTGCGATGAACATATCTCTTGCTGTTGCACCCATCTCTCGCATGAGATTCCAGTTGAGGTAGAGCGTATAAGAGCCCCCGGTAGACTGACGGCCATACAGCTCTGTATTGACCTCAGGGGCCTGAATGACTTCAACATCATCCCAATTCGCCCCCATCTCCTCTGCCACTATCATGGGCAAAGAGGTCTTAATGCCTTGACCCATTTCTGGACTTCCGGAGTAGATGATGATCTTGCCGTCACCGCGAACTTGAACGTAGGCGTTGAGCTCAGCAGACCCTACCAGCGTTGGGGATTCTTCACCGAAACTGGGAAACGATGCGGCCAGCAAAAGGCCACCCCCCGCAGCACCAGATAGCTTTAAAAATCCTCTTCGGGACAGCTGCCCACCCAAACTTTGAATTTCGATCAAAATGTCGTTGTGCTTCATGCTTTATCTCCCGCATTGTAATAGGCGGCAGCCGCATGGACAGCTTCACGAATTCGGATATATGTTCCGCAGCGACAGTAATTTCCTGACATCGCTTGATCAATGTCTTCATCACTGGGCGAGGGGTTCACGTTCAGCAGCGCAGTCGCCGACATAATCTGACCCGCTTGGCAGTAACCACACTGGGCAACATCTGTTTCGATCCAAACCTTTTGAACCGCACTGAGCTGACCACCATCCGCAAGGCCCTCGATTGTCGTGACCGATGCGCCTGCCGCGGCTGACAACGGCAAGAGACAACTACGCGTTGGCGCACCATTCACATGAACCGTACAGGCGCCACACTGACCAATTCCGCAGCCATACTTGGTCCCTGTCAGGCCTTGTAAATCCCGCAGGGCCCACAGCAACGGCATATCAGCTGCCGCCTCAATCACAGCAGCTTCCCCGTTTATCATCAACTCATACTTCGCCATACCCCTCATCCCTCCGATAAAACCTTTCTATGAAAACCTTTCTATGAAAACCGTTTTGCTGAAACAATTTTGTTTCAAATTTTGTTACTGGCAACTGACAAAAAAGCAGGTTGTTGCGACATCACGGCGATTTAATCCGTAGACGCTGAACTTAGTTTCAGTTACCCGGTTTCCAATCCCAGCACCGATATGGGACCCAGAAAATACCTGACAACATCGCCGATCGCGTGCCTCACGATGAAGCATCGTGACGTTTTTAAGTGGCTCGCAGCCCCCTCTAACGCCCAACAGAAGGCCTAAAAATCGACGTTCTCCCCTCCGCAGAAATAACAATGCTTCAGATCAAAAAGCCTAAGACAATAAAAAGGATGCTGTCCGCGACAGTACTGAGTAACGAGGGTGTACGCAAGGTCGGCGATGACACACCGAGCCAGACCCCCGAGATCAAAACGAACAAGAATCCAAGCGCCATGAGCTTTTGAAGATCGTTATACCGCGGTTAGTAAGAATAAACACCCTGTTACAACATTCAGAAAAGTATGACTAAAAGTGCAGGTGGTGGATGCCGAAAGTGGGAATGCGATGACCAACGGGCAAGCCGTTGGTCGATATTTTGCGTACCTTGCATCGTCGTTACCGCTGGGTCTTGGCTTTGTTTGGATCGTGTTTGATTCAAAAAAGGGGGGTTGGCACGACATCATTTGCCGAACCGTGGTGATTAAACGCGAAGCGGGGTGACGGCTCCGTTTTAAAACGTACAGAGGGTCAGACTGACACAGCGAGACTCAAATGAATCAGTGATGCCGCATGTGGCCCGCTTGTGGGAGAATGGGGTTTGATTAATGAGGAGTCGATATGCTGAAACAGCAAAAACCCTTTATTGCGCTCGTTCTGGCCTGTTTCGTGAGCGCAGGTCGTGCTGATACCTTGTACGAAGGCGCGCTGATTTATTCGATGGACGCGCGCGCGCCGCACCCCAGTGGGCTATGCGTTGGATCCAATGGCCGCTTAATCGATCTTGAGGCTTGTCAGCCGGATGAAACCGTTAACTTAGCCGGCCAGGTTGTCATTCCAGGACTGATTGAAGGCCACGGCCATCTCATGGGGTATGGTCAGTCGCTGCTCAATTTAAACCTGGCGACGGCGAAAAATCTGACCGAATTGGTTGATCAGGTATCGGCTGCCGTGGATCAAGCGGCGCCCGGGGAGTGGATCCTGGGACGCGGCTGGCACCAAAGTAAATGGTCGCCCCAGCCTGCAATGATCAAGGGTTTTCAATCCAATGATTCGCTCAACGCGGTCTCACCAGATAATCCCGTTTTTCTAAAGCACGCCAGCGGTCATGCCGCATTTGTGAACGATCGTGCTTTAGCCCTTGCGGGGATTACCGCGGACACCCTCGTCGGTGGTGATGGTGAAATCATTCTCGACGACAAAGGTCAACCCACTGGGGTCTTGAACGAACGGGCCCAGCGGTTGGTGTCAAAATTCATCCCAACACTGAGTCTTGCTCAGCGCCAGCGGGCGCTGCAGTTGGCGCTAGCGAGTTTAGCGAGTCTCGGGATCACCAGCTTTCAAGATGCTGGCGCAACCCAAGCCGATATCAATCTGTATCAAGAATTTTTGTCGGCCAAACAGCTAACAAGCCGCGTGTACGTCATGATTAATGGCTCGGACCCCGAGCTGCTTGCGAGCTGGATGCAACGAGGCCCGTTGATCGATGTCGATCAGCGCATGTTGACCGTGCGCAGTATCAAGTTGGTGGCAGATGGGGCATTAGGTTCTAGAGGCGCGTGGCTGCTCGAGCCCTATAGCGATCGCGCGGGTCATAACGGCTTGCCCACAATGCCGGTGAGCGAGATGCAAGATATCAGTCATTTGGCGTATCGAAACGGCTTTCAAATTGCGATCCATGCCATTGGCGATCGCGCCAATCGAGAGGTGCTGGATATTTTTGACGCCTTATTTGACGGCCGTGATCGAGGCGTCCGGTTTCGGGTTGAGCATGCCCAGCACATTCATCCAAGCGATATTGGCCGGTTTGCTCGTTTGGGCGTCATTCCGTCCGTTCAGGGGATTCATATGAGCTCTGACCGACCTTGGGCAATCGATCGCTTAGGGGCGGCGCGGGTTGAATCTGGCGCCTACATGTGGCGGAGCTTGATCGACTCTGGGGCGGTTTTGGTGAATGGGACCGATGTGCCTGTTGAACCGGCGGACCCCTTTGCCTCCTTCTATGCTTTGGTGACCCGAAAAACCTTGCAGGGCACGCCGGAAGGCGGCTTTGAACCGCAGCAAAAGATCACGCGGGTTGAGGCCTTGCAAGCAGATACGTTAAACCCCGCTTTTGGCGCTTTTGAGGAAAGTTTTAAAGGCCGTCTTGCGCCGGGCATGGTGGCGGATTTTGTGGTTCTGGATCGCGATATTATGACGATTCCTGCAGCTGAAATTCTTCAAACCAAAGTCCTGCAAACGGTTATGAATGGCCAAGTGGTCTACACCCGGCCGGATGGCCTGATTGCTGATAAGGAGCGCTAGTGGAACGCGTCAATATTAAATTGAACCCGAAGGGACAGCTCGATGTGTTGTCGAAGCGTGAGGTCCAACGATTGCTCGACAGCTCGCAGACGGGTTTATATCACTTGTATCGAAACTGCTCTTTAGCGGTACTGAACACCGGTACCGATCCGGATGACCCACGTCGGATGTTGGCGGCATTTTCAGATTTTGAGATTGAGTTGCTACAGCAGGATCGCGGTATTCGATTGGAATTAAAACAGGCGCCGGAGACAGCCTTCGTCAATGGCAAAATTTTAACGGGTATTCGGGAACATCTGTTCGCAGTCCTTCGAGATATCCTTTATGTGAACGCGTATATGCAAACAGAACTCCCGCCCGGAGAGGGTTTTACCCACGGTGTTTTTGATATCCTTCGAAATGCGAATGTCCTAAGAACGGATACGTCGCCAAAAGTCGTCGTCTGCTGGGGTGGCCATAACATCCCTCGGGGCGAGTACGAATATACCAAGGATGTGGGTTATCAAATTGGTCTGCGGGGCTTGGACATCTGCACGGGTTGCGGTGATGGCGCCATGAAAGGCCCGATGAAAGGCGCGGCGATTGGGCATGCTAAGCAGCGCATTAAAACGGGGCGTTATCTGGGTATCTCAGAGCCGGGGATCATTGGGGCCGAGCCGCCGAATCCGATTGTTAACGAGCTGGTAATCTTGCCGGATATTGAAATGCGGCTGGAGGCGTTTGTCCGGACCGGCCATGCCTTTGTTGTGTTTCCGGGGGGGGTTGGCACCGCCGAGGAGATTTTTTACCTAGTGGGCTTACTACTGCGGGATAGTAATCGCCAGATGCCGTTTCCGCTTATTTTTACGGGACCAGAAAGTGCGAGAGCTTATTTTGAAAAGATCGATGCCTTTTTAGTGCAGACCCTCGGCGAGTCCGTTCGAGGGCTGTATACGATCGTGATTGGGGATGCAGAAGCCGCCGCTGAGTTGGTGCTGGATGGCGTTCGACAGGTTCGAAAATTCAGACGCGCCCGAGGCGATGCCTACTACTTTAATTGGTCCTTAGAGGTCCCTGAAGCGCTGCAAACTCGGTTCGTGCCGACCCATGAATCGATGGCCGCGCTGAATCTGACGCGGGCGCAGTCTGCGGCCGACTTAAGCTTTGAGCTGCGTAAAGCGTTTTCCGGGATTGTCGCAGGTTCCATCAAAGCCCAAGGCTTGGCTCAGATTGAAGCGCATGGCCCGTTCCAGCTGCGGGGTGATCCAGAAATCATGACCCCGCTTGCGGAACTCTTACAGGATTTTGTTGACCAGAAGCGCCTGACGCTACCGATCGACAACGCTAAACCCTGTTACGAAGTCGTTGATTAAGTCCTGCGTCAAGGGCTCGCAAGGTTTACAGCGCTGCCGCATTCTCAATCAACATTGCCATGCCTTGCCCCGCGCCCAAGCACATTGACAAGATCGCATACCGGCCGCCGGTGTCCTGTAAGTGCTGGGTTGCATTGAGCATCATGCGCAGCCCGGTGACCCCCGGCGGATGCCCAACCGAGATGCCGCCACCGTACAGGTTATGGCGATCTCGGGAGATGCCCAATTGCGCTTCTGCGTGTAGGTTGACCACGGCGAAGGCTTCATTGATTTCAAAATAGTCAATGTCGTTGATGCCAAGATCGACCCGCTTGAGCAATTGTGAGATGGCCGGCACGGGACCGTGGCCCATGAGACTTGGCTCAACGCCCACCACCGCCCAGTCCACAATTTTCGCAACAGGCGAGACACCACACGCCCGCATGCGATCTAAACTGCCGACAACCATGGCGGCTGCGCCATCGGTGACGCCGGATGAATTGCCGGCCGTCACGTTGCCGTCTGCCTTAAAGGCCGGCTTGAGGCTTGCTAGCTTTTCAAGGGTGAGTCCGGCTCTGGGCGACTCATCGATTGCAAATTCAACCTGCGAGCGACCACTGGGTACCATGACGGGTTGGATCTGGCGCCCTAAGAATCCAGATTCAATCGCGGCTAAGGCGCGTTCTTGGCTCTGCAGGGCATACTCATCCATTGGCGCTCGTTCGTAGCCATATTTCTCGGTGAGGTTCTCTGCGGTATCACCCATGTATTCGAGCGAAAACGGACAGCGGTAGCACCACTCAAGCATATCTTCGAGTTGCTGGTGACCCCGCGCTTGGCCCCATCGACTGGTGGTTACTGCAAAGGGTGCGCGGCTGAACATTTCTGAACCCGCCGCGATCGCCAGATGGCTGTGGCCGGTCGCGATCTGCTGCCCTGCCGCCAAGATGGCTTGCAGTCCGCTGGCGCAGGCGCGAGACACATCCAGCGCGCCGGCATCGGCTGGCAAGCCGCTTTTCATCCCGACCACCCGAGCCGCAAACAGCGAGTCTTTATCGGTTGGACACGTTGTGGTGAAGACCAAGTGGTCAAAATCGGAGGCCGCGGCGCCAGATCGTTTAACGCAGCTTTGCACGATTTCTGAGGCGAGTTCGGTCATGGGTTTGTCTTTGAGCGTCCCGCCAAAATTGCCGAGCGCGGACCGCACGCCGGCGGCGACATAGATTTCTTGGGTCATCAAGACCTCCGATGTTGACAGATGTGAAAGTGCATCCTAGCACTGCTTCTGGGTCTGGGTCTGGGTGCAATGCCAGTTTGAACAAAGCAGGCCAAGGAATGTGATGCGGATGCATGCCAAACGGTTTGGTGCCCTGTTGACCCTGCGCTTTGGGTTGGGAGGAGATGAAACGATTGAACCGATCCAGCGAACCGCGTAGGGTTCTCTGGCTAAATCTTATTTTTGACAAAACACTTAATGGGAGTAACAAACATGGCTGAGCAAGGCTTACAGTTTCAAACGTGTATTAGTGCGGAAGGCGAATTAACCCTTTCCTTGGTCAATGTTGATTTTCCAGATCCGAAAGAGGATGAAGTGCTGGTTCGGGTTGACGCCGCACCGATCAATCCGTCAGACCTCGGGCTCTTATTCGGACCAGCCGATATCACTGCAGCAACCTATAGCGAGGTCGATGGCCGGCCTTCGGTCACGGCGATGGTGCCTGAGGCGATGCGTCGGCATATTGGCGCCAGAGTCGGTCATGCAATGCCTGCGGGTAATGAAGGCGCGGGCGTCGTCATTCAGGCGGGCAGCAGTGATGCGGCGCAGCAATTGATGGGCAAAACCGTCGCGGTTTTAGGCGGCGCGATGTACTCCCAATATCGCGTTTTGAAAGTGAGTCAGTGCTTATTGATGAACGAAGGCGTATCGGCGAAGCAAGGAGCGTCTTGCTTTGTGAATCCGCTCACGGCCTTAGGCATGGTTGAGACCATGCGTCAGGAAGGGCACACGGCTTTGTTGCATACCGCCGCGGCCTCAAATTTGGGCCAAATGCTGGTGAAAATCTGTCTCAAGGACGGCGTCGAATTGGTGAATGTTGTTCGCAAACAAGAACATGTGGACCTGCTCAAGGGTATTGGCGCCGCCCACGCTTTGAATTCTAGTGATCCCGGTTTTATGGGTGATCTGGTGAGTGCGCTGACCGCAACGGATGCGACCTTGGGCTTTGATGCAACCGGTGGCGGCACCTTAGCCGGTCAAATCTTAACGGCGATGGAAGTGGCGCAGAATGCGAAAATGGGTGAATTCTCTCGCTACGGTTCAACCACCTATAAGCAGGTTTATATTTATGGCGGGCTCGACCGTTCGCCGACCACCTTGAATCGAGCCTTTGGTATGGCCTGGGGTTTAGGGGGCTGGCTCTTAACGCCGTTCTTGCAAAAGATTGGTCAAGCTGGCGCGGACGCGCTCAGGCAACGAGTGGCCGATGAAATCACCACAACGTTTGCCAGTCACTATACCTGTGAGATTTCGTTAGCCGAGATGCTGACGCAGGCACACCTTGAGGGCTATGCCAAGCAAGCAACCGGTGAGAAATACCTCGTCACACCGAATGCTTAAGGGTTTTTAGCCCGATCATTGGCATCAGATAAGACAACGCCCTGGTCCGCCAGGGCTGTGATCTTCCCCTCTGGCAAAGCCAACCATTGTCTTAAGACTTCGTCGTTGTGCTCACCACGATGCGGCGCCGGCCCGCGAACCCCGCTTTTTGCATTGGAAAACCGATACGGCGATTGCGTGATGGGTCGAACCCCGCCGGCGCGATCATCAATATCAACAATGCTGCCGCGGTGGGCGACGGTTGCCTGTTGTCGAATACTGGATGGGTTGCGCACGGTCCCCCAAGCGACATTAATAGATCGCATTAAGGCATCAAACTCGGCTTCCGTGGTTTGCGCCTGCAGCAATTGGTAAACGGCGCCGCGTCTCAACCGAATCTTGTCTTCAAGACTTGCGCCCTTTGGACTGGGGTCGGTTAGGTGACCGTGATCGATGAGAAGCTTGAACAAAAGCCGAAAGTCCGTTGAGATCAAGACCGAACTAAACGCCAAGGTATAGATTTCATTGCGCATGGGGCCGGTGTCCCCTGAGGCCTCAAGGTCGTAATGCATTTTGTCGTCGGTGGCGATGGTGGCATCGATCATTGCAATATCGATGTGTTGGCCTAAGCCCGTTTGGTTTCTCAAAATCACCGCGGAGAGCACGCCGATCAAGCCGTGCAGCGATGCATTGGTATCGGCAACCGATAAGGGCAGGTCTTGAAAATCCGGATCGGTTTGGCTCAGAGCGGCCTCTTGATGGCTGCGATAAATGAGGCCCGCTTCAGAATGAATGACCGGCGCATACGCGGCTCGGCGAGATTCCGGGCCGTCATGACCAAAACCGCTAATCGATAACATGATCAATTTTGGATTAATCTGGCTCAGATCCTCATAGCCAATTCCGAGCCGACCCATGACATCGGGCCGATAATTTTCAATGAGGATATCGGCTTCCGCCACCAAGGCGTTCACCAGCGCCTTAGCATCAGGATGCCGTAGGTCGATACAAATATTGCGTTTGCCCGCGTTTTGTTGATGGTAGTAACCGGGTAAGTGCGCAATGACCTTGCCCCAAAATCGGGTAACATCGCCTTCAGGCGGCTCAATCTTTACGACATCCGCGCCCAGGTCGGATAACATTCTGCCAGCGAAAGGTCCGGCAAGAACTCTCGAAAAATCGAGGACTTTGAGTCCTTCAAGTGGAAACTGCATGATGTGTATTGGTCCTGGTTGTGGACAAGCTTTGATAGTAGATCAAGCCTTTGATAAAAGCATTAGCGCAAGCTTTAACCCTCTGCGCGAGTTTGAGTGAGATGGCTCGACTGATGTCGTTCAGCCTAAGCGCTTGTCTTTTGTTGTTAGGCTTGCTGCCAAGCCTGCTGCGAGCAAATGATGCGCCCGAGTTTTCGGAATTTCTAGGCCATTGGGAAGTCGACTTTGCTGCGAGCGAGGCGCCGAACGATAAATTACGGTATTTATATGACGTCACGCTCAGCGATCATCAGCGGCGTTTGGCCAGTGGTCAGAACCGCATCGGTGAAACCCCCTTTCAGGCGATTGATGATCTTCGAGGGCTGGTGAATTTGGGGCGCTTGGGCGAACAAATTACGCGAACCGCTGTTTTGAACGTGCGGATGCAGGGCAACACTTTGTATGTTGATCGGGATGACAACTTCAGCCTGCGCTGTGAGGTTGGTGGCCTCGCTGAGGAAGCTGAAAACCTAGGTTACAGCCGCTGTCGGATGAGCGATCGGGCCTTGGTCTTCTGGCTAGGTTTGCCGGGCGGTTTTGGCATTGAGCACCGATTGATTCTGTCTGAACGTGGTGATCGGTTAAGTATTGCAACGACGGTTGCCGCCGATGGGGTATCCCAGGCCTTCTCAGTTAGCCGCGTCTATCAGCCCTTCGAGCCTGTCACAGAGGGCATCCAATGCCAGTACACTTTAGGCAAAGGCAAAGTCTGCACGTTAAACGGTGGGTTTAATGATTAGAGTCTGGGTCCTGCTGTTTGGGTTAGCCGGGTGTGCCTCAACGCCCTCGCCTGCGCCCGCGCCGCGCCCGGATGAGCCCACAACGCTCAATCGCGCATCAATCATGGAAGGCAATCTTGCTGGGTTGAACCTGAGTCTGACGCCGTTTTCCCATTTGGGCGGCTCGATCAGTCCCGTGCGCGCTGAGTTGCTCGCGGCCGAACGACGGTACTTGCCTTACCTGCTAAAGACGACCCTTACCGAAAGTGGTTTCTGGGGCGCGGTCCGCGTGACGCCTGGCGTCGATGTCACGGCGGAACTCAATTGCCAAGGGCAGTTGCTGGCCGCCAGTGCCGCCGTCCTTGAATTACAGCTTATCTGCCGAGACGCGCTGGGCAAGTTATGGTTGGACGACCGGTTTGATACTCGCATTGCGCGCGATGCCTACAGGCAGTCGGCGGTAGACGGCCCGGATCCGTACCAGGGCATTATGATTCGTATTGCAAACCGTTTGGCGGATGGCTTAGCGCTGTTAACAGATCAGGATCGACGGCGGCTGCGGGACGCCGCCTTACTGCGCTACGCGCAGACGTTGTCGCCGGAGGGATTTGATGGGTACCTGGCGGTCAATGCTGAGGGCCGGATGCAGGTACAAGGGCTGCCCGCATCATCGGATCCAATGGTTGCTCGGGTGCGACGAATCCGGGACAGCGAGTATCAATTTATTGATGCGATGGATGAGCAGTATCGATTGATCTATCAGCAAATGAACGTGCCTTACCGGTTATGGCGGCAGTATCAATATGAGTTTGAAGACTACAATACCAGTTTGGGAGATCGGTCTGCGGGCGCTCAGCGTCGCGCGGTCGCCAGTTACGAGGTCATGCTCGCAACCTATAAACGCTACCAAGATTATAAGCGTAACGAAGATGAACTCAGTGAAATGGCGCAGTCTTTGGTGCGGGCTCTGTCGCCAACGCTGGGTCAGGTTGAAGGTCAGGTCGTCGAACTGACGGGCAACTTGGAGCAGCAGTATGAACTCTGGCGGAGCTATTTACTGCGTTTGTATCAAGCCGAATCTAGCCCTCGGGCGCCAGAGTGAATAGGGGCTCATTGAGCCCGGTTTTCGCTAAATCGAGCAACCACCCCGAATTAAAGTTGTTTTCACTCGCAATCACGGTTTGATATTTTTCAATCGCGCCCGGGCGGTTTTGTTGAAAATCCAGGACCAGGCCTTGGGCCAGGGTAAACCAATCCATGGCCCAGCCTGGAATGTCCGGAGGCTCGATAGCAAGCAATGCCTTTTCGATATCCTGCGGTATGGGCTGTTTCAAATATTTCAAACTATAGACTGCCCAGATATGACCGATATTTTGAAAGGCGCTATCGGTGTCGACGTTTAGCCTTAAGGGCCCGAGCGCATCATAGGCTGCTCGCCATTGATCGCTGTAGGCGTAGCTTGCAATCAGGGCCAGGTGTAGCCGCGGGTTCATCGGATAACGCTCGGTTAATCCCTGCAGCGTTTGGATTGCCTCTGGCATGAGCTCGGGGGCTTGCTGGGTAATCAAGTCGCTGTAGATGAATCGTGCCGCATCGGCATAGGCGCCTTCCGTTGCGATCACTTCCTGAATGTAAGGCAAGCTCTTGTCTGAATTGCCGGTTGGGATAAACCACAGCAGCGGCGCCATAAATTTTACGAATGCCGGGAGGTGGTCGGCGTAAAAATAAGCCATGCCAAGTGGAAGCTTCACGTCTGTGAGCCCTGGATCTTGCTGCAAGGCCGCTTCAAAGGCGTCAATGGCATCACTGCCGTGGGTCCCGGCCGCGTAGAATTTACTGTCCATAGCGGATAAATAGGATCTCGCAAAATGACCGCGTCCGCACAGGAATAACTGATTGGCGGTGGGTTTCGTCCCTTTGGGTTTACATTCTTTAATGAGCCGATTGGTTTGCCGGATCATGTCTTGGGTGGCAACGCTTTTTTGAGCATCCCAGGACAAGGCCGTCAGCTGGGTGTCAAGTTCCAAGGCAATCCCGAGGCCCTCTGCGCCTGGGATGGCTTTGAGCTTTGCGCACAAGGCCAAGGCCTGCGGGTAATTGCCCTCCAGCCGCTTGGTGAGAATATCTTCCTCGAGCGCTCGGATGGTTTGATCAATGTCACTGGCATGGCTTAAGTTTGCGCTGGACCAAAGCAGGGCCGTGATCAGGATGGGTAAGATAAACCGCATGATGTGATTGTCGATGATTTTGAAAAAATAAGTCTAATGTAGTTCGACCAAGGGATAAATAACGTAAGCCCGCAAACAGTGCGTAAGGGCTCTATATTTTGGCCACAACATGCGAGAAGATTGCAGCAAAGATCAATTGTATTGTATTGCTGTCATGCCCTGTCATCGGGTCAAGGAGCGTCATAATGGATGAATCAAAAACGGGTCTCACGCAAGCGCAGCTTGATGCCTACTGGATGCCGTTTACAGGCAATCGGCAATTCAAATCCGATCCAAGGATGATCACGTCGGCCGACGGGTGTTACTACACGGATGGCGATGGCCGGAAAATTTTTGATGGCTTGTCGGGTCTTTGGACTTGCGGTTTTGGCCACAATATTAAGGCGATTAATCAAGCGATTGCCAAGCAGTCCGAGACGCTCGATTTTAGCCCGACGTTTCAGTTTGGCCATAAAGGGGCTTTTGAATTGGCAGAGCGGATTACCCAGTTTATGCCGGCTGGCATCGATCGGGTTTTCTTCTGCGGCTCGGGATCTGAAGCGGCTGATACTGCGCTTAAAATCGCACGCGGTTATTGGCGCGCAAAGGGTCAAGCGAGCAAAACGCGGTTAATTGGTCGGGCCAAGGGTTATCACGGTGTCAATTTTGGCGGTATTTCAGTTGGCGGTATTGGCGGCAACAGAGCGAGTTTTGGTGAGGGTATTGCCTCGGATCATTTACGGCACACCTGGCTAGCTGAAAATGCCTTTACGCCAGGGGTGCCTGATAAAGGGGCAGAGCGAGCCGATGATCTGCTGGATCTCATCGCACTGCATGATGCATCGAACATTGCAGCTGTGATTGTCGAGCCCCTCGCCGGCTCTGCTGGGGTCTTCCCGCCGCCAGTGGGTTATTTGAAACGACTCCGTGAAATCTGTGATCAGCATGACATCCTGTTGATCTTTGACGAGGTGATTACCGCGTTTGGTCGTATGGGCGCCAATACGGGTTCTGAGGCGTTTGGGGTCACGCCCGATATCATCAATGTTGCAAAGCAGCTCACCAATGGCGCGATGCCCATGGGCGCCGTGGTCGTCAAACGCGCAATCTACGATTGTTTTATGGACACCAAGGCCCCTGAATATGCGCTGGAAGTCCCCCATGGTTACACTTACTCGGCGCATCCGTTAGCGTGCGCGGCGGGCCTTGCCGCCCTTAAGATTCTTGAAGACGAATCGATGATTGAGCGGGTGCAGGCGATCGCGCCTGTGTTTGAAAAGTCGATTCATGAGCTCGGCAACGCGCCGCGGGTGGTGGATATTCGTAATTACGGTTTAGCCGGTGGTTTAACCCTTGCGCCCTATGAAGGCGAGCCGCTTAGACGACCCTTTGAGGTCGCGATGTCGATGTGGAAGAAAGGGTTTTATGTCCGTTATGGGGGCGACACGATTCAGTTGGGCTTGCCCTTTGTTGTGAAAGAGCAGGAAGTGACATCGCTGATGAGCGCATTGGGTGATAGCCTATCGGAATGCGCCTGAGCGCGTGCGTCAGCAGCAGCGGGCTTTGAAAAGGCGCCGCTAAAAAACCGATCATTGAGCCAAAGTGGTAGAAGGAGAGACGTTAGTGAGTCAACAATTAGCCCAAAAAGTCGCGGTGATCACCGGTGGGACCAGTGGGATTGGCGAGGCCACTGCGGAATGCTTTGTGGCAGAAGGTGCGCAGGTTGTGATCTGTGGGCGCTCGATTGACAAAGGCGAAGCGTTAGCCGAGCGGTTGGGCGAGCACTGCCGTTTTATACAAGCGGATGTGACCCAAGAAGCGGACATTGAACGCACGCTGGCCTTTGCACTTGAGCAGTTTGGCGGCTTGGACATTTTGTTTAACAATGCCGGCGGGCCGACCCGAGGCCTCGTCGACTCGGTCGAAGCCGATGCTATTCTCTATGCCACCGAGTTATTGTTCTCTAGCGCTGCCCTTGGCATGAAGCATGCCATTCCGTTACTCAGAGCACGCGGCGGCGGCGCGATTATTAACAATTCCAGTATTGCCGCGATTCGCGATAATCAAGGTGATTTAATTTATTCCGCGATCAAGGCGGCGTTAACCCATTACACGCGGCTCGCCTCCGTTCGCTTAGGGCCTGAAAATATTCGGGTGAACTGTATCTCCCCTGGTGCGATTGCCACGCCAATTTTCTGGGGCGGCTCTGCAAGAGCCAATACCTTATCCGCTGAAGAAAACGACCAAAAGATGGCCAAGCTTCAGGCCAACCTGGCCAAGGCAACACCCTTAACGCGCTCGGGTATTGCCCATGACATTGCCCAAGGCGCGCTGTATCTGGCCTCGGATGCCGGTGGGTTTGTGAATGGCCACGACCTAGTGATTGATGGCGGGCGCATTAATATGTTCAACGAGTCTTGAATCCAGAGGCGGCCTGACCGCCTTTGATGCCAGATGGTGAGTGCTTGCTGCATCAGGGCCTTAAAAAACGGACGCGATGGCGCACTTTGGCCCGGGCGCTTATTTCAAATGGCCAAAGACCCGTTCTAAGGCATTGGGGGCGCCCATTGACCCATCGCCCGATATGGGATGATCGCCGCCGGCAAAGTCCGCTAAGGTGCTTTGTCCGTCCCGGATGCTTTCGGGCAGGGGCGCCGCAAGGACACCTTCTTTTTCGGTGGCAAACAACGGCGCAGAGCGCGCCCAATTCAAGCGCGCAAAATAACCGCCCCCCGCTTCGTGAATACTGGCTTCTGCTTGGCAGTCTTGGTGTGCAAGCCAGACCACCATTGCCGAGACTTTATCGGGTGATAGGCGCTGCATGACTTCAGCGGGTGCCTTACGAGCCGCCGGTTTGCCTTGCTGTACTCGACGCGCATCCACAGCGGCGCCGAAGTCTTGGGTCATGCGCGTATCGGCTTGGGGAATCAGAATGTTGCATTTGATGTCGAGTTTCAGCTTTTTGGCTTCGAACTGAAGTGAATTGGCGAGGCCGATGACCCCGGCTTTACTGGCGGCGTAGGCGGCAACCCCCGCACCATAGACGGCAGGTGAAGACGTCACAATACAGCGCCCATACTGTTGCGCAACAAAGACCGGCCAGGCCGCCTTCATGACCGAGAAAACGCCGGTTAAGTTGACGTTGAGCGTGCGTTGCCAAGATTCAAGCGTGAGCTCGGACCAAACTTCTGGGGTGAGGATGCCTGCGTTGTTAATGACGATATCAAGTCGGCCATGGGTTGCCATAACGTCATCGATAATGGCTTGGCCATTCTCGACAGAGTCATAGTTTGCCGTGGCCTTGCCGCCTTCAGCTTGAATGCGTGCAACGACCTCATCGGCGACACGACCGGTCGCGGCGCCCGTGCCGTCAAAGGCGCTTCCGAGATCATTAACGACAACCGTGCAACCTCGGGCTGCGAGCAAACGAGCATGTGCTCGGCCCAGTCCGCGCCCTGCGCCTGTGACCAGGGCTACTTGTCCATCAAATCTAAGATCGTTCATGTTGTCTCTCTCGTTGGGTTATTTGGCTGTCGTGTGGCATTACTCGGCTATGGTGTCGTTTTAAACTTAGAAATGGAACCCGGATCGTGCACCGTGATGGGGTGTTATGACAGGTGCCGGTTGGATGGGCACTGATACGCTGGGTTGAATGTGGGCTTTTGGTAAGCAAGATGGCGCGAGCTTTGCGACATGGTATGACCCAGTCGAGCGCAAACATTCAGGCCTCACAATGGGTTGAATGGTTTATCGGGGGTGACCCAAGCGATGTAAAAAGGGTGGGCCGTGCGTTCAAGTGCCTGCTGAAAAGCAGTCTGTGAAAGTGCTTGGCGGAGTGGCTTGCTTTGAGGCAATGATTTCGCCTAAAAAGAGGGCGGGGTCTAAGCTGTGTTGCCACAAATCCAGACCCCGCTGCGAGGCTTTTATCCGATCAGATACGCTCGATGATAATGGCGGGCGCCATACCACCAGCAGCACACATGGTGACTAACCCGAACTGCTGGTCACGACGTTCTAGCTCATCCAAAACGGTGCCAATCAGCATTGAGCCAGTGGCGCCAATAGGATGGCCTAGCGCCATCGCGCCACCATTGACGTTGACCTTGTCACGGTCAAGGTTCAAGTCTCGGATAAATTTTTCAGCAACCACCGCGAAGGCCTCGTTGATTTCAAACAGATCGATATCACTGATCGACATGCCGGCCTTTTTAAGGACCTTCTTTGCGGCAGGCACTGGGGCGTTCAGCATCAAAGTCGGTGAGTCGCCCATATTGCACATGGCAACGATTCGCGCGCGGGGCTTTAGGCCATGCGCTTTCGCATAATCAGGCGACGACAACAGCACAGCGCCTGCGCCATCGACCACACCGGAGGAATTGCCCGCGTGGTGAAAGTGCTCGATCTGAAGATCGGGATAGGCCTGTTTAACAAGCTTTCGGAAGGTGGTCCCTTGCTCATCAAGCTCAATGTCCGCAATCACTTCGAAGGAGGGCTTTAATTGACCGAGGCCTTCGAGGGTTGTTTGTGGGCGCGGGAATTCTTCATGGTCCAGCGCGATCGAGCCATCTGTTTTATAAACAGTGATGAGGGATTTATCGAAGTGGCCGTTTTTAATCGCGTGATCGGCGCGCTGCTGGCTAACCAAAGCGAGTTTATCCAGATCTTCACGATTGATGCCCTCAAGGGTTGCGATCGTATCAGCGCAAACGCCCTGATGCGGTTGCGGGTGAACATCGCGCAGCCTGAAATTGTCGTTATCGAGAAACGGTGAGCCTTTTCCGCCGCCTGAGCCTGCGAGTGACATCATTTCGGTGCCGCCACCAATGGTTAAATCTTCCATGCCGGCCATGATATTAGCCGCTGCAATATTGACCGATGTAATCCCTGAACCGCAAAAACGATCGAGCGTCACGCCGCTGGCTTTAACATCGTAGCCTGCATCTAACGCTGCCATGCGCGCGAGATCACCGCTTTGGGGGCCGCGCTGTGAGCTGGTTCCGAAGACGATGTCATCGACGTCAGCGGTGTCAAACCCGACGCGTTCCTGCAAGGCTTTCAGTACGGCGGCACCCAAGTGTTGAGGATGTTCGTCGGCAAGGGCGCCTTTGCCTTTCTTGCCAATACCGCGTGGCGTTCTACATGCGTCAATAATCCAAGCTTCAGCCATCAGATTGCTCCAAAAATATTTTATGATCCGGCACCATAACCTTAAGGCCGGCCAGAATCCAGTCATCAAAAAACGGGGTTTTTGATCGATGTGGTTTTCACAATTCGAGTGGAAACCGCCAGATCTTTTTTGTCAGGCCCCCTAGCCGCCGCGTGACCTGAGGTGGCGTGCCGAGGCTGCGCCCAATCACGCGGTTTAACCATCGTAAGGCATCAGGCCGCAGCTGAGCAGGCTCTGGTCGGCACCGGGTTTAAACCAACCTGCGGATCAGCCGCGAGCGGCATCAAAAACTAAAGCGGCGCCAAGAAGCTTGGAAGCAGGCCGTGCGTGCTCGCAAAGCCTATCGCAGTCCTCGCCCTTCTCGGCACAGAAGGTTGGCAGGGTCAGCGGCCTTTGCGCCACGGTTTGCGGTGATTTGGTGATGGCCGTGCTGCTCGCGGCAGGATTACAGCGCGTTGCGCGGTAGTTTTAACGTTGCGAGCAATCCAATGACGCTCATGAGTGCCGCCAGCATAAATACCAGGGTAAAAGATCCGGTTAAATCTGCGAGGTAGCCACCAATCGGTGGTGAGATTGTTTGCGCGATGCCAAAGGCTAAAGTGGCCGCTGCAAAGCTAGGCCCGTAATCCTTTACGGTCGTGTTCTCAACGACATAAAGGGTGATCAGGGTGGGTAGTGCGCTGAACAAAAAGCCAAGCCCGATGCAGGCAAGCAAAGTCGGTGTTGGATAACCCGTTATCACGATGCCGACGAAGATCGGCCAAAGGCCAAAGGCGGTTGCAAGGGCCAAGCGCACGCCGATTTTATGCGCCAGGGTAACGAAGGTTGGGCCGCCGAAAATCATGGCAAACCCCATCGCGCTGAAGGTTGAGGCAGCACTCTGAGTGGTCCATAGGCTGTCGTCTTCGAGCCGTGTGGTCAAGAATCCAAGCACCAGCAAATACATAAACCCAAACGTGGAGTAGGCAACGATGATGGGCAGCCACCCCGGCATTCGCCTTAGTGCGCCGACGCCGCCGATGCCCGCACCCCCCGATGGCGCGGTTTGTTCATGTCGGACAATCAGCATCACCAGCGCGAGCAGCGCAAGCCCAATGAGAAATTGGATTTGATAAACCTCAGACCATGCGCCGTCGCCCTGAGATGACCGCAAACTGCCGCTCAGGATGCTGACAAACATAACCCCCAGCCCAATGCCCGAGCTCATAAGCCCGACCGCAATCCGCCGTCGATGGGGCGGTAGGGCATCGGCTGCAATGACGGGCGCGGGTATCCAGAGAAAGGCGCCGCCAATGCCTGCCACGAACAAGGCCATGGCCAATAACCAGGGGGAACTTGAAAGACTGGCCAACAGCAAACCCAGGGTTGCCAAGATCAGACCAACGCGCATGACGTTGATAAGCCGGTAGTGACTGGTCGCCCAGGCCACCATAAGGGTCCCTAAAAGATAAGCGCCAACGTTCGCCGCGCCAATCAGGCCCGCCAAGGTATTGGTGATGCCCAAATCGTCGCGGACGGCTGGCAGTAAGACGCCATAACTAAAGCGACCAAACGCTTGGCCCACAGCGGCACTGAGGGCGACAAGCATGACAGTGACCCATCCGACTTGAATTAAGCGAGTTTTGGGTTGATTTAATTGAGGTGATGTCATGGCAGGCTGTTAAAAAAAGACCTGCTTATGCTAACCCATCAGGTCGACTAAAGGCGGTCTAGTTTGATCGGCCGACAGGCATGGCGCCGGTGATGTTCAGGCTGCTGAGCGTGACTTCCCCTCAGTTTTGGTGGGACTTGGGCCAAGGGTACAAAATGCGGCTCGCGCCGTGAAAGCGGTTGTCTGTTTCCTAAAAAAGTCGGTGCTATTTAAGGGCAGTTGCGTCGCGCGAGGCCGAGCAGCTAAAGCGCAAGATAAAAAAGCGAAGGCGCGCCGTGAATCCCGTCGTTTGGCTGGGGTCCCTGTTCTAAGCCTCGTCAACACAGTAACATCGGCAGTTCTTTACTGCCCGTGAGAAACGTCTTGAACCAATCTCGTTTGTGTCTGGTTATCCTCCTTTTTGGTCTGCTTCAGTGCGGGTTGCTTGGACTGATCGCGGTATTGCCCGCAGCAGAAAATGTGGGTGGTCTTGCCCATCCGCTCTTTAACAGCATGCGAGTTGGCGGCGACGGTGCGGCGCGGTTTCTGCCGGTTGCGGATTTGGCCTACTGGTTTCAAATTTTAGTGCTGGCGCAGATTTGTTGCATGATTGCCCTGGGGGTTCGTCCAGATCGGCGTTCGAGCGGGTTTTGGGTTCAATTAGGGGCGTCTTTCGGTCTCCTCGCGGCAGCCTGGACCGTCATGTATCAGGCCTATGAAGGGTTCTTGGTCACGGGTCAAACGCAGATGATTGCGGGCTGGCCGTATCCAACGGCTTGGCAAGTCTATGCGATCTGGTTGTCAGGCTTTGGTTTGGTGGCGCTCTACGTCGTTGGGTTTAAAGCCTATGTCTGGTCTGATGACGACGAGACACGGTTTCGCGCCTTGGTTAAGCAATACCCCGCTCGCTAGCGGGCGGGCCCCACGGAATCAGTCAGCGCCGGAACCAAGCACTGGATTCATTTATTAAAAGAAAAAAGGATTTTTCATGGAAGCCTTTCGGCAAGAGATCATTCTTTCGTCAGTCGTCATCTACATGGTTTTTTGTGTTGCAGTTGGCCTTTGGGCGATGCGTCGGACCCATTCGCCCAGTGATTTTTTTATTGCGGGCAGAAGTCTTGGGCCGCTCGTGGTCGCGCTGGCAATTTTTTCCAGCACGTTAAGCGGGTTTGGTTTCGTCGGCGGCCCTGGGTTGGTCTACTCCCAAGGCGTCAGTTCATTTTGGATGATCATCCTTTCAACGACTGGGTATGCCTTAGGATTCTTCTTAGTCGCTAAGCGGATTCGGATGATTGCTGAACTACGGGATGCGATTTCCCTGCCGGATGTGGTGGCGGCGCGTTATAAAAGTGAGGCCGTTCGGTTTTTGATGGCCTTAACGATTGTTTTGGGGGTGATGGGTTACCTTGCAACCCAGATTTTGGCCATGGCGGTCGTCATGAAATCCTTGTTGGGCGGCACGGTGATGTTTGCCGATATCAGTCTGATCAGTTGTGTCGTGGTGTCCTCGGCAGTTTTGATTTTTTACTGTGTGACCGGCGGCATCATCGCATCGGTTTATACTGATGTGGTTCAGGGCGCGATCATGATGGTGGCAGGGGTTTTAATCCTCTATACGGCAACTCAGGTCTTCGATGGCGGCTTCACCGAGGCGACCCAGGTCATTATGCAAGATGATGCCGAAGCGGTGATGCCTTTTGGCACCGCGGGGGTGATTGCGTGTCTGGGCTGGGCGTTTATTTTCGGTGTCGGGGTTGCCGGCCAGCCGCACCTCGTGACCAAAATGATGATGAACCGAAAGATCGCGGACAATCGGATTGTCTTGCCGGTGTCGGTTATGGGCTATGCCTTCGCGGCGCTCCTTTGGATCTCCATTGGCACGGTGATGAGGGCGCTGGTGATTGACGGTCAGGCAGAGCCCTTAACCGGGCCGGATCAAGCTGCACCGTTTTTCTTATCGGTTTTTGCCAGTCCGTTGCTGGCGGGCGTGGTCTTTGCGGGTTTGTTTGCTGCGATCATGTCAACGGCAGATGCCTTTTTAAATGTTGGGACCGCTGCCTTGATTCATGACATGCCCAAAGCCTTTGGCGCGACTGAAATCAAAAACGAGCTGTTGAAAGCGCGGATCGTAACCGTGGTGCTGGCGGTTATGGCCGCGACCATTGCCTTGGTGAGCGATACCTTGGTGGCGTTGTTAGGCACGATTGGCTGGGCGACGTTTGCGGCCGCGATTTTCCCGGTTCTGGCGATTGGGCTGAATTGGAAGGGTGCCACGCACCAAGGCGCGATCGTCGCAATTGTGTCGAGCCTTTCGATTAATGTGGTGTTCAATGTGGCGTCCATCGGACTGCCCTACGGTATCAGCGCAGGTTTTTTGGCGTTTGTAACCTCGATTGTTTTGTTTGTTGGCGTTTCTTTTTTAACGCAGCCGAAGATCGATACCATGGATGAAGACATTCATCGCGCCATGGAGTTTTAAGGCAGTTCCGCTGGCGCTGTGCGCGGTATTGGTCCCTTGCGCCGCCAGGCCTCTGGGTTACGTGCGGTAAATCGGCTCTAGGCGATGGTTTGGCTGCCGTGTGATAGCCCTAATCTTGCCCGTCGTTTTCGCGCAGTTTGTGGTCTTGCGAGGATTTTCGATTGGCGCTCAGAACGGCAATCAAAATAACAATGAAGACGACGATCACGCCGCCTATGGCGGAATTGTCCATACAGGCTCCTGGCTTCAATGTTTGGGGATTGGGTTAGCGCGCTGCCCGCTTTGGTTCATCGGCCTGCGCGAGGTTTTGCATGGCGATCGCGCCAAGCTCATAGCTTTTCAAGCGCTGTTCGTGATCAAAAATCGACGATACCAACATCAGTTCATCTGCCCCGGTTTGGGCCAGAAAGGCGCCGATCTGGGCCTGAACCGTTCCCAGGTCGCCAACCGCTGAGCATTGACCGATGGCCTCAACCATCTGTTGCTCAGCAGGCGCCAGGCTCGCTTCAAACCCCTCGATGGGTTCTGGCAGGGGGCCGGGCGCGCCGCGCCTTAGATTCACAAAGGACTGCAGCGAAGACGAGCGCAAAAAGTGCGCTTGCGCGTCGGTCTCTGCAGCGCACAGGTTAAAGCCCAGCATGACGTAGGGCACCTTCAAGGTTTCCGAGGGCTTAAATTGCTCACGATAGGTTTGGATCGCGGCCATTAGGTAGGTGGGCGCAAAATGTGAGGCAAAAGCAAACGGCATGCCGAGCATCGCGGCGAGTTGCGCGCCATATAAGCTCGATCCCAATATCCAGATTGGCACTTCGGTGCCCGCGCCCGGCGTTGCGCTCACGCGTTGTCCTGGCTGGACGGGTTTTAAGTAATGCTGAAGCTCCACCACGTCTCTGGGAAAGTCTTCGACGCTTGCGGCAAGGTTTCGTCGTAAGGCCTGCATCGTCAGGCCATCGGTGCCAGGTGCACGACCAATGCCGAGATCAATCCGGTTGGGATATAAGGTGGCGAGCGTGCCAAATTGTTCCGCCACCATCAGCGGCGCGTGGTTTGGCAACATGATGCCCCCGGAGCCCACCCGTATGGTTTGAGTGGCCGAGGCAAGATGACCGATCACCACCGCCGTGGCAGAGCTCGCAATGCCGGGCATGTTGTGGTGCTCGGCGACCCAATACCGATGATAACCCCAAGATTCTGCCTTAATTGCAAGCTGTTTGCTGCGCTCAAGGGCACAGGCTGCGTCGCTGCCAAAGGTGATGGGAACTAGATCGAGAATGCTGTGTTGCGCCATAAGTCAGAGCTTTTGATTGCTTGTTAAAGAGTATGCCAGATAATCGTGTCGGTAGGCATTGTGAGCCTGCGTTGATCTCGCGCTGACGCCGTGTAGGTAATAGGCGTGCGGACACGGGCCTCAAACCTTGAATGTGGGTCAGAGCGTTGCAAGGTTTAACGCAAGCGCTGATGCGTATGGGCTCAATCAGGAACTGGGTCTGTCATTACCGATCAGCCAAACCTCGTGCGCCGCCGGCCTCGATTTTGAAAATTCCAATCTTTGGATGACGAACCGGCGTAAGACCGAAGGTGGAAAAGCCGATCAAAACGGCCGTTTTCATGACAAAGGTTGCCGGCGGCCGCCCGGTGTGTAGACTGGGATACAGTTCGATTAATCCTGTTGATGGTTCGGTTCGAACGTATGCGTTACGTCTTGGCCCACAACAAACAAGGCAAGGAGTTGTTCAACAGTGCAAGAAATCGCGTTATTTCCCATTCCAGAGTTGGTGGCCTTCCCGGGCCATGAAGTCCCGCTCCATGTGTTTGAGCCGCGTTATCGCAAGATGGTGACGGATAGTGTGGCTGCCGAGCGGCCGATCGGTGTTTGCCATACCCGCAAACAAATCCGCGCGGCGCCTCAATTGAAGACAACCGAAGAAGCGCTCAGCACCAATCAAGCGACCTACCTTCCTTATGAGATTTTCTCAGCAGGCCCATGCCGCATCCTAGAGACCCTTGATGATGGACGGATTCATGCGGCGATCGAGATGCAAGCACGCTACCGCGTGATCTCAGAAGTGCAAACGCTGCCGTATAAAATTGTCCGCGCGGAGCGATTGATCGATGAGGATGCTGAGCAGGAATACCCTGCCCTTCAAAGAGAGATTAACGACAGTCTGCTAGCCCTCATTGGCGAAGAGCATCAGCAGTTGCGAAAGATTCTGGCGGCTAACAGCTGGCAAGAACAATCATCGTCGGTGTTCTCCTACCGCATTTTCCAATATTTAAAATTTGATGCCGATATTATGCAGCAGTTACTGGAATGTAATTCGATCGAAGCCCGGTTGCATTTGGTGGGCGGCCTGCTGAGCGGCACGCCGGTCCATTAAGGCCCGGCTTTAATCCTTGGCGTAGCGGGCCTGCTTGCGGGCGACGAGTCGCTCCAGCCGTTGATGTAGCTTGGCGTTCAAAGGCCAGGTCACGCAGAGATAAAAAGCCACCACAAACATAAGGGTTGGCACAATTGCATACAGGATGCCCAGCCACATGAGTTCTGTCGGCCCGTTGGTCACGTTTCTTGCAACCGAATAGCCTACGAGGCCAAGAATCGGCAGGGACAAGCCGCCGAAAGACGCGGCGCACTTCGTCATAAATCCTAAAATCGCGAAATAGCTGGCGGGTCGGGCTGTACCCGATCGTACGGTATCGAAATCCACAACATCGGCCAGCATGGCGCGCGGTAGGTAGGCAAACGCGCCGAAACAAAAGCCTTTTAAGGCAAACAAAACATAAAATTCAGTGATTTGGCCGTAGTCCAGCATAAAGCAAGCAATGGCGATGATGCTCACCAGTACCATGGCGGTCGCTAAAGACTGATGCTTGCCAAACCGACGTGCAATCCAATCCCAAACCGGAATCGCCAGCAGTCCCACGCCAAAATACAGCACATACAAGCGCCCGACTCGGTCCGCGCCGACGTAGTCTTGAACGAAAAAAAGCGACAGGGTATTTCTGAAGTTCTCGCCGCCGGCAATGAGTAATTCGATCATTAGCAATCGAAGGAAAAGCTTGTTTCGGGTCATTTGTCGCAGCGATGCCACAATCGAGACCCGAGGCGCTGCTGGCACCGCCACTTCGGGCACCTTTAAGAGCACGATTAGCGCGGTGAGGGGTAACAGGGTCACGATCACCCACGAAAAATTACTGAGAACGAAACTGGCAGAACGATTATCAAATACTTCCTCTGAAATCAGTACGATGGCGGAGGCGACAATCAAACCCGCCAGCACGTACTTCTCGCGCGCTGATTGGATCATGGTTCGAGTATGGTATTCAGTCGATAGCTCCATGCCCCAGGCGGCATAAGGCAGGCCTAAAATGGTGGTTGCAAGCCGAAGCAAAATGAAAAACAGGGCAAGGTATAAAACCGTGCTGCCTTGATCCGGATTAAGCAGCATCCAAACGGCAACCGCGTAGATGGGTACACCAATTGCGATCCAAGGCTTGCGGCGTCCCCAACGGGTTTGAAAGCGGTCCGACATGAAGCCCATGGCTGGGTCAGAAATCGCATCGAAAATCGCCGCACAAAAGATCACCAGCCCAATCAAACCCAGATCAATGCCGATCTCCGTTGAATACAAGCGAGGGATCCAGACGGCTAGCGGATAACTGATGATCGCAAGGGGCAGGCTAACCGAGCCGTAGATCCAAGCCGTTGATCGCGTGATGGGAGTCATGTTGGTTTGCCGGTGTTCCTTAATGGCCAAGAAAACGTCTGCGGTGCCGCCCAATAGTGCCAAGGCTTTCATCAATAGTCCAACCGAGTTCCGCGGGCGAGCAGCCGCGCGGCCAGCCTTCCTAGGTATTCAGGGTGATTTCAGTTAACATGCTGGCCTCGCGTAATGTTAACTGTTTCTTTTGGTTCACTGTTTGTTATCAAGTCCGTGTAAAAAGCTCAGTTGATCGTATTTATTGATTGAATCTAGCTAGATCGTCGCGAGGGTTTCGCTTTGATTCCGGACCAGACGAATAGTGAGCCCCGCATGAATATTTGTGACCACGCCGTTGTGGCGATGCATTACACCCTAAAAAATGCCGAAGGAGCGGTTCTAGATAGCTCCGAAGGACAAGATCCGCTTACTTACTTACACGGCACCGGTGGCATTATCACCGGGCTTGAAGCCGCTTTGTTGGATAAGGTTGCGGGCGATCAATTGACGGCTGTGATCGAGCCGAAGGACGGGTACGGGGCGATTGACCCATCATTGGTTCAGGTTGTACCGCGGTCTGCATTTGCCGGCGTTGAGTTGATTGAGGCCGGGATGCGCTTTACAGCGTCAGATGAGCAGGGTCAGCAGCAATCTGTTGCGATTGCGGCAGTAAACGGCGATGAAATCACCGTTGATGGCAATCATCCTCTGGCGGGTGAGACCCTGCATTTCGAGGTTGAAGTGGTCAGTGTACGCGCCGCGACAGAAGAAGAAATCAGCCACGGACATGTGCATTCGTGATGGAAACCACCGGCGCCATAGCTGAGCGCCGGTTTGCACAGACAAGAAATCACGATTCATAAGGAATTAACTTGAAAATATATGTCGGTAACCTTCCGTTTAAAATCTCACAGGGCGAACTGGCTGAAATGTTCGAAGCCCATGGTGCTGTCACGGATGCCGTGATCATCACCGATCGAGATACGGGTCGCTCGAAGGGATTCGGTTTCATCGAAATGAGCGAAACCGAAGCGGGCAATGCCGCCATTCACGCACTGAACGGCAAAGAATTTGACGGTCGTGCCCTCACCGTTAATGAAGCTCGTCCAAAAGAGGATCGGCCGCGTCGATAACCGCAGCCCTTACGATTATGTCAAAAAAATCAAATTCTGATGCCCTCGCACAACAATCGTTGCGCGATAAGATTGTTTCCGAAACCGAGGCGTTTTTGGCGTCCGGTAAAAAGATTCAAGAAATACCGAACGGTGTGAGTGGTCAGAATGCACAAAGTGGCTCTCGCCACATCAGAATCAGCACCAAAAAAGACTAATTCGGCTGGTAGCGAGCGAGTGGTTGTTGGTGTGGTCTGTTTGCGAACATCTTAGTTGTGATCTCACGACTCGGGTGTTCTTTATGGTGTTTATCGATTGGACAGTCGCCTGACTGAGCGCCCTGAACCGAGTGGCCCGCATGATGCCTGTACCCCTTGATGCCTGCACCCCGCCTTGCTTTTTTGCTGCCAATGCCAATCCTGGTAATGCCCAATAATACAGGGCATGGATACCGCCGCATCACTGGGTGTCGGCGAGTGGTCAATGTCCTAGTTAGTCCTTATTATGGATCTGTTAACCGGTTTGGTCCGATCAAGGAGTCTTTGTGAACGAGAATGAAATCAGTGAGTTTCGGTCGGATGTCCGAGCATGGCTTCAAGATAACAAGCCCGCCGCGCCTTCTTTTTTATTACCTGAAACGTTTATGGAGGTCGGCACCGATCAACAATTTGAGTTCCTAAGACGGTGGCAGCAAACGGTTTATGAGGCGGGCTATTTGGGGATGTCTTGGCCCGAGGCCTACGGTGGGGGCGGGCAACCCCAAGTCATGCAAGAGATCGTTAATCAAGAGATGGCAGCCCAGCGGGTGCCTTTCGTGCCGAATACGATTGGTTTGAATTGGGCCGGTCCATTGATTTTAGATATGGGTAGTGAGGCGGATAAGCAGCGCTACATTAAGAATATCCTGAGTGCCGAAGACATTTGGTGCCAAGGCTTTTCAGAGCCAGATCACGGCTCCGATCTGGGTAATGCGCAGGTTCGGGCAGTGAAGGACGGCGACGAATATGTGATCAATGGCTCCAAGATTTGGACCAGCCTCGGCAGCTATGCCAAATATATGATTCTAATTGCGAGAACCTCAAATGAGGGTCCTAACAAGTATGCTGGGTTAAGCTTTTTCTTAGCGCCGATGACGGCTGACGGCATTGCGCCGACCCCGATTAAAAAACTGACTGGCGAATATGGGTTCTGCCAAACTTACTTTACCGATGCGCGAATACCCGCCGATTGCATGCTTGGCAATGAGGGCGAGGGCTGGTCAGTTGCGATGAAAACCCTGATGTTTGAGCGCGGCGCTGTTGGCGGGCAAGCCGGTGGGTTATCTATGATGGATTTGAACATCAACGACATCGTTGAACTTGCGCGTCGCGCAACTCGAAATGGCCGCCCGGCTATTGAAGATCCTTTAACCCGTGATGAGTTGGTGAAGCTTGTCTTGGAAGCCAAGGGCAATGCCGCAATGGGCTCGCGGGCGCGCATTCCAGCGCTTGGCGGCACCTACCCAACGGCTGTGGCAATGTCTGCAAAGCTCAGGAGTTCCGAGCTAAAGCGCAAGATGACTCGGTTTGCCGTGTCGTTGCAGGGCGCAAACGGTGCACGCTATATTAGTGAAGACGCCCTAGACGGCGGCAAGTGGCAGCGATCCTATTTGAATTCTTTTTCCGGCACCATCGGTGGCGGAACCACTCAGATTCAGAAAAACATTCTTGGCGAGCGGGTGCTCGGCTTACCGAAAAGTTAAGGAGTCGCCCGTGATTCGATTTTCTGAAGAACAAGCCATGCTATTGGATACGGCGCGCGAGTTTTGTCAAAAACGCGCGCCCATTGATGCGGTTCGGCAGGCTATCCAAGCAGGACAGCCGCTGGATGCAACGCTCTGGCAAACGATGGTTGATCTAGGTTGGCTGGGGGTCACCATTCCGGAAATCTATGGTGGACTAGGCTTGGATTTAGCAGACACGGTCCCCATTTTTGAAGCAATGGGTCGGCAACTCTTGGCAACGCCCCTGTTGGCCTCAACCCTTGCCGCTCAAGTCCTCATTGCGAATGGCAGCGACGACCAAAAAAACCAATGGCTTCCTAAAATTGCCGCCGGACAGATTGCAACCGTTGCCTTAACCGAGGCAAACGGCGCTTGGGACGCGGATCAAATCACCGCGCGTTTGAATCAATCCGCCTCCGGCGAAATGACGTTGACCGGCAGTAAAGCCTTTGTGCTCGACGCAGGCGTTGCCGATGTGATCTTGGTTTCGGCGTTGCAGGGTGAGTCCTTGCGCTGGTGCTTGGTGGATACTGGCGAGCTGCCCGACGGCGCGATCCAGCGTGAAGTCGTGATCGATGAAACGAGAAGGAGCTATAGCCTTGTGCTATCGGACTTATCGATTCGAGCAGATCAGATCCTGCCTGGCACGGCGTTTAAAAAGATTGAGTTAGCGGCCATGTTGCTAATTACCGCCGAGATGTCGGGCGGGCTTGAAGGCGTGCTGGCCGTGATTGTCGGTTATCTTAATACCCGAAAACAATTCGATCGATTGATCGGTAGTTATCAAGCGATGAAGCATCCGACCGTGGATATTTTAATGGGCGCGGAAATGACGCGATCGTATCTTTATCATGCGGCAACGGTATGGCGCGATGAAACGGACCTCGCGGTTGTCGAGTCAGCGGTTCGTATGGCGAAATGCTGTGCGAGCGAGCAGTTTTCGGAAGCCGGTGATCGTGGAATTCAGTTCCACGGCGGTTTCGGGTTTACCTACGAATGTGATGCTCAGCTGTATTTAAGGCGGGCGCTTTGGAGCCAATACCAGTTTGGGGATGAACGTCACCAACGCCAGAAATTGAGCGCGCTATTGTTCTGAGTTCACCGTTTAGCGCCAAGGCCGGACCAAAGGGTCTTGGTATTTCAGGAGCGAGGGCGCGTTATGACCCAGCGTGAGATTCGATCAGCACCGGTTACCGCATCAAGGCTGTCGCAGGCCCAGATCAGCCAATGGCGCGATCAGGGCTATACCTTGGTCAACGGTTTGATCACGCCGGCTTTACAACAGCAGTTGCTGGATTTGGCGGATGCGACGTTTCCGGCGCCGGGTTCGGCGGCGGCTGACGAGGTGACCGACTTCGGCAGCAATGGCGCGCTGGTGTTTCCCTCGCCGCATACCATCTTTAACGAAATCACGTTAGACGCTGTATTGCTGCAAGCGGTTGCGGACCTCCTCGGCACTGAAGTCGCTCAATTAAGAATTACCCAGTCGGATCTTTGGCCCAAGTACGGCCGTCCTGAACGGCAGTCTGAGCGAGATAATCGGGACCAGCGGATGCATGTGGATTATCCGAATCATTCTTTGGTGCATCCACCGCGGTGGGAGACGCCGGAGGCGGTTGAGTTGATCTTGTATTATTCGGACGCTGCAGATTGCGGCGGGGAGACGGCTGTCGTGCCACGGACAGGCCCACAGGATCCTGCTTATCGCTGGCCAATAATTGATGCACCGGGTATTGGGGATCTGAGGTTTATCAACGATCGAGTCGCTGCCGAAACCTATCTTTCAGCAGTGGCGCCCGAGGTTGCTGAATTTCGAGCGGCGCTGTACGAGCGCGAGGCGCGGGTTGCGTACAGGCCAGGAGATGTTCTGTTGTATCGGCACGACACCTGGCATCGTGGAACGCCCTTGAAGCAGGGGGCTCGGCGACTCGCGCACAATATGACGTTTCGAGTCGCGGCTGCTGAGTGGGTGAGTACACTGCATCCAGGATGGGCATGGTCGGCGTATCGAGAAAGTCAGTTCCTTGAAAGGTGGATTGGCAGAGCGAGTGTACTGCAGCGGTGCGTCATGGGGTTTCCAGCGCCGGGCAGTGCCTATTGGAACCCCGAAACGTTGGCTGCAGTGACGGCGCGATATGGCGTCTTTGGCTTTGACCCTGCCCCGTATGCGTTAGATTCTTGACGCGAATCGAGGTCGGGGGAGGGTCCTCAGAAGGAGGATAGGGGCGCCGTAACTACAACCGGCTCGAAGTCTCTGTAAAAACGCCTTTGGCCAGGCTGACCGATCGAGCCGGAGTCATTAACTGGGGTTGAACTGCATGAATGGGTTCAGGACCTGCTTAATGCCGGTCAGCTTGATCGGTGCGGATAGCACTGACAAGCAGATGCACGCCTGGTCTTGGGTCGCAGACGGTCTGTGCACATCACCAGGCTCACGCATGAGGAAGTCGCCTTCGCGGTAAATGCCGTCTTCGTCGGAGAAGCTGCCCTTCAGGACAACGGTTAATTCGGTTCCTTTATGGTCATGAACTGGGGCCTTGCCACCAGCGTCAATTCGGTGCAGTGCGAGCTCATAATCGGTTTCGCCAACACTAATGGCAGCAACAGACAAAGTAGAGGACAAGCTTCGCCACTCAAGTTCTTGGGAATTCAGAAACCGATGCAGGTACTTAGGAAGTTGACTTGCAAGGTCCGGGCAGAGACTGGACTTAGGGGTCTCCGCTGCCGTTTCGGCATTGGCCATCATCGGCGCATCGAGCATAGCCAAAGTTTGCGCTAATAAGTCTTCTGATAATTCAGCTTCGTCACATTCTGTAAGCAGCTCACCACCAAGGATGTTGAGACCGCTTACGGCTTCTCGACATTGGTCGCAAAACTGCAGGTGCGTTGTAATTGAAATAAGGGGCGCCATTGACAGCCCGCCTGTTGCGTAGTCCGTCAAAAGCTGCGTATTTGGATGATTATTGATCATGAAGCGTATACCACCTGTTCTTCCCCATCTGGGCTTATTTTTAGTTTTAATTTTTGCAGCGCAAGCCGCACTCTAGATTTAACGGTCCCAAGCGGGATGGCGAGCTCATCGGCAACTTCTTGCCCCGACTTACCTTGAAAGTACATCAAGGTCAGGACTTGGAGCTGCTCTTGGGGCAAGCTATTTAAATGTTCTCTGATATTGCTGGCGTTGCGAGTCTGGATCAGCGCAGTGAAGGGCGAAGATTCCTCGTTCTCATCAAACAAATCCTCAGCAACCAGCTCATCGGTTTGGTGGTTCTTTTTGGCGTGCTTTCTAAGCCAATCGATGCGCGTGTTTCGGGCAATGGTGTACATCCAGGTACTGGCCGCGGCTTGCGTCGGCGCGTAACTGGGCGCTTTGCGCCATACCTTAATCATGGTTTCCTGGACAAGCTCCTCAGCTTGCTCTGGTTCAACGCCGCCACCTTTGAGTAAGAAGCCTTTTAAAAGAGGCCCGAAGTGTGAAAACAAGGCGCCAAAGGCGGCCTTATCTTGGTGGCTTCCGACCTTCACAAGCAGGGCGTTCCAGTCTGGTCCACTAGGTTTGTTCATCTTGGCCTTGGATTTGATTAGAGTCGCCATTATTCGCGCTTGTCCGTCTGATTTCAAAGGTTTACGGTCAGTTGAGCGCATTAGATCATTATTAATCATTGCGATTGATGTTCGACTCAGTTTCTTGGACCTGTAACGAGCGCATGGGCTCATGAATGCGGATTTGAGAGAGATCGTACCCCAAGGTTTGGACGGTTGTCATAAGGGTTGCAAAGGTTTTGGGATCAATGGCAGGCGTTCGCGCCATCACCCAGACAAAGTCGCGCTTGGTTCTACCGATGATGGTTGTTTGGTAGTCGTCATCGAGATACACCACCCGGTATTCAGCTTTGACGGGCCAGAAAATTTGCATGCCCCAAATTGCCGGTGACTCGGCTGAGACGAATCCCTTCAGATTGCGCTCGCGCAGAGGGCCGTCAGGGCTGCCCTCTCGATAAGAATAAGTCGTCTCGACCACGCCGCCCGGGGCAAGTTTGTAAGTCTCAAGGGGGTTGACCGCATTACGATCAAAGGGGGTCGCGATATCAGCAAGCACGTGCCAATCGCCCATAAAGCGCGTTAGGTTTAGGTCAGCAACGGTATTCATAGGCGGTCTCGGTTGAGCGCTGCATCCATTCAGCAGAAGTACGGCGAGCCCAAATCCAATCTGGACGAATCTGGACAGTTTACGCGATGCTTTTTGGGTTGGATCAGCCGCGGCGCTCCAAAACAAGCCGCTCAACTGAGGAATTCGGCTCGAGCGGTCGGGTTGGCCTTGAACTGGCCGCCCAATGCGGTTGTTTCGGTTTGGGAGCTCGTGTCCATGACGCCTCTCGACTTCACGCAGTAGTGGGTGGCTTTGATGCGGACGGCAACACTGTCCGTGTCGAGAAGGGTTTGTAAGGCCACTAAGATCTGCTGGGTCAAGCGCTCTTGAACTTGCGGTCTTTGAGCGAAAAAGCGCACGATACGATTGATTTTAGACAGGCCAATAATCTTTTCATTGGGAATGTAAGCAACATCAGCAACACCATCGATGGTCACGAAGTGGTGCTCACAGGTGCTGGTGAGGTTGATGTCAGTGATTTTGACCATCTCCTCAACGCCCATCTTATTTTCGATGACTGAAATCTTGGGAAATTGACTGTAATCCAGTCCGGAGAAAATTTCGTCGATATACATTTTGGCAATGCGGTGCGGTGTCTCTGTTAGGCTGTCGTCACTGAGGTCGAGCCCCAAGGTGGTGACAACATCGCGCATAGCGGCCTTGATCCGAAGATACTTCTCATCGCGAGTCAGGCCAGTTTCAAGCATCGGCGTCTCAAGTCCTTTGAGCACCAAAGCGTCTTTAACGGCGGCAGCTTCGGTGCTGATTGCAGTTTTTCGGGTAATTGATGAGGCGGCAAGTGACGTCATGTCTAGGTCCTTTTCGTGACAGGTAGAAAAAAATACGAGGCTTTGATCAAATCAGATCAGTGTGAGTTGAGGCACAATGTGACTATAACTGGTCTCTTTGTTGGAATGGCTCGTTGAAGACAGGGTTGGTCGCCCCTGATGATCGGCCAGTAAAAAGGGCCGGGAGGGGCTCTGGGTTAAGATTCGATAAGGATAAAAGGTAAGAATGGCATTTAAAAAGATAAACCTGGTTGATTTGATCCAGCGGGCTCGAAACGAGTCCGTGAATCTGCTGATCCAAAGTCAAGATCCTGAGATTTATTTGGTCGAGGCGGATGTAGGCGGTGCGCGCTACGCCGTGATAACAGACAATGGTCAGCGACTCATGACCCGAAGTTTGGGCGCGATGAAGCGAGCGCTCGTTGGGATTGAATATGGTGCTGCGACCTTGAGACATCAAAGTAGTTTTGATGAAATGATTGGCAATCCAGTTGCCGGCAGCGATCTTGCCTTAGAGATGCCGCTTAAGCTGTAGCGCAAGCAGCGAGTAAAAACGGCTTCGCCTTGTCACACCTTGTTAGTAGTCCAGTATGATCAAAAGAGGATCGATCCTATGCCGCTTCAGACCCAGCTCGTGGGGCAGTGCACGTCGCCAAGACACCACGCGGTTGATACTCGTTGGACCATGGCCTACGCGGCCGGTCTGCAAGACGAGAATCCGCGATTGCGCGATACCACCCAAGCAAGCCTCTGCGTACATCCCTTGTTTCCGGTGTGTTTGGAATGGCCCAGTGTCTTGGATAGCCGAGCACTACCCGGACACGATGGCTTGAGCGATGACGAGCTTGCCCGGGGGGTTCATGCAACCCATGATTTGCATGTGATAAAGCCGATTGTGCCTGGGCAGGCTTATCAAACCACCGCGAGGGTCGTTGATTTGCAGGCAGGTCAGCAGGGCGCTAGGGTCTGTTTACAGCTTGATACCTATGATGAGGCCGGTGACTTGGTGACGAGAACCTGGCAAACCAATGTGAGCCGGGGCGTGACGATCGAGGGTCCCGCGGCAACGCCCATTGCGCAAGCGCCCGCCTGGCCAGACATTCATCTGACGCAGCAAGCGGTCGACGCGAGAAGGGAAATACCGATCGCGGTTTCAGCAGGGCTCGGCAACATCTATACCGAGACGGCAAGAATTTACAACCCGATTCATTCCGATCGAGCCTTTGCGCTGGCGGCGGGCTTGCCAGACATTATTTTGCATGGCACAGCATCGCTTGCACTGTCGGTGACTGCCTTGAGCCGTGAGCTGCTCGATGGCGCGGTGGATCAGGTCACCCGGCTGGGTGGGCGTTTTACCAGTATGGTCTTGATGCCTCAGACTTTAACGCTGCACATTACGGCGCAAGGCTCGGATTGGGCGCTGTTCGAGCTGCGCAATGACGTTCAAGCGCCGGTCATAAAAGATGGGTTTATGGTTTGGTCACAAGCGTCGGCCACGGCAATAATTTAATAGTCAAAACAACATTGATGCGAGGCGAAATGTAATGCGAACCCTTCACTGGTTTAGAAACGATCTTCGGTTGCAGGATAACCCAGCGTTGCTTGCAGCTTGTCAGCAGGGCGAGGTGTTACCGGTTTTTATATTGGACACCGATGAGCCCGTGCGGTCGGTGCTGGGCGGTGCTTCTCGCGCTTGGCTCCACCAATCTTTAACGGCGCTGGATGCAAGTCTTAACAATAATCTGGTGATGCTGAAGGGCTCGGCTCAAACCCTGATTCCAGATTTGTGCGCGCGCTATCAGATTGAGGCCGTGACCTGGAATCGCGGCTATGAGCCGTGGACGATTCAGCGCGACTCAGGTTTAAAAGCAGCGCTAAAAGCCAACGGTCTTTCGGTTACCAGTTATAACGGTGCACTCTTGTTTGAGCCTTGGGACACGGTAAAAAAAGATGGATACCCTTACCGCGTGTACACGCCTTTTTATAAGCATTGTATGGCGAATCTAGCCACCCGAACGCCGGGCGTGCTCAACACGGCTCGGATTCAGGTGGTGCCACATGGGGAACAAGCGGGACTTGAATCGCTCGCGTTACGCCCGAAGGTGGCATGGGACGAGGCGATGTTGATGGACTGGACGCCGGGTGAGCAGGGCGCGCAGGGTCGGTTGCAGCATTTCCTGGCAACCGGAATGGGCGATTATCGAGAAGGTCGAGACTTTCCTGCCAAGCGTTCGGTTTCTGGTTTATCTGCGCATCTCCATTTCGGAGAGATTTCACCGCATCAAATCTTAGCAAGCGTGCGCGCCGAGTCGCCCGCTGATGATAACCAAACGCATTTTATTAAAGAGTTGGTTTGGCGCGAGTTTTCTTACAACCTGTTGTATCACTTCCCCACGTTGCAAGAGAAAAACCTGCAAGCGAAATTTGATCATTTTCCATGGGAGACCGACGAGACTTTCCTGAAAGCCTGGCAGACCGGGCAAACGGGTTATCCGATTGTGGATGCAGGCATGCGTGAATTGCGGCAAACCGGCAGCATGCACAATCGGGTCCGCATGATTGTGGCCTCGTTCTTGATCAAAAACCTGAAGCTGCACTGGCACCACGGTGAGCGGTGGTTTTGGGACTGTTTGGTAGACGCTGATCTCGCCAGTAACAGCGCCAGCTGGCAGTGGTGCGCCGGTAGCGGCGCGGATGCAGCGCCCTATTTTCGGATTTTCAATCCGATTACCCAGGGTCAACGATTTGACCCCGATGGGGCGTACACGCGGCGTTATGTGCCTGAGCTAAAGCGGATGCCCAGCAAATATTTGTATGAGCCTTGGGCGTGCCCGGTTGAAATCAGCCGCGCGGCCGGGGTTGTCATTGGCAAAGATTATCCAGCGCCGATCGTTGAGGTGAAGGCCTCCAGAGAGGCTGCGCTTGCGGCGTTTAGTGAAATGAAACGTCGCGCTGAAAGTTAGTTAACTGTGATGCCAAGCTGGCAAGATCGAAGTGTTTGGGTGCCTGCACTAACTTATTTAGGGCTATTGCCGTTTGCCGCCTGCATCGTTGCAGACCAGCTATTTCAGGCGCCCTTGGCAAGCCAAATTTTCCAAGTGTATGGTCTTGCTATCGCTGCGTTTTTGTTGGGCAGCTGGTGGGGGATCGCGCTGACTCGCACGGCATTGGGGCACATGCCTTGGTTTGAGATCGGGCTCAGTAATGCCTTAGTGATCCTGGCCGTGATGATTTTTTTAATGCCCCCCGTATGGGGATTGCTCGCCCAGGGCGGGTTGTTTGTCGGGCTCTTGGCGGTTGAGCGTTGGCGCTCGGTGTTTCGGTCGGCGCCAAGCTACTATCAAAGAATGCGTCACGGCGTGACGGTGCTGGTCGCGCTGCTGCATGGCCTAATGGCCGTTCTTCAAATGAGTACAACCGGTTAGGTTATCCCCACATGTTGGTGCCGCCACAAACCGTCATGGCCTGGCCAGTGATCCAACTCGAGGCGTTCGAGCCCAAGAAGACCGCAATACCTTTAAAATCATCGGGCTCGCCCAGTCGGCGCAGGGGCGTTATTTCATTGGCGCGCCGCTCGCCTTCAGGATTGTCCCAAAGCGCCTTGGCAAAATCGGTTTTAACCAGCCCGGGACAAATCGCGTTGACCCGTATGCCATGGGGTCCAAGTTCCATCGCCAGGTTTCGAACCAGTGCGATGTCGGCAAGCTTTGAGATGTTATAGGTTCCCAATACGTCTGAAGGTCCAAAGGCGCCAGTGCTTGCGGTAATGGCAATCGAGCCGCATTTTTTCTCGATCATATCCGGGGCAACCATCTTGGCGAGCCACAAGTTCGAGCGGACATTACTCTCCATAATTTTGTTGTACGCCTCATCCGGGATCTCAAGGATTGATCCGTAGTAGGGATTCACGCCGGCATTGCCGATCAAAAAATCTATGGGGCCCAATTGTCGATGCGTTTCGTCAACCAAATTCTGAAGTTGCTCTTTGTAACCGATGTTGCAGGCCACGGCGATGGCTGATCCTGGACCACACCGATCGTTAATTTCAGCCGCGGTTTCCTCGCATTGATCTTGCTTGCGACTGGAAATCACAACTTTCGCGCCGTGCTCGGCAAGACCCTCTGCCATCGACTTACCCATGCCTTTAGAGGCGCCAGTAATCAGGGCAACTTTTCCAGAAAGATCAAATAAGCTTGTATCGACCACGATGGCTCCTAGGGGTAATTCATGAAGTTAAGACGGCACTATAACTGAATCAATCCGGTTTGAGCCAGCGCTTGCGGGTTGAACGAGAAGTCGTTACGTTTAAGAGGGGCTTGATGGGAATGTCGTCAAAATCGAGCGTCGGGGCGTTGTTGATGACGGACGCGACGCAAGGGTTCTGCCAAAAAAATTAAGGGCGTTGTCTAAATCGCGCGCTGGACAGCGCCGAAAAAACGATGTGGATTAATAACAATAAAAAAGGGGCTAAAGATGGCTTGGGATTTTGAAACAGATGCGGAATATCAAGTTTTGCTGGATTGGACGGCGGACTTTGTGGAGAAAAAGGTGGCGCCGCTCGACATGGTTCTGGGCTCGGCCATGGAATATCAAGATCCGGACTTCATCCGCTTGGTGCGTCCGCTGCAGCAGGAAGTTAAAGCAATGGGACTTTGGGCCTGTCATTTAGGGCCTGAGCTGGGCGGGCTGGGTTTTGGTCAATTAAAATTGGCACTGCTGAATGAAATCTTAGGTCAATCTCGGTTTGCCTCCGTCGTCTTCGGCTGCCAAGCGCCGGATACCGGCAACGCTGAAATCCTCGCCCACTATGGCAGCGATGAGATCAAAGCAAAGTATTTGCAACCCTTGCTGAATGGCGAGCTGGCGTCGAGCTATTCGATGAGCGAGCCCCAGGGCGGGGCCGACCCAACCCAGTTCCGATGTATGGCGGTTGAGGATGGTGATGATTTTGTCATCAATGGCGAGAAGTGGTTTTCGTCGAATGCGCGGTTTGCGAGCTTTTTAATTGTCATGGTGGTCACCGATCCAGAAGCGTCCGCCCATGGCCGGGCCAGTATGATTGTGGTGCCCACCGATACGCCGGGCGTTGAGATTATCCGTAATGTTGGTGTTGGAGATGAACCGCCCGGACACGGCACCCATGCCTATGTTCGATATACCGATGTACGGGTGCCAAAGCAGAACCTGCTGGGCCCGAGGGGCCAAGGTTTTGCCGTTGCGCAAACTCGACTGGGTGGTGGACGGGTGCACCACGCCATGCGTACCGTGGGGCAAATCAAGCGGGCCTTTGACATGATGTGTCAGCGCGCCTTGTCGCGCACAACAAAAGGCGAGATGCTGGCCGACAAGCAGATGGTGCAAGAAAAAATTGCCGACTCTTGGATCGAGATGGAAGCTTTTCGGCTTTTGGTGCTCCGAACGGCGTGGCGGATCGATCAGTTCAACGATTACGTGAAAGTTCGAAAGGATATTGCGGCGATTAAAGCCATGATGCCGAAGGTCTATCATGACGTTGTGTCGCGGTGTATTCAGATCCACGGCGCGCTGGGGGTATCGAACGAGCTCCCCTTATCCGGCATGTTGTTGAGCTCTTATGTGATGGGCATCGCCGATGGTCCGACCGAAGTCCACAAGGTCACGATTGCGCGGCAAGTGCTCAGAGACTACGACAGCTCGGAGGCCTTATTTCCGGATTACACCTTGCCGAATCGACGCGCCGCGGCGCTGGATTTGCTGGGTCATGAAATTGAACGCGAAGTCGAGGCTTGGTAGCCCGCGTCGGCGCAGCAGCAACCAGGTCGGCCTGTCGCTGTCGATAACGCAGCGGTCAGCGCGTCCGGCCGCGATTAATGAGGGATTTATCAGTGGAACGAACGAAGCCAGAAAGTGTGGGCATCAGTAGCGCGCGGTTAAAACAAGTCGCCGCATGGCTGCAAACCCAAGTCAGTTCAGAGCGCCTCGCGGGCGCGAGTTTAGCGATTGCGCGACGCGGGCGGATCGTCTTTCAAGAAACCGCGGGTCTTTCGGACCAAGCCTCCGGGCAAGCCTTTGCCGGCGATACGATTGTGCGAATATTTTCGATGACCAAGCCGATCACAACGGTTGCGGCCATGATGCTGTACGAGCGGGGTTGTTTTCAATTGGATCATCCTGTCGCCCGGTACATTCCGGCATTTGAGCAGACCCAGGTTTGGCTGGGCGGCGACCTGACCAACACCGCGCCCCAAGCAACTCGGATGACGGTGCGTCAGCTTATGACGCACACGTCAGGGCTGACCTACGGCTTTATGAATCAGAATGTGGTTGATGAGGATTATCGCGCGCGCGGCCTGGATCAGAATAAAGAGACTTGTTTGGCCGACTGGGTGGATCAATTGGCGGCGGTCCCGCTCCTCTGCCAACCTGGCACTGAGTGGCATTACAGTGTTGCAACCGATGTTTTGGGCCGGTTGGTTGAGATTTGGTCCGGACAGTCCCTAGCCGACTTTTTTGAACAAGAAATCTTTGGTCCATTGGGTATGATTGATACTGGGTTTAGCGTGCCTGCGGATCAAGCCCATCGATTCTCATCGTTATATCGACCATCCTCTGGCGCGGTCATGGGCGCGAAGTCGCCGCCGGCGAACCCTTTAAAGGATCGTGATCCAGGATTATTGTTATTGGATCCTATGGCAACCAGCCCGTACTTTAAGACGCCGAAATTTCACTCGGGCGGCGGGGGCTTGGTGGCAACAATTGACGACTATTGTCGGTTCTGTCAAATGCTAATGAATGGCGGCATCTTGGATAAAGCGCGCTTGTTGTCGCCTAAAACGATCGATTATATGCGGCTCAATCAATTGCCCAATGGGGCTGACCTTGCGGCAATGGGGCAGGCAGTTTGGAGTGAAACCAACTACGAGGGGATTGGCTTTGGTATCGGCTGGGCCGTGGTGATCGATCCGGTCAAAGCCAATATTGTAGCCTCGGTTGGTGAGCATCACTGGGGCGGTGCGGCTAGCACGTTTTTCTGGCTGGACCCAAAAGAAGACTTATTTGTCGTGTTTTTGACGCAATTGTTGCCATCGTCGACCTATCCGCTGCGGCGTGAGCTGCGGGCGCAGGTCTATCAGGCATTGCTAGATTAAAGGGGTTGGAGAGGTTTTCTTAGCGCATTAAGCTTTTTTAAGATCGGCGCGCCGCCGAGGCCTTCTGCGCATTTTGTGTGATTATTTTTGATTAGTTTGCATCGATCGCGCTTAATTCACTTATCTTTATTAAATCTTAACAAAACTCCTCAATAATGCGCATCGCATCAGACACCGCCCCCCCCGGGCAGTCTGATGATTTATTGAAGGACAAAGATTTTTCCTTCGGGTCGGCAGGGTCAAGGATGATTCTGTCGGCCCTTCTTTTTTGTAACCTCTCTAATTCTTATTTGCCGAACGTCATACTGTTCGGTGGCCGTTCTTGACTCGTAATTTTGATTTTCCCTATCGGGCCCATGTAATGCGCGAAGTACTTTACGTCATGATGGTCGGCGTCACGGGTTTGAATAAAGACCCCTGCAGTGGGTATGGGGTCGCAGACGCTCGTGCGCGTAATATAGATTATTAAAAAATCCTCGGCGCCGAAAAAATCGGGTTTAGATCTCGGTTCAGAGCAGGATGCAGAGAAGCGTCATTCAAGAAGGGTACTGCGGTCAATCGCGAAGGCGGTCCTAACCTTGGTCCAGTATTTGAAAGCGCGCCGGGTTACGCGCTGGCGCTAAGGGGGTTTGCCCTTTAGATCGATCTGTTTTGGCTTCTAGTCGGTCGTTCTAAAGCCCCGGTTAAAACTCGTATGCGCCTTGAATTCATTTTAGGACTGCGCCACAGTCAGTGCAGACGCGTTAGCGCTTTACAGAGGAGACATCTCATGCCGTTCAAACAAATTTGCTCGATGTACCTCTGCCTTGTGTGCCTGGGCCTTGTCTGGACGCCCGCTGGCTCGGCGAGCTATGCGATCTATATCGGCAAGAACCTGACGAAGGACGGCAGTGTCTTGATTGGCGGCTCTGGTGACGAGGTATCGAGCCACTGGTTAGAGGTCGTTGCTGGCGCAACTCATGCGCCGGGCGCCAGCATGACGGTCGGCGTCACCAGCGAGGCCTTCATGCCCGGTCAGTTTTCAAAAATCCCCCAGGCGCCTCAAACCTATCGCTACCTGACCATGAACTATTCTGAGTACGAGGGCTTCCCGCCACCGCTGACCAACGGCGGTCTCAATGAACACAATGTCGCAGGGCGCGATGTCTGGTCACCGTCGCGACCCGAACTGGTCTCCATGACGCCCAATCCCCAGACAGGTCCCCAGTATAGTGACCTGTCACGGATCGCCATGGAACGGGCCAAATCTGCCCGGGAAGCAGTACAGGTCATCGGCGCCCTTATCGATGAATATGGCTATTCCACCTACGGTGGCAATTCGCACCTATTCGCGGATGAAGAGGAAGGCTGGGTTCTTTTAAATTTTGCTGGCGGGCAGGGATTATGGATTGCCGAGCGACTCGGACCCGATGACATCCGCATGTCCTATCCGGGTTATATCGGTGACATCCCCCTCGATTTTCAACAGCGTGATGACTTTATGGGCTCGGCCAACTTCATTGATTTCGCGGTTGCCCAGGGATGGTTTGATGCTGGTAGTGGCGACGCTTTTAATGTGACGAAGATCTATGGTGTTGAAGCTGAGCGTTATCCTCGTAGTGAAATGGAAGCCGAACTCCGGGCCGCGGCGCCCATTGACCTGCGTGCCATGATGGATGCCGTGCGGGATCCCCGCATTGCCAAAGATTCCACCGGCTATGGTCAGGTGGCCGCCCTCAAACGCAATGCCCATCCCGAGCTCAATCTGCTGTGGATCGCGCCGACAAGCTCGGTCACCGCGCCTTTTATTCCTTATCGTATTGGGGTGCAGTCCATCGCCCCGCAGTTTGGTAAACACCGCTACCTCACCAAGGGTGAGGCGGCGGGTTTCCTGCTCGAAGACTGGCAGATTCAAGAGGCCACCGAGTTCTCTGGACGCACCTTTAAACGTTTGATGTACTTCACATGCGATCATCCTGAACAGTTTTTACCCGAGGTCACAGAGGCGCTCATGGCTTTTGAGGCGCGACTGATGGCGGAGCAAGAGACGGTTGTCGAGATCGTCTCCACACTATTCAAAGCAGGCAAAGATAATCTAGCAAAGGACTACCTCACGCAGTACAGCGCTGACGCCGGTGCTGCTGGGTTACGGCTGGGGAATGCGCTACTGGCCAGCATCGAGGCGCGCACCGAAGTGCTCTACGGTTACCGAGCGCCCGAAGGCGACGTGGTCAGTGAACTGACCTATGATCGAATCAGTTGCCAGATAAAGTCTGACTGAGGGTTCGGCCTTGATGTTGCGATGGGGCAGGAAAAATTCGGCACTGATCCGTGCAACTTTTGCGTATTGATTGATCGGGGTAAAACCTGCCTGAAACCAAAAGCGCCCGATCTGCTTTCTTCCCTAGGCCACTGGGCGAGCATCTTCCTTTCAATCACGACCCTCAAATCACTGCAACGTGTTACAGGTGCGTGACGGGCGCAAGATGCCGGCTTGGCGACAACGTCAATCTGTTAGTTGTAGACTCTTCGAAATGAGGTGATTGACGCGACAATTTTGCCTTTCGATGCTAGCAGGCTGTGTGATCTAACCGTTGGCTTGACGACGCTTTGCTTAAAGTAGGGCGCTTCTTTTAACACTTTGATGAATGGTGGTGGGTTTTATGAAATTACCTTATTGCTGTAATACTGCTTACTTTTATCGTTGTTTTTCACGTTGTGGTTTGTTGGTGGCCGCGCTTTTTCTAAGCGGCTGCGATCGTGTTGACACAGAAGCGCCCGCGATGACCCTCAACGACTGGTTCGACGCGCGTTATGAGGAGGAATTACAGTTCTCGCCCATAAGCCTTACCTATATGGGCCGCAAAGACCGAAATGACGAATTGGATGATATAAGCTTTGAAGGGTTTAAAGCGCACCTCGCCTGGAAGCAGCAAACCGTTGCTGATCTTGATCGGTTGTTCGACTACGACAGTCTGTCTATGGAAGAGCAGACGTCATTTGATATCTGGATCTATCAATATGAGCGTATGCGCGGGGCTGAGGATTTTTTCTATAGTGGCCTGACGTTTGACCAAATGAATGGTGCGCAGAGCCAGCTTCCAACTTTTCTGATTAATATTCATGAAGTGGATGATGCCGAAGACATGACGGCCTACATCGCGCGGATCAAAGCGGTGGGGCCCTACATGAGGACGGCATTAAACAATGCCAAACGCACCTCGGCGCTGGGTGTCACCACGCCCGGATTCGCTTTGGACGGCGTCATAGAACAATCTAAAGCGATTCTTAGTGGTGCACCTTTTGCGGCCAACGAGTCTACCGGCGCGTCCAGTGAAGACAGTCCGATTTGGGCGGATATTAAACAGGAAATTGCCGTTTTACTTGAAACCTCACGGATCACTGTTGACCAAGGCGATCAATTACTGAGCAGCGCAAAGTCAGCGCTGCTACAAGATTTTCAACCCGCCTATCAAGCGGTCATTAACTGGGCGGAGGCTGAACAAGATAAAGTGCCGACGAAGTCGACGGGTGTTGGCAGCCAACCCAATGGCGCCGCTTATTATGAATATCGTTTAGCCAGCCAGACCACGACCAGTTTGAGCGCTGATGAGATTCATAACATGGGGTTGGCTGAAGTTGCGCGCCTGCGCGACGAGATGGCCTTGATCATGGCGGAAGTGAATCATGAAGGCGACCTCGATAGTTTTATGGACACGGTGCGCCGCGGTGACTGGAACTATTACCCCAATACGGACGTTGGACGACAAGCGTATTTAGACGATGCCACAACGGCGATTAACGCCTTGAAGCAGCAGATCCCAGATTATTTTGGCCTACTGCCTAAGGCGGACTTGGTCGTCAAGCGGGTCGAGTCGTTTCGAGAGCGCGACGGTGCCGCCCAGCATTACTATCGAGGAACCGCTGATGGCGCGCGTCCAGGCGTTTATTATGCCCACTTGTCCGATATGACGACGATGCCAAAAAGTTTGTTGGAGGTTGTTGCCTATCACGAGGGTATCCCCGGCCATCACATGCAAATCTCCATTGCTCAGGAATTACAGGGGCTGCCATTGTTTAGAACGCGCGCTGGCTTTACGGTCTATAGTGAGGGCTGGGCGCTGTACTCTGAGGTGTTGGCGAAAGAGATGCCAACAACCTACGTGAGCGCCTATTCGCGCTTTGGCCAGCTGACGTCTGAAATATGGCGCGCCATCCGTCTTGTGGTCGACACCGGGTTGCATGCTCGCGGTTGGACGGAGCAAGAGGCGATTGATTATTTTCTGGCCAACTCGCCCCAGCCTTTAGAGAACGTCCGGTCTGAAATACAACGCTATATCATCATGCCGGGTCAGGCGACGAGCTATAAAATTGGCATGCTGAAAATCCAAAGTCTGCGGACGAAGGCGGAATTAGCCTTAGGCGAAAAATTTGATATACGGGCCTTTCACGACACAGTACTTGGCGGCGGCGCGCTGCCCTTGTTTCTGCTGGAGCGGCGAGTAGACCGTTGGATCGAGCGTGCTCTGAAGCAGGCTTGACCAATGATCAACGTCCAAAAGACTAAAAAGACCTTGTTAAGATCGAAAGAGGTGATCTAGAGACCGTTGCGATGGATGAAGTCGAACTTGTTGAATTAACGAAGAACGCTTGCACGCTCCTAGACCGGGTTGCGAGCGAGGTTTTTGATGGCCCGGTGGACCCTGTCCAACTGGCGGCCTTTATCGCTGATCCCCGCCATATTATGGTTTTGGCCGTCAAGGACGCTTGGGTTGTGGGCATGGGATCGGCTGTTGAGTACTTCCACCCGGATAAAAATCCTCAGTGCTGGATTAACGAAGTTGGGGTAGGCGCTGATTATCGTGGTCAGAGAATTGGGGTCATGATCACTGAGTGGTTAATACAGCGGGCAAAAGCGCTCGGGTGTGACGCGGTTTGGCTGGCGACCGAGGCCGACAATTTGGCAGCGGAGCGGTGCTATCAGCGTGTTCAGCCTCAACCCATTAGCACGCCCGTTGTGATGTACGATTTTAAGCTTTAACAGGTTAGATAACCGGTTTGCCAAATGTCATGGTTGGGCGACGCGGCGTCAGCGTGTCTTCAATCGAGCCGGCATAGCGTTATAAGTCGTGTTGGTTCGTGGTTATGATTTTAAGTTGTTGCCGGCAATGCCGATTGGGAGCACGCGAAGGTGCGCTGGACCGCCAACTGGATCCCTTCGAGCAGGTTCCTCATCACCGGTTGCTTGTTTTTGTGATTAACGGCGGTATTGGCCATTGCGAGTCAGGCAACAACCAAGCGTTCATCGGTCTGTTGCCCGGGCATTAATTTATGCTGGACACAAATCAACCTTCAAAGTGATTTTGGCTCAGCGGCAGTAGAATTATGTCGCCAATTAATGCGCCAGCTATCTTTATCAGTAACCCTTTTTAGTCGCGCGTTATGTGATAACCTTCGCGAGGTCTGAGTTTGTGATGGTGATAGCAGATTGGACTTACTTTTTGTCACCAAAGGTAGATAGAGTTATGAGTAAAGGTACAGTTAAGTGGTTTAATGCAGACAAAGGTTTCGGTTTTATTACACCAGAAGACGGCGGCAAAGATTTGTTTGTTCATCATTCAGAAATTCAAGCAGGCGGCGGTTTCGCAACATTGAATGACGGCCAAGCGGTTGAATTCGAAGTTGGTGAAGGCCAGAAAGGGCCTTGCGCTAATAAAGTGGTAGCCGTTTAATTTTGTTGTAAAAAATTAGGGAAGTCGGTTGCGCTACGCGCGATCGCTTGCTTAAGGTTTGCGCAAATTTTTCTCAGGTTTTGGCAGTGCCCTGTAGGCACTTGCAGCAATATCCAGATAGTCTCTGGCGTTGGTGCGAAGATCTTAGCACTGCAGCCAGGTGAATAGACAGCGACTGGTCCTGTGTTCGTTCACGAATTGCAGGACGATTCGCATCCCAGGTTCAGGTTGGCCTCCTTACAATTCTGGCGTTTTGCGCCCGAATTGTTTTTTGTGGGCGAAAAGAAAGTTCCGCTTAGTTTGATGCAAGGCGCAAAACAGGCCGCGCGAAAGCGCCCTGTGGGCTTCGCCGTGATGAATGTCGACGCCAAGCAGGCTTCAGAAAAAGCAGAGGAAGGTCATCACGCAAGGCCCTTCCGCCAGCGACCGTCTAGGAATGCGCGCGATGTGATGACCGCTGACATTGACTCGGCATTATTGCCAGGCAAACCTCACTTTATCGCGAGATCGGCGGCCTCGAAGACAAGGGTTTTGGTCACGAAATTAAGCGTGCCGACCGCGTAGGTAAATTTGCCATTACTGGCTGCATCCAAGGTGTGTAGTTTAAATAGGTTGCCATCCTTAACGTAAACGCCTTGTAACGTTGCTGTGACGATATCCTCCCCGTTTTGTGTCCAGGCAAAACCCGTAAACTCGCCTCGATCGCCCAATGCCTGCTTGTCCGTAAAGACATACGACAGATAGGCGCGACCATAAGGTCCCGCTTCTCCTGAGGCCGATACCTCATAGTCCTTGCCGTCTCGGGTAAACGTGGAATCGATGGTAAATTGTGCTTGAAAATGATTGCTCAACTTCGGCGCAAGTGCGTCCCCTAACGCGCCCACTGACAAGACCAATCCCATAACCAACAACATTAAATGTTTCATCTCTTCCTGCTCCTTGATGGTGAGGCTACAAGGCTAGGACGCGACTGCCCGTTGATCAAGTTTCGTTCGGGTTTGGTTAAGGCCTTATTTGGCTAACGCAAGGGTAACGGCTAGATCACCAGGAATAGGGACTCGTTTCTGCGCTCAAAATATGTTGGTATCCGCATCAGCCGCTCAGTCTTAGTTCATCTCCATGCCGCCTGCAACGGTGAGCGCGATACCGGTTACGTTATTGGCGCGGGCGAGATAGAGCACGGCATCCGCCATATCCTGCGCGGTCTGGGCGACCCCCATCGGAATCAGCTGCTGGGTTTGGGTTGCGAAATCAACGGGTGTTGCATTGTCAGCATTGTTCTTTGGGATCAAATGATCCAGCCACATCGCGGTGCCGACGATGCCGGGGCAGATGGCATTCACTCGGATCTTATCCTGGGCAAGTTCCTGAGCCATAGACTGGGTGATCCCGATTGCCGCGAATTTCGAGCCGCAATAGGCGGCCATGTTCGACACGCCCTTCTTTCCCGCAATCGACGCCGTGTTAACAATGCTGGCATTGTCGGCAACCAAAAGGTGCGGAATAGCGGCCTTCGACATCAGGAAAATACCCTTGGTGTTAACGGCAAAAATCCGATCCCAGGCCGCTTCACTGAATTCTGTAATGGGGCCGGAGTCAACGATCCCGGCATTGTTCACCAGCAAGTTGAGTTGGCCAAAGGTCTCGATGGTTTTTTGAACGGCCTGCTCACACGCTGCGTTATTGGTGACATCGACCGTGCATACCGCGAAAGGCGGGGTGTTATCGGCGAGCGGCGAGTCGGTCTGTAGCGCCTGCGCGATATCGCTCGATTGTCCGAGTTCATAGTTCCAGGCTTGGTTTGCCCCAAGATCTGCGGCCATGACGCGATAGCCTGCGGCGATGAGACTTTGCGCGATGGCAAGGCCAATCCCCCGGGCCGCGCCGGTGACCAAGGCAACAGGCGCTTGGCTCATAAGGCTTCTCCTGCAAAGGCCGATTTCAGCGCGCTCACCACCGCTTCAAGCAGGCGGCGGCCGTCATCGGTGACCGGTGCCAGTTGCATCAGCAAATGCACTTGGCCGGGCCAGTTTGAAAGGGTCACGGTATTGCCAGCCTCGGTTAACCGGTTTGCATAAGCAATGCCCTCATCTCGGAGCGGGTCGAGTTCGCAGACCGCGATGTAGGCGGGCGCAAGGTTCGATAAGTCCTCAGCTAGAATCGGTGATAGGCGCCAATCGCTGGCGGACAAAGTCGTTTCTGATCCAGAAAGCGTCTCTCGCGCAAAAAACCGCATGGTCTCTAGGGTGAGCAATGGGCTGTCTTTGTTCTCATCAATTGATGGGTAGGCGAAGTCGTGCACGTCATCGAGATAAGATCGGGTATCGGTGACGGGATACAGCAGGATCTGTAACGCGAGTGAGATTCCTTCTGCTCGCGCGCAAATTGCGAGATAAGCCGCGAGATTGCCGCCGGCTGAGTCGCCCCCAATCGCGATTTTCTTGGGGTCGATGTCAAATTCATCGGGGTTGCTTGCGATGTATCGCAGCGCATCGAGACTGTCGATATGACCCGAGGGAAAGGGGTGTTCGGGTGCAAGCCGATAGTCCACACTGATGACGGTCGCCCCGCTTAACTGCGCTAGCTGCCGGCACTGATGATCATGGGTGTCTAGATCTCCGATCACCCAGCCGCCGGCGTGATAGTACACAAGGCAAGGTGCTTCACTTTGTTCATGATCCCGGTAAATGCGGATCGGAATCTCGCCAAGTGAGCCTGCAATCGTGGTGTTTTGCACGCTTTGAAGCGCTGGCCCGGGCCCAAAGGCCGCGGCAATGCCAAGATAACCAGCACGAGACGTAGCAGGTGATGGCGGTCTGACTGGCGCCTCGGGATCAACGCCTGCAAAAAGCGTTGCTAAAAACGCAGCGGTTTGGGGGTTAAGGGCCATATAGCGTACTCCTGAGGGCAAGGTTGCCAAGCATCGCCCAGGCCTTGCTGCAGGTCAATCACGTGCCTGGCATCTGGGTATCAATAACCGCGCCGCTTGCGCTTACTCACTTTCTTGGTATGTCCGAATCGTTCAAGTGATCCCGCATCGGCAAAACCCGGTTCTTGGCGCAACAAAAGTGGCTCAGCTCAAGTATCATGGGTAGATTCAAAAATAATTTAAGGAGAACAGCGATGGCGCCAATTCCTCAAGGTGGCACCGTAGCCGTAACAGGCAGCGCGGGCTTTATTGGCGGTTGGGTTGTGCACCAACTATTAGAGGAAGGCTATCGGGTGCGGGCTTGCGTGCGCGACGCGAATGACGACGACAAAGTGGGTTTCTTAAAAGCAATGCCCGGTTATGCCTCGGGTCGTCTGTCTCTGCATTCCGCAAACTTGGATGAAGCGGGCTGTTTTGATGAGATCTTTAAAGGCTGCCAGGGTGTGGCGCACTTATCTCACGTCAGCACCTACGATGACATGGAGTATGTGAAGCGGGTTTGCGATCACGTTATCAATAGCGTCAATCAGTCGGAAACGGTGAATCGAGTGGTGGTGACGTCCAGTATTGCAGCGGTCATGTCCGAGTCCGATATGCAGGAACTTGTGCGCCGACCGGTGCTTTACGAAGACCGCTATCCCGATGAGCAAAACCCGAAACGTCAAGCCAATCGCGGACAAGGTTATTCCATGGGCAAGGTGCTGGCTGAACGGGCCTTTGCCGATGCGGCTGAGGAGAGTGGTCGATGGGACGCGATTACCTGTTGTCCTGGGGATAACGTGGGGCCGATCCTGTCGGCGCATCAGAAGAATTTTGGCCCCTGGCAGCATCATATCGAGACCATGCTGCTGGGTCAGTACTCACAGAACGTGATCGGTGCGTACCGGGCTTGGTTTACGGTTGACGTGCGAGACGTTGCCGAGGCGCACATCCGAATGCTTGAAAGCGTTAACGTGCAAAATGGCGAGCGATACATTGCTTGGTCGACCGAGACCCGCAATGTCGAAGACGTTTGCGCAAGTATCGATCGGCTGCTGCCAGAGCTGGGTTTTGCGGGTGCTGAACTCATTGACCCATTGCCTGAATCGGTGCAGGCGAAAGAGGCGCAATTTCGAGCCATTTGGGGCGGTTGCGATCTGCGCAATGATCGCATTTGTGACACGCTCGGCATGGCGTTTCGGCCGCTGGACGTTTCCATTCGAGACTGTGTGGAAACGCTCATCTCCGTCGGGGGCGTTGAGCCCGTGCGAAGGCCGGGGTTTTAGCACGGGATCATTGGGTCTGCGAGACGACCCGATAGTTTGGAACAGATACTGAAGTGGGCCCTAATTGTACCCGGAAGTTGGCACTCAAAAAGCGCCTATAAAATCCGAATGCTTCAAAAAGGGATGTCGTCGTCAAAATCGGGTGGGATTTGGCTGTAGTCACCCGGTGGTGGTTCTTGTCTGCCGCCGCTTCCCGCGCTTAGGGAATCGATCTTCCAAGCTTGTAAGCTGGTAAAGCATTTTTCTGGGCGGTCGTTCCCGGTCCAAAGACGGCCGTTCAGATTGAACTGCGTACTAATCTCATCGCCAATTTGGTACTGGTCCATCAGGGCGCATTTGTCTTTGATCAGTTCCAAAGCAATATAGTTGGGGTAATCACTATTTTCGCCCTCGCCCGTGAGCTTTAGAACAAACTCGCGTTTGGTAAAACCGTTTTGACCATACTCGGTGGTCTCGCCAATGGAATGAACAACACCCTGAACCTCAAAACTCTTCGACATCAAATGGCCCTTAAATCCTAATTTGCTAAAGGTTGCAGGACCTCATTTTCAGGTCTCAACCGCTTTGAGGTTGGAATTCTACACGCAATATCGGGGAATAAAAGTTTGTTCGGGTTTGTAGATCGGCTGAACGCTAAATTGGACACACAGATTCAAGACGAGGGTTAGATGGCCACATCAAATCGAGCGAGCGTGGGACGTGTTGTGGCAAATTTTGGATTAAAGGCTGAGCTTCATAACCGCCGTGTTTTCTGGCGAGTTGGCATCAGGTGTGGAACAAGGCTGCCGCAAAGCCGAATAACGATACGGGCATGTATCTACGGCACGCGCTAGGCAACCTTGGTTAGAGCGGGCGAATCCATGGCAGGCGCCAGGTTGCCCGCGTCCGTAAAGACCAACACGCCATCTTCAATCGGCGCGCGCCGAATCATTTTCTTATCCAGCTTGTAGTCTTGGGTGTTGCGCCAAGGGCCTTGCCCCTGTTTTGGGAACAGGTGCATCATGCGGCGCATATAACCCGCCGAGAAGTCCTCGATCCAGTCGCCGGTTGGCATGTTGGCATCCTCAGGTCGCAGCGTGGGTGTTGCCACGGCTTGCTGGTGCGCGGTCATATGGTTGAGCAATCGGCAGACATATTCTGCTGTCAGGTCGGCGCGCAAAGTCCAGGAGGCATTGATATAGCCAAAGGTATGGGCCATGTTGGGAATGCCCGAGTACATCATGCCTTTGTAGGTAAAGGTGTCTGGGAAGTTGATCGCTGTGCCGTCTAGATCAAAGGCAATGCCCGACATCACCGTCAGAGTAATCCCAGTTGCGGTGACGATAATGTCGCCAGTGACTTCGGTGCCGTCTTTCATTAAAAGGCCCTGCTCAGTCCAGGTTTCAATGTCGCCGGTGACAACCTCGGCGCTGCCTTCATTAATCGACGTGTATAGATCGCCATCCGGGATCAGGCACATCCTCTGATCCCAAGGGTTATAGCTCGGCGTGAAATGCGCCTTAACCATTTCTTCGCCGAGATTGGCGGTGGCCATACCGAGCAGTTGCGCTTTGGTTTTGGCGGGCTGGCTTCGGGTTTGGCGGTAGAAATAACCGCTGAGGGTCGTGTTTTTCAGTCGAGTAATCGCATAGGCCCATTTCTCCGGGAGCCACTTGCGCAGGGTATTGGCAATTTTATCTTCGGCGGGCCGGGAAACCACGTAAGTGGGTGAGCGCTGAACCATGGTGACCTGGGCCCCTTTTTGCGTCATCGAGGGGACAATGGTCATGGCAGTTGCGCCACTGCCTATGACGATCACCTTTTTACCGTTGTAATCGAGGTCTTCTGGCCAAAATTGAGGATGTAGAACCTGGCCTTGGTAGCGTGATTCACCCGGGAATTCTGGTCGATGGGGTTTGTCGTAACTGTAATAGCCGCCGCACATAAACAAAAAGTCGCCAGATATCTTGGTTGTGCTGCCATCGGATAGGGTGCTGGTTAAAACCCAGCGCGATTGAGTTGAATCCCATGACGCGGTCTGCACTTTATGATCGAAGCGAATATGTCGTCGAATATCAAACTCATCGGCCGTTTCATTCACATAGTCGCGGATCGACGGTCCATCGGCGATGGATTTAGCCTGGGTCCACGGCTTAAAGCTATAGCCTAGGGTGTGCATGTCGCTGTCCGAGCGGATGCCGGGGTACCGAAATAGATCCCAAGTCCCGCCAACGGCCGCGCGGCCCTCAAGTAAGGTAAAGGTTTTTTCAGGACACTGCTC
>JAFMIA010000148.1 GCA_017854255.1 Pseudomonadales bacterium
TTGGTTGGCTTCTCCGGCACCATTTGGTGGCCCAACCGATATGGTCCCCGTGGTAACCCAGAAATCAACAATGATCTTCAGATTTCCGAGTCAGACAGTGTGAGCAAGTTTAATGCCGCCTATACCGTGAACGACGATGTCATGGTGTATGGGACCTACTCCGAAGGCTATCGCCCAGGTGGTTTGAACCGATTGAGTGTGACCGCCATTGCTGGCGCCTATCAGGCGGATATCTTGACCAGCTACGAGTTCGGAATGAAAGGCACATTTGGCGATGGTCGACTGCGCTTGAACGCAGCTTACTACACGCAAGAGTGGGATGATTTCCAGCTGTCTAAGATCGATACCTCTGTCTCCGTACTCACGCTGACGGACAACGTGGGGAATGCCGAAAGCGATGGGCTTGAGATTGAAGGCGCCTATCTGATCACGGATAACTGGGATCTTAATTTTGGTTTTTCCTGGATCGATTCAAAATTAACCGAAAGCTATTGGGTTAACCCGGCCGCAGAAGCGGCGGGTGCCGCGCCAAACGCGCCAGCGGGTAATGAATTACCGCGGGTGCCTGAGCTCAAGTGGAACTTGTCGTCTCGTTACAACTTTAACATCGGTGGTATGCCGGCCTTTGTTCAGGGCTCGTACACGTCGGTGGGAGAGTCTTACAATTTGTTGTATGACATCGACAGCACAACGCGAACCCGTAAAAAGCAAGGTGACTACCAAGTGGGTCACATGGCGGTTGGGATCGAACGCGATAGTTGGTCTGCTGAGCTTTACGTGAAGAACATCACGGATGAGCGGGGCGAAGTGTTTATCAATGGTGCAACCTATGATCAGCGCGTGACCTCTAACCGACCTCGTACGGTTGGACTTCGGTTCCGCCACAAGTTTGAGTGATCAAACGGGTTGATACCCCTCGAACTGCTTGCTTAGGGCATGCCCTAAGGCGTTGGACAGCGCGCAGTTTTGAGAGGATCCGTCCTACTAATAACCGCGTCTTATGACGCGGTTATTGTTTATGGGGCTGGGCGACCGCCGCCGGCTTTGCAGGGCCGTTGCGGGCCTACTGCTGACTCTAATGCACTGGACTGTCACGGAGGCTGAGATGACCGTACCGAAAACACTCTTTGTTGTCATGGATGGTATTCCGACCGATGTGATCGAGCGGGTGGCAACGCCCAATCTCGATCAGATTACGGCCAGTGGTGGTTTTGGTCGTGCCTACGTTGGCGGTGAGACCGGCGGGGCGTCCGAAAGTCCCACCATCTCGGCCGTGGGGTATCAAAGCTTATTGACCGGCACCTGGGCCAACAAGCATCAGGTGTTTGATAACGAGGTGGCGTCGCCGAATTATGCCTATTGGGATATTTTCCGAATGGCGAAGACCCATGCGCCAGGACTTTCGACGGCGCTGTTCTCGACTTGGGAGGACAACCGCACCAAACTGATTGGTGACGGACTGGCTGCCGCCGGTGGTTATAAGTTGGATTATTACCTGGATGGCCTAGAGCACGATGTGGAACGCTTTCCAAAAGATCGGGCGGCGACGAACATCAAAGCCATCGATGGCTACCTTGCTGAGCAGGCCGCTGAGTATCTTTTAGCGAAAGGCCCAGACCTGAGTTGGGTCTATTTCCAATACACCGATGATGTGGGCCATCGAGTCGGCGACAGCCCCGAGATGGATGCGGCAGTAAGCTTTACCGATGGTTTGGTGGGCACGCTTTGGGCGTCGATTGAAGCGCGGCAAAAGACGCTCGATGAAGATTGGCTCATTGTCATCACTACAGACCACGGACGTGACGCCTTGAATGGTAAAGGGCATGGTGGTCAGTCTGAGAGAGAACGCAGTACCTGGATTGCGACCAATAGCGACTGCTTGGCTGATCGGTTTTATGCCACCCCCGCGATTGTGGATATAGTGCCTTCGATACTGGCTCATATGCACATACAGGTCCCTGATACCATCCGAGCGGCACTTGATGGCAGCAGCTTTCTGACGTGTTAATCCTGTTTTGATCCAGCGCGCCAGGTCAGGATCGGCGGCTTGAAACCGTGTTGCTTGGATAAGGGCTGAGGCCAGGCGCTTTTTAGAGGGCCCCGTCCTCAGCAAGGTACAGCTTGAAGGTAAATCATGAATGCGTTGAAACAGGCAGAGTTGGTTGCCGAAGTTTGGCCGGGCGCTGCGCTGCGATCGGCCCGGCGTCTGACCGGCGGGGTTTCGGCCCAAGTGTATGCCCTGGAAGTTGCGCACAGCTCTGGCGCGCTGGCGCAAGTGGTCGTACGCGAACATGCGCCAGTTGAAAGTCATTACACGGCTGAGCTGGAATTTGATCTACTGAAGGCCTTGCACAGTCTTGATCTGCCCGTGCCTCAGCCGATTTTGTTTGATGCTCGTTGTACCCTGGCCGCCACTCCTTTCGTGATCATGGCAGCCATACCAGGATCCAGCGTGATCCCAACGGGTGAAGCCTTCGAGTACATCGATGAGATGGCCAGCCAACTCTTTAGGATTCATCAGGCGCCGATCCAGAACTTGCCAGCCTTGCCAAGCCGCCTTGATCCACTGCCGGAAGTGTTTGAGTATTTGCCCACGGCGGCAGAATGGGGCGGTCTTAAGGCGCGATTGGGCGCGCTCACCGATACCGGTTTTAAGGGTGCGCCCTGCTTGCTGCATGGCGACTATTGGGCTCAGAACCTGTTGTGGGAGCAGGGTCGCATCACCGGGGTCTTAGACTGGGAAGACGCGGCGATCGGCGACCCCTTGTCGGATGTGGCTGGCGCGAGTGTTGAGTTGCGGTACTTGTTTGGCCGTGAAGGCATGCAGCGCTTTATCGCCGCCTACAGCGCGTTGAGTTCGGTTGATCCGACGCGGCTCGCACTGTGGCAAGTTTATGTCGCCGCAGCCGCGCAGCATTTTATGAGCACTTGGCAATTGGCGCCGGCGGATGAGGCGCATCGGCGTCGGCACGCCCTCGCAAGCCTTCATGACGCCGAGGCTCGTTTGGGGGATTAAGCCGCGTGGTCTAATATTAGCTAATGCGGCGATTAGTCGGTAACGACTGATTGTTGGTTATCGGGTAAAGCCGGCAATGCGCGTTGCATATTCAACTTCAAAGCCGTGGTCCTTGGCCCAAACCTTCATCGCGTCAGAGACTGCGCCATAAAGGCAGAGGCGGGCGCTCTGGGTCCGGTCTAAGATCTGACCCACAAAGCTGCCCCCTGCAAAACGCTCTGAATGAAACTGCATGGCATCATTGTTGGCATGGGTTTCCCAAAAAGTGAGCAGTTTCTCGTCTTCGCTGATGTAGACATTGTAGACCAGTGTCCCGGGCTCTGCTGCTTGGTTAGCTGCGACCATTTGTTGCGCAATGCTGCGCAACTCATCCGCCTTGCCATCCGCAATTTCAAGCTCGTAAAAAATATCAATTTGGTCTTCGGTCATGATCTGCTCCGGGCTAAGAGTTGGTTGTTGGTTTATTGTCTCTTCGTAGAATGAGATTGTCGTGGTTGTTGTGAGCC
>JAFMIA010000149.1 GCA_017854255.1 Pseudomonadales bacterium
GATTGCACCGTTTCGCGCACCGCTTAGCATGCAACACAGGATCTTATTCAAGCATAAAAAACGGTCAGCTTGGGAAAGCATTGCCCAATCAACCCAGCGCCCGAGCAGAATGGTTACGATAGCGGTGAGCTGGCAAGGCGTACCCAACGTCGCCCTCACAGGGCTGGCTTCCATCGAGGCGGCCTATCCTCCAGAATCGTGCGGCAGCGCTCGGCGCAAACATTATTAATGAGGATTTCAAAGTATGACGAAACTCAACGAATACCAAGGCAAGCTGGCGATGGTGACCGGCGCTGGCGATGGCATTGGCGAAATGCTGGCCAAACAGCTTGCAGCAGCAGGACTCACCGTCGCTGTCCAAGATATTCGGCAAGACGCAGCAGAACGCGTCGTCAGTGAGATTGGGGGCAGCGCCTTCCCCATCGTTTTCGATGTATCCGATCGCGATGCCTGCCTTGCCGCCGCCGACGCCTTACGGGCCCATGGCCCGCTTAATTTGTTGTGGATCAATGCAGGCGTTGGCGTTGGCTCGCCCATTCTGACCGGCAAGCCCAACGCCATCGAGTGGGCGCTCGGCGTCAATGTCTACGGCGTGATCTGGACCGCGCAAGCCTTTACGCCGCTGATGCAAGACGCTGAAGGCCCGCGCCATGTTGGGTTTACGGCGTCGACCGCAGCCTTGCGATCGCCCGCGGGCGCATTTCCGCTCTATGCCACCACCAAACATGCCACCTTCGCTTTTGCCGATGCTTTAAGCGCCGAACTCGAGGACCAAGGCATTGCCTCGACCATTCTCTGCCCGGGGCTTCTGAACACGAAAATTTGGGATGGTGCACGCGCCCGGCCCGAGCGCTTTGGCGGCCCTAGAAATATGGACCCTAAAATCGCCAAACAATGGGATGAGGCAAAAATGCCGGACTTGATGTGGCCAGACATAGCGCGATCCATCGCCCAGGGCGGCGGCTACTTAGTGTGCGCGACCGACGGAGATGGCACGCAGACTGCCTTCGAGGCGCGCACGCAGACGATCGCATCCAGCATTGTGCAAATTTAACCGCCCAAAACCCTTCAGAGCAGGCTCGGTCTAAACGGCCTGGCCCTGAGCCGTGGCTCAGCCATGCGCGCTAGGGGGGCCTAACGGCAAGCGTTGCACTCAATATCGCCATCAGATGCCGCGCGCTAAACCGACGCGGAACTTGCGGCCTTCGAGCGTCTGAACGACGTTAGGCGATCGCGGAACTCACCCAATACTTCCGGCAGCGCCAGCATCGCAGGGGTTACGATCAATGTGAGCAGGGTCGCAAACGTTAAACCCGAGACAATCGCGGAGGCCAGCTGCATCCAAAATGACGCAACCGGGCCGCCCACTTCAATCGACCGACCGATCAGGTCGATCGACACGCCCGAGGCCATGGGCAGCAACCCAAAGCCCGTGGTGAAGGTCGTTAAGAACACCGGCCGCAAGCGCAAGCAACCGGTGTGGGTCGCGGTCTGCCGCAGGGTCCACTCTGGATGGCTTTGCCTCAGCTCGTTGAAGGTGTCGATCAACACAATATTGTTGTTCACGATAATCCCAGCCAGCGCGACAATCCCAACGCCGGTCATGATCGCGCTGAAGGGCTGGCCCGTCAGAATGAGGCCCAACAGCACCCCAACGGTTGACATCACGACAGACGATAGCACTAAGAAAGTCTGATAAAAGCTGTTGAATTGGGTGACCAGCAAGATTCCCATCAGCATCAAGGACAACGTGAAGGCAGACCCAATAAAGCCTAACGTCTTGGCTTGTTCTTCGTTCGCCCCTCGGAATTGAATTTTAATCGCCGGATCAACCGGCGCGGTTGTCAGCCAAGCTTCGACTTCTGCGACCAGCGTTTCGGGTAAGAAGCCCGGGGCGGCATTGGCGCGAACGTACATAATGCGCTGGCCGTTTTGCCGAAAAATAGTGCTGACCTTGGGCTGGGCGGTGCGCGACACAAAACTGCTGATGGGCACTTGACCATCTCGCGTTGCGACGCGCAACTCATCCAGCTTGGAGAACCCGCGGTTGGCTTGGGGATAGCGCAGCCGGATATCGACCTCGTCGTCCACCGTGTCGGGCCGATAGCGCCCAATCAGCACGCCGTTGGTCATTAACTGGATGGCCGACCCCACCGAGGTCACATCCGCGCCCATCATCGCCGCTTTTTCTCGGTCCACCTTGATTTCCCAATCGATCCCCGGCACCGGCGCCGTGTCATCCACCGCAATGACGCCCGTCATCGACTCCAAAAAGGCGCGCACGCGCTTGGTTTCGATCGCCAACTGAGTCAGGTCTTGGCCCTGCAGTTGGATCTGCAAATCCTTGCCCACCGGCGGCCCACGTTCTTGTTCTTTAATTTCAGCCCGAACCCCTGGCAGCCCTGTGATCGCATCCCGAAAGCTCTGAACCACCGCCCAGCCGTCGCGACTGCGGCTAAACCGGTCAGTTAACTCGACAAACATAAACCCAATCTCATCGCCCGTTTGACCGCTACCCGCGCCCCCTGTGGTGCCACTGCCTGCGCGTGTGTAAATACTCTTGATATCCCCTTGCGCGACGACCCGCTGCTCAACATCGGTAACCAGATCCCGCATTTCAGACGCCGAGTAATTACCCTTAGCCCCAACCGAGACGCCCGTAAAGCTGGGCTCTACATCAACGAAGAATTGCGCGCCGTTACCAGCAACGCCGTACCACCGGACAATGGCAAACAATAAGCCTAGTGTAATCCCCAGAACCCAGACCGGATGCCGGGTTGCAGACGCCAAAACGCGGCCAAAGAGCCCTGTAATACCGGATAAGCTGCTGTATTCGAAGTCGGGTCCTACATCAGCCAGCGGGTCGCCTTTTTGGTTTCGGCTAGGGCTGAGCAGCCCGCCCAAGACCGGGGCGAACACCAAAGCATAGAGCAAGGAGCCTGCTAAAACGGCAAACACGGTCACGGGTAGGTAGCGCATGAATTGACCGGTCACGCCCGGCCAGAACATGAGCGGCAAGAACGCCGCAAGCGTCGTGCCCACCGAGGCGCAAATCGGCCAAAACATACGACGGGCTGCGGCGAGGTACGCAGCTTTAGGCGGGGCCCCACCGGCCATCTTTCGGTCGGCGAGTTCGACCACCACAATGGCGCCGTCGATCAGCATCCCTAAGCCCAACAGCATTCCGAACATCACCATAAAGTTATAGGTGTAGCCCAGCGCCGATACAAAGATAAAGGCGAATAAAAAAGAAAACGGAATCCCCAAAGCGACCAGCATGCCCGACTTAAACCCAACGGCGGCCACAACCACAGTGAGCACCAAGAACATCGCGGTTGAGATATTGCCCTGCAGCGTTGAGATCTGCTCGATCGTCTGAGGCGACTGATCGGCGATGTAGTCAATTTGAACCGCGCGCGGCAGGTCTAGGCGCGTCAACTCCACGGCCTCGCGCACGCCGGCCACAACATCGACCAAGCTGACGCCTGCGCGCTTGCTGACCTCGATGGCGATC
>JAFMIA010000150.1 GCA_017854255.1 Pseudomonadales bacterium
GACGATTGGCCAGGCTTTGTGGGCTGGGTGTTGCATAGGTATCTCCTTATCTCTGTATTGCAATAATGGGTCGTGCAATCGTGCAGCGCTCGAAGCATCCCAAGCGCCAGCGCTTTTATCATCACTAGGCTAACTGGCTTTTGCAAGAGACGCTTTCCCCTTTTGAATGAAGCACGCATTGCGTAGCCCTTGGATTTGTTGACGCTTTGCTTGGTAACTTTATAACCAGGAAGCTGCGCAAAAAATTTCATTTAAGACCGCGTGGGGTGTTGCTGTCGAAAAGCAGTGCAGAAATACATTATATCTAGCAGGACACCCGACGTATCCGCGGCGACACTTGATGGGTACCAACTTGGTTAACCCTGAAATTCGCAAGAAATCTGCGTCCGGACTTGCTGAACACTAAGATTTAGAATTTCGCCCGATCTCGGCCCGGAACGCGATAGTGACTAATCTGTATTTCTTCACCCAAATCCTCGTAATCACCCGCGCCCCGACGTCGACGAAATGCCTCCCAAGTGAAGCTCTGATACCGCGGCGCATCAAAGGTTAAGTCTTTATCCTCCGAGGGCAGCGCCTGAATGATCTGATCATAAGGCGGGTTGAAAAAGTACGCCGCGCTGAGTCGGTATTGGCCTGCAACTGATCCCAGCACGCGATGTTCGGGCGCGATGAACCGATCATTAGACAATACCTGAAGCATGTCTCCCGTGTTCACGATAAAGGCATTGGGAGAAGGCTCGATCGTCCGCCACTGCCCGGCATGCAAAACCTGAAGTGCGTGGTGTCCATCTTCAATGAGCAAGGTTAGCAATCCTGCATCGGTATGCCGATGAATACCTAAAGGGACCATTGAATCGGCATCTTCGCTTTCGACCTTTTCGCTTTCGACCTTTTCGTTTTTTGACTGTTCTTTTTGCTGTGCATCTGAGTAGGCATTGAGACGCAAAAAACTCGTGTGCTGATTAGTGTGCGCAGCAAGCGCGTCGCGCGCGCCCAACGCCTGCAACAACCAGCCATAGACCTCAATCGCCAGGGGTTCGCACAGGTTAAACCAGCGCCATATCGGCTCTCTTATGGCTATATCCTCCGGCATCTGATTCCAACCATCCACGACCCGATTAACCAAGGCATCATCAGCTGCCAAGGGATCCGGCTTGTGTCCAACGTCGAAAATCTCCTTTGCATCTAAACGATTTTTCGTCAACTCCTCCGGGTTATAACCACGCGCGTTGATGGCGGTGCGCTGCAAACTGCGTTTTTGCGCGTCGGGCAGGGCAAAAAACGCTCGCTGAGCGGCGAGCAAATCTTGGCGGCTCTGATGATCGACGCCATGGTTATGAAGCTCAAAAAAGCCCCAGCGCTCTATGGCCTGCCCCAGTCGTCGAATCTCACGATCGCGCACGTCTCCCCTGCCGCGCAACAATCGGGCGTCGAATACCGCCGCTGCTCGCCATTCAGGAAAGGATTTTTTTGAAGGCTCTGTCACCGGATACACGCAAACATTTAGTACTTCTCACACCGTGCTGCAGCGATAACGCCTAAGTTGTATTACTTAGCCTTTTTTACTGCTTGGTCTATTGCGCTTATCGGAAGTCGCTTGAGGCTTGCAGCAAAATCACAACCAGGCCGCGCACTCCCCATTTTAGCGGGGACCATTTATAAAACATTTTGACACAACCTGACGCCGCTCTCGGCGACTTTTACCTACAGGTGACTGTTATTAGATCAGAATTTTTTTGGGAAAACAGCCTATCTAGACTGCCATGCAATCAGCGTAAAAAATCGGTGCTTTGTATGATTACTTTGAGACTGCGGCTGGGTGCAACGCTTACGAAAGACTAATTTTTAGACGCGAATTGGGCAAAACAGAGCATCAAGGACCTGCCTTAGTTTGACGCAGCTTCATTTCACGCGACATTGACCAGCTCGACCCGGGGAACCGAAGGTGCTGGCGCATGGAAACTGCGGTGATCTCTTTCTATGAATCTGGTGCTGTTACAGCATTTTTTAGGTCTATCCCCTGAAATTAAACGACTGCCAAACCTCAGAATGGTTGTCTTCACCGATTCTTAGACTGAGGTTTGAGATTAAAAGATCAGATATACCACGCGTGTCCGGGGGTATTTTACAGCCTGTTGCGCTTGGCTTGCCAACGACTCAAAGACCTCCGGTAGTTCAAACCAACTGAAGTACGCAATCACACGATTCTTTGGATTAGACTGTCGCGAGCGGAACGATCGACGCTTGATCGGAACGCGCATCACTTTCGTTTCATGACGATTCCCGCTTGCGCTTTTTCTCTTCGGTGAAAATCTACCGGATATCAGCACTGAAGATTGTTCTACCGCGGTGGCCACCGATCATGCCGGCGCGCGTAATCTTCAGAATGTTACGCTCGTGAACTCCGAGAGGTAGACCACGCGGTGCCAGGCATCCGCGAGCAGTATTTAGCGTTCTATGATCGCCATGTTGGCAAGCAAAAGCACGACGTTGAATTAGCCGAGCTTATTTGAGCATTTTTGAAAGACAAGAATCGGTGAGGCGCTAGCAGCACCATTTGAGATGACCACTAAACCGAAGGGCACAGGAACGGACCCACCTGGTGATCCCTTAGCACCATCCCCGCTAATCACCGCCGTTTCGTCTGACATATCGCCATGATGATCCGTTAAAAGAGCAAACCGTTTGAAGATGCTATGAACTAGGATGAACTTGTGGCGCATTTATGGTCTCTTTAACAATAGAGTATGCTTGCCTTATAAATACTTGCTAATGACAAATACTGGGTTACCTAACATGCGAAGCGACGCCGAACTGCTGGATCACATACTTGATCATATTGACAACAACACAACCGACCTCGGTGATGAAGAGTGGTACGAGCCTGTTGAGCATTACGCGTCACAAACACGCTTCGATGCCGAGCGGCGGCTCATGCGACGATTACCGATTCCATTCTGCCCTGTTGCAGCACTGCCGGAGCCAGGGTCCTACGTCGCGCGTAATTCCGCTGGCGTCCCCATTGTAGTTGTTCGGGACTTACAAGGCACCATCCGCGCCTTCCGTAATGCGTGCCGTCATCGTGGCATGCAATTGGCGGATGGCAGCGGCTGCACAAAAATCTTTCGTTGCAATTACCACGGTTGGGCGTATCGACTCGATGGCCGACTAGAGTATGTGCCACATGAGCATGGTTTCCCTGACCTTAATAAAGACGATAACGGTTTGGTGCCGGTGCATTCGGTTGATATCCAAGGTGGTTTGGTCTTTATCACGCAGGATGAACCCGTGGGTCCTGGCGCGTTGGAATCCCTTCCCAAACTTTTGACCGATGATCAGATCATTTTTGAGTCGAACGAAAAGGTCGAAGAAATCAATTGGAAGTTAACGGCGGAGGGGACCCTCGAGGGTTATCACATCAAGCCCACGCATCCAGAGTCTTTCTTTCCATATGGCTATGACAATCTAAACGTTGTTGAAATGC